>NZ_CP074380.1:3010625-3355000 GCF_022695595.1 Streptomyces sp. MST-110588
GACGGAGACGTCCGCGCCGGTCTTCTCCATCGCCTCCTTGACGGAGCCGAAGACCGGGACCTCGGTGCCGTCGAAGTCGACGGTGGTGCCGGCCTTGCGCGGGTTCACGCCGCCGACGATGTTGGTGCCGTCACCGAGCATCAGCTTGGTGTGCTTCATACCGGTGGCGCCGGTCATCCCCTGGACGATGACCTTGCTGTCCTTGGTGAGGAAGATAGCCATGGTGTTGGAGTCCTCGTCCCTTACTTCGCAGCCGCGAGCTCGGCGGCCTTGTCGGCCGCGCCATCCATGGTGTCCACGCGCTGCACGAGCGGGTGGTTCGCGTCGGAAAGGATCTTGCGACCCAGCTCCGCGTTGTTGCCGTCCAGGCGCACGACCAGCGGCTTGGTGACGTCCTCGCCCTTGGACTTCAGCAGCTCCAGGGCCTGGACGATGCCGTTGGCGACCTCGTCACAGGCGGTGATGCCACCGAAGACGTTGACGAAGACGGACTTGACGTCCGGGTCGCCGAGGATGATCTCCAGGCCGTTGGCCATGACCTCGGCGGAGGCGCCGCCACCGATGTCGAGGAAGTTGGCGGGCTTGACGTTGCCGTGCGCCTCACCGGCGTACGCGACGACGTCCAGGGTGCTCATGACGAGACCCGCGCCGTTGCCGATGATGCCGACCTCGCCGTCGAGCTTGACGTAGTTCAGGCCCTTGGCCTTGGCGGCGGCCTCCAGCGGGTTGGCGGCGGCCTTGTCCTCCAGCGCCTCGTGCTCGGGCTGGCGGAAGTCGGCGTTGTCGTCGAGCGAGACCTTGCCGTCCAGGGCCAGGATGTCACCGGAGGCGACCTTGGCGAGCGGGTTGACCTCGACGAGGAGCGCGTCCTCGGCGACGAAGGTCTTCCACAGGGTCACCATGACCTCGGCGACCTTCTCGGCGACGTCCTCGGGGAACTTCGCCTGGGCGACGATCGCGCGGGCCTTCTCGATCGTGACGCCCTCGTTGGAGTCGACCGGGACCTTGGCGAGCGCCTCGGGGGTCTTCTCGGCGACCTCCTCGATGTCCATGCCGCCCTGCACCGAGGCCATGGCCAGGAAGGTGCGGTTGGCGCGGTCGAGGAGGTACGAGACGTAGTACTCCTCGACGATCTCGGGAGCCGTCTCGGCGATCATCACCTTGTGGACCGTGTGGCCCTTGATGTCCATGCCGAGGATGTCCGTCGCGCGGGCGACGGCCTCGTCCGGGGTCGCCGCCAGCTTCACGCCGCCGGCCTTGCCCCGGCCGCCGACCTTCACCTGCGCCTTGACGACGGACTTGCCGCCGAGGCGCTCGGTCGCCGCGCGTGCCGCTTCAGGCGTGTCGATGACTTCACCGGCCAGCACCGGTACACCGTGCTTGGCGAAGAGGTCCCTCGCCTGGTACTCGAACAGGTCCACGCGCGTCCGTCCCTTGTCTACTCAGAATCGCCGTAGTGATCGCGGTTCGTTGTCTGCATGGGCGTGCCGCGAAGGGCAACGTGACGGCGGTGTCACAGGGGAGGCGTAACGGTGTCCGGTACGCGGCATGTCCGTCTCGCAGGTTATCGCCGCGGGACCTGGCTCCCTAAATCGCAGATCACACTGCGGCGGTGATAACAGTCACACGGCCGTCAACCGATCTTCGGTACGGCGCGCCGCCCGCTTTCCCGCCGTTTCCTTCTTACGGCTCTCCCTTTTCCTTCTCGCGGCTGCCCTTTCGGGCCTCGATTCGGGTCTTTTTCCCGGTTTCGGTTCGGGTCTCGCTTCGAGTCTCGGTCCGGGCGTCCCTCCGGGTTTTCCCCGCAGCCGTACGGCGCGACTCCTCGCCGTGCTGCGGATGGGGGCTGGCCGGATGAGGCGTGCGTCACTGATGTGTGCCTCTGTATGCCTCACCATGACTGTGCCGTGTCCGGTATCGGCAGCGGCCTCTTCTCGATCGCGGCGGCCATCACCTCCGGGAACGCGTCGGGCGTACAGGCGAACGCGGGAACGCCCAGCGCCGCGAGGGCCGCCGCGTGCTCACGGTCGTAGGCGGGCGCGCCCTCGTCCGACAGCGCCAGCAGCGTCACGAACCGCACTCCGGACGCCTTCATCGCCGCGACGCGCTTGAGCATCTCGTGCCGGATGCCGCCCTCGTACAGGTCGCTGATGAGGACGACGACGGTGTCGGCCGGGCGGGTGATCCGGGCCTGGCAGTAGGCCAGCGCGCGGTTGATGTCCGTACCCCCGCCGAGCCGGGTACCGAAGAGGACGTCCACGGGGTCCTCCATCCGGTCGGTCAGGTCCACCACGGCGGTGTCGAAGACGACCAGGCGGGTGGTGAGCGCACGCATCGACGCCAGCACCGCGCCGAACACCGACGCGTAGACGACCGAGGCGGCCATCGACCCGGACTGGTCTATGCAGAGGACCACCTCCTTCTTCACGGTCCGCGCGGCCCTGCCGTAGCCGATCAGCCGTTCGGGGACGACCGTGCGGTGCTCGGGCAGGTAGTGCTTCAGGTTCGCGCGGATCGTGCGGTTCCAGTCGATGTCGCCGTGACGAGGTCTGACGGTCCGGGCCGAGCGGTCCAGGGCGCCGGTCAGCGCGGCACGCGTACGGGGCGCCAGCCGCTTCTCCAGCCGCGTGAGGACCTTGCGGACCACGGCCCGCGCGGTCTCCTTCGTCGTCTCCGGCATGATCTTGTTGAGGGTGAGGAGCGTCCCGACCAGATGGACGTCCGCCTCCACGGCTTCCAGCATCTCCGGCTCCAGGAGCAGCGTGGACAGACCGAGCCGCTCGATGGCGTCCCGCTGCATGACCTGGACGACGGGGGCCGGGAAGTACGTACGGATGTCGCCGAGCCAGCGTGCGACACCCGGCGCCGAGGCCCCGAGCCCGCCCGGACGCCCGGCTCCCTCCCCCGGTCTCCCCCCGCTTCCGGACCGGCCCTCCCTTCGGCCGTAGAGCGCCTCCAGCGCCCCGTCCATGCCCGCGTCCCGCCCCTGCAGCGCGCAGCCGGTTCCCTCGGCGGCCCCGCCCCCGAGCACCAGACGCCACCGTCGCAACCGCTCTTCTTCCGCTTCCACCCCGCCACTGCTCCCTCCGCCAAGCTCCCCCGGCCCTGTCACGCCGGCGGCGCCGTCATCCCGGCCCCGTTGCCCCGGCTACGTCATCTCTTCGCCTCTTCGCCCCTTCGCCCCTTCACCTCCGCTTTCTCTCCTCCCTCTCCTCACTCTCCTCCCTCGCTTCCCTACTCCTCCGGCTCATGGGCCGGGTCCGTCACGTTCGTTCCGGTCAGGTCCAACAGCACGCGGAGCGTGGGCAGTACGGCGGCGGCACGGTCCCGGTCCAGGCCGGGGCCGAAGCCGGGCGCCGCCGCGTCCTGGCCGCCGGAGCCGCTGCCCGGTGCGGCGGTCGCGCCGACGGGGCCGCGCCGGACCAGCTCACCCAGAGTGCGCCGTACCGCGGGGTCGTACTCCGCGAACGTCCGCCGCAGCAGCGGCAGTACGTCGGTGAAGGCGTCGGCCGGTATCCCCGTCAGCCAGCCGTCCACCAGGGCGAGCAGCCGCTCGTCGTGGACCAGCAGCAGCCCTCCGCCGTCCCCGCCTCCGAAGAAGCCCTCGATCCAGGCCGCCGCCCGGGGCGGCGGGGTGCCGGGCGACAGGGCGAGCCCCATCAGCCGCTCCGCGCCACCGTCCGCCGTCCGGCCGTCGTCCAGCAGCAGCCGGGCCGCCCGCCCCCGGACCAGCCCCGCCACCGCGTCCCGGACGGCCAGCTTGTGCAGCACCATCGACCAGCGCGCCCGCAGTCCCGCACCGGCACCGGACATCCCGGCTCCGAACGTCCCGGACTCGGACTTCCCGGCTCCGGGCGTCCCGGACCCGGACTTCCCGGGCCCGCGGGGTGGTCCCGTGTCCGTCTGGCCGAGGAGGACGACCGCCTGGTGTGTCGCGTCCAGGTGGCGGCGCATTTCCGCGGCGCCTTCCTCGTCCAGCCCCACGCAGGCGGGCGGCAGTCCGACGAAGACCCGCTCGGCCAGCCCCGTCGCCACCTCTCCGAGCGCGGTGGCATCCGTGCCGCGCACATCGCCGTACCGTACGGAGCGCACGAGGGCGGGCAGGGCCTGCGCGAGGTGGCCCACGTCCGCGTCCAGCGCCGCCCGGTCCGTCAAGGCGCGCATGACCACCGGGAGCGCGTCCGGGAGGCCGGCCAGCAGACAGCGTTCGGCGAGCGCGGTGACGTCGGCGAGGGTCCGTGCCCCGACCGCGTCCGCCTCGGCCCTGGACGTGGCGGCGGACACCACCGTCGTACCCCAGATACCGGCCTCCGCCACCCGTACGGACAACTCCGGCTCCCAGCGCAGCCGCCAGCTCTCGCGGAAGGTGCCGGTGCCCGTGCGTGGCGGGGCGGGCTCGCCCCAGGGGACGCCCAGGAGCCGCAGCCGGTGCAGCAGCCGGCTGCGGGCGGCGTCCGTGTCCTTGCGCAGGTCCAGTTCGAGGTCGCGGTCGTGCGCCTCGGGTTTGAGGCGCAGGGAGCGCTGCTCCCGGTCGATGTCCCGCTGGAGCGGTACCGCGGGCGCGCCCTCGGGGACCTCTCCCAGGGCGTCCCCGACCACGAGACGGTCGTGGATCAGGGAGGACGGCGCGTCGGACCCGTCCCCCATCACGGCACGGACCGCGTCGCCCGCCTCGGTCAGCCCGGCCAGCGGTCGTCCCCGCAGGACGGCCAGCGTCTCTGCGAGCCGGACGGCCTCGATGACGTGTGCCGGGGAGACCGCGTAGTCCTCCGCCCGCAGCAGCCCGGCGACCTTGGTCATCCAGCGCTGGAGGGGACGGTCCGGTGCGCTGAAGAGGTGGGCGTACCAACCGGGTGAGTCGATGCCCGCGCCGTAGCCGCTGCGGCGGGACAGCCTCCGGTGCGTCCAGGGCACCCATGTGAGGGTGGCCTTGGCCTTGGGCAGCCCTTTGAGCAGTGCGCGGTCGGCGGCCACCGTGCTCCTGGCCATCAGCGCCGGCACATGCCACGCCCCGCACACCACGGCGACCTGCTCCCCGAACTCCCGCCGTGCCTCCCGCAGTCGCAGCCGCATATGGGCCTCACGCACCGCGTCGTGATCGCCCCCGCCGTGGCCGGGTCCGCCCTGCGCGGGTCCGGCCTGCCCGGGTCCGGCCTGCGCTTGTCCGGCCCGGTCGTACGCCTCCCGCAGTGCGGTCATGGCGTCCGCCAATGCCAGGAACGGTGCCAGGACGTCACTGTTCCCTGCGTCATCACCGGCATCGGCCGCCCAGTCGGCCTCTTCCGTGCCACGGTGCTCGACCGCGTCCTCCCACCAGCGCTCCGGGTCGTCGTACCCGGCCGCCCGCGCCAGCACCGCCAGCGGGTCGATCCGCGCCGCCCGCACCACCCGCGTCGAGCCGTCAGGCCGGGACTCCGGCTCTCTCCCCTCCGGCCCCTCCAACTGGTCCGGCCGGTCCGGGCGGTCCGACCGGTCCGGGCCCACCGGTTCCGTCGCCCCAGGCTCGGTGAGGGCGAGCGTATGGGCCGCGGGCAGGTCGATGAAGCGCACCGGGACGCCCCGGGCCACGGCCCACCGCAACGCCACCCACTCCGGGGAGAACTCCGCCAGCGGCCAGAACGCCGCCCGTCCGGGGTCGTCCAGCACATGGGCGAGCAGGGCCACCGGTGGGCGCATCCCCTCCTCCCCGGCCAGGTGCGCCATCGCGTCCGCCTCGGGCGGGCCCTCGATCAGCAGCGCCCCGGGCTCGTACCGCTCCAGGACCGCGCGCACCGCCCGCGCCGAGCCGGGCCCGTGATGGCGCACCCCCATCAGGAGCGGCCAAGGCTGCCCGTTCATGCGCCGGCCTCCCGGCAGGCGCGGTAGAAGTCCTTCCAGCCCTCGCGCTCGCGCACCACCGCTTCCAGGTACTCCTGCCACACGACACGGTCCGCGGCCGGGTCACGGACCACCGCGCCCAGGATGCCGGCGGCCACGTCCCCGGGCCGCAGCACGCCGTCGCCGAAGTGGGCGGCCAGCGCCAGGCCGCCGGTCACCACCGAGATGGCCTCGGCCGTGGAGAGCGTGCCCGAGGGGGATTTGAGTTTCGTACGGCCGTCGGCGGTGATGCCGTCCCGCAGTTCACGGAAGACCGTGACCACCCGGCGGATCTCGTCCATGCCGTCGGGCGCCGCCGGCAGTTCCAGCGAGCGGCCGATCTGCTCGACACGGCGGGAGACGATGTCCACCTCCTCCTCGGGGGTCGCGGGCAGCGGCAGGACGACCGTGTTGAAGCGGCGGCGCAGGGCGCTGGACAGCTCGTTGACCCCTCGGTCCCGGTCGTTGGCCGTGGCGATCAGGTTGAATCCCCGGACCGCCTGCACCTGTCGGCCCAACTCCGGGACGGGAAGGACCTTTTCGGAGAGGACGGTGATGAGCGAGTCCTGTACGTCGGCGGGGATGCGCGTCAGTTCCTCGACGCGCGCGGTCATGCCCTCCGCCATCGCGCGCATGACCGGGCTCGGTACCAGCGCTTCCGTGCTGGGGCCGTGTGCGAGGAGGTGTGCGTAGTTCCAGCCGTAGCGGACGGCCTCTTCAGAGGTGCCGGCCGTGCCCTGCACCAGCAGGGTGGAATCCCCGCTGATCGCCGCCGCGAGGTGCTCGGACATCCATGTCTTGGCCGTGCCGGGGACGCCCAGGAGCAGCAGCGCCCGGTCGGTGGCCAGGGTGGCGACCGCGACCTCGACGATCCGCCGCGGGCCCACGTACTTCGATGTGATCACCGTGCCGTCGGGCAGCGCGCCGCCGAGCAGATAGGTCGCGACGGCCCAGGGCGACAGGCGCCAGCGCTCCGGCCTGGGCCGGTCGTCGGCAGCGGCCAGCGCCTCCAGTTCTGCCGCGAAGGCGACTTCCGCGTACGGGCGCAGTACGTCCGCGCCGCTCGCGCGGGCGCCCGCGCCGATACCGGTTCCGGTGCCGGTTCCGGTTCCGGTCCCGTCCGCGGCGTCGTGGGTGGTGGTCTCGGTCATGGCTCCCCCTCCTCGCAAGGCGTGCGGCCCGCACCCGCCTTCCGCCGGCCGCTTGCGGAACCAACCCTGCACCACCCCACTGACAATCACCGGAAAACCGGCTCTGACCTGCGACTTGAGCGGGTACATGGCAACGCTCCGGGCCGTCCGGCAGCCGCCCTTCGCCGCGTGTCTGCGCACGTGCGGAGAAATGCCGGGGTGGATCAGCGGCGAGGTGGTGGGCCAAGTCGACGGCGAACTCGTCGTCGGTGCAGGTCAGGACGATTGTCAGTGGTGGGCCTTAGCGTCGTGGGCATGGCATCGCAGGGGGAACGCAAGACGACGGAACGGGTGCCCGCGCCCGCGCCTGACGGAGCATCAGGCGTGGCGGGTGACCGAGGCGATCGGCTCGCGGCGCGGGACCGGGCCGGGGCGCGGACAGCCGCGGGGGCGGAAGCCGCCCGCCGCCGGGCAGAGCTGCGCGCGCGGCGGATCGGGGCCGGCGCCTCGGAGCTGGAGCAGCGTCTGGAGGATCTGCTGCACTCCGGCCTGGCCACCGCCGGCCGCGCCGGGTACGGCTCCTGGGAGGAGACCGCGGCGCGCATGGTCGACGCCCAGGCGCCCGGGCTCGCCGCGCGCGTACGGGAACTGGCGTCGGTCACCGCCTCCGGACCCGACTGGCCCGCCCGTCTCCTGGAGGAGTGCGCCCTGCTGCACCTCCTCGACCAGGGCTTCCTCGGCATCGAACGGCTCCCGGCGCCGCTCGCCGCGACGGTCCGCTCCCGCGTCGGACTGACCACGGACACCGCCGAGGTCCTGTCCGGGCCGGACGCCACCACCGTCCGGGACCGCTGGCTGGTGCTGGCCCAGCAGGACGGCGAAGAGGGAAGGCTGACCACGCGGCGGATATGGCTGCGCGGCGAGCGGACCGGCCGCATGGCGCTGCACCTCTCCTACGGCGGCCCGGACCGCCCTCTGGGCCTCGCCCTGCCACCGGGGCAGCTCCTGGACGCCGACCTCGCCTACTACCCGGGCGCCCGCCCGCTGCGGGCCGCGCTGGGCGACCGGCACGCCCCCATGGCCCCCGGGCCCGTACCGCCGGGCAGCGGGGTGGACGCCGCGCTGGCCGCGTACGGCGACTCCCTGCGGGACGACCCGTGGCTCGACGCCTGGCCGGTCGTGCTGACCGACGTCGTTCCGATACCGCCCGCCGGGGGCACTTCCCGGACGGAGCCCGGGGAGGAGCCGGGTGGCAACTGGCCGACGCGGACGGCGAGTCCGCCCTCCCCGTCGACATGCGCCGGACCGGCCGTACGGGCCTGTGGAAGCTGGCGTCCATATCCGGCGGTGAGCCGGTGACGGTCTTCGGGGAGTGCGGCCACCGGGGCTTCGTACCCCTGACCGTCTGGGATCCGCAGCCGGTCCCCTTGTGAGCCGGGGCGGGCCGCCACCCGTACCACGGTGTGCGGAGGCCGGGGCCGGAAGGCGCGGACGGGCAGCGGCGACGGAGGGCACGACCGCGCTTGCCGCCCCGCCCGATGCCCGGCCGCTCCACACGTCGCCCTCCCCCGCCCGGCCAACGTCGTACAGCACGCCCTACAGCACGCCCCACGGACCCCTTGGAGGGACGTCATGAACGGCAACACCGCCACCGCCCCCTGGGGCGAGCTGGTGACCGCGGCACTGCTCGGCACGGAACGGCGCACTCCGCCGGTCCCGGGACGCGCCGGCCAGGGCCCGGCCGCCGCGCTGCTGGACGCGGCGGCGGTGAGCACCGTACGGCGCCGGGCGGCGCTGCGCCCCGCGCCGGCCGGTGAGCGGCCCGTACCCGCTCCGGCGGACCCGCGGCCCCCACTGCCGCCCGCGGCGCGGCGCCGCCTGGAACTGCTGCTCGCCGACCGCGGCGGCACGAATCCCGCAACCCGGCGCGGTACGGCCCCCGACCTCACCGAACTGCTGCCGCAGTGGCTGGCCGCCGCCGGGGAACACGGCTACCGGGCACCGGAAGCCCTGTTGCCCGCGCTGCTGGACGCGGCCCGGGCCCGTACGGACCTGCGGTCCGCCGCGCTCGCGCTGGCCGGCCCGCGGGCCCTGTGGCTGGCGCGGCTCAACGAGGAGTGGAAGTTCGCGCTGCGGGGGGCCGGCAGCACGGCAGCGGCGGCTGCGGCCGGGGACCCCGAGCGGGTACGGCGGTTGTGGGAGGAGGGGCTGTTCGCCGAGCGGGTGACGCTGCTGGTGGCGCTGCGCCGACGCGATCCGCGCGCCGGGCGGGAGCTGCTCGCCGCCACCTGGGCCACCGAGCGGGCCGAGGACCGGCTGATGTTCCTGGACTCGCTGCGCGAGGGGCTCTCGCCCGCCGACGAGCCGTTCCTGGAGCAGGCGCTGTCCGACCGCAGCCGCAACGTACGGGCCACGGCCGCCGAGTTGCTGTCCACGCTGCCCGGTTCCGCGCTGTCCCGCCGGATGGCCGAACGGGCCCGCTCGTGCGTCGGCCTGGACCGTACGGACGGGGTGGCCCATGGGGACCACGGTCCTACCGGTGAGCACGGGCGCCAGGAAGCCCACGGGGCGCACGGGGCGCACGGGGCCTCCGAGAACCACCTGTCCCACGGGGAGCGCGAAGAGACCGGCCGCGAGCGCGGAGAGGCCGGCGGGCGCGGGGCCGGGGCCGGCGGACGCGGGGCCGGCGGTCCGGTGGTCGTCGTGGAGGCGCCGCACGAGTGCGATGCCGGGATGCAGCGGGACGGGATCGTCGCGAAGCCACCGACGGGGCGCGGCGAGCGGTCGTGGTGGCTGGGCCAGTTGGTGGAGTCGGCGCCGCTGGGCGACTGGCCGGAGCGGCTGGGCGGCCTGGACCCGGCGGCGATCGTGGCACTGCCGGTGGCCGACGGCTGGCGTACGGAGCTGCACGACGCCTGGTGCCGGGCGGCGGTGCGCCAGCGCGACGCCGCCTGGGCCCGTGCGCTGCTCGGTTCCCCCACCACTCCTCCACCGGGAACCGAGGTGCCCCCGGCAGGCTCGTCACGAGACCTGGCGAAGCTGCTGGCGGTGCTGCCGAACGGGGAACGTGCGGCGTGGGTCGCGCGGTTCATAGCGGCTCATGGGCTGTCCGACGCGTTCCGGATGCTCGGGGTGTGTGCCGTGCCCTGGTCCGAGGAACTGGGCCGGGCCGTGGTGGACGCGCTGGACATCGCGCGAGAAGCCGGCAGCTACCCGTGGAGCTTCAGCGGGGTCATGGGGCTGGCCGAGCGCTGTCTGGACCCGGCCGCCGCGGACCGGCTGGAGATGCTCACGGCCACCCCCGACGAGCCGGAGAACAGCTCGCCGGGCGCGGTCGGTTACTGGTCGGAGGCATTTCAGCGCCTCGTCGGGACGCTGCGCCTGCGCGCCACGATGCGTACGGAACTCGCCGGGTGACGCCCGCCGTACGCGGCCCGCCGGCCGGGCCCGACCCGGGCCCGGCCCCCGTAGACCGTCCATGCCGTCCCAACCCACCGAGCCCACGAGGGGAGCCGGAAGTGTCAGGCAGCGAGCTGGCGGATGTTGGCGTTGACCCACTCGACGATCGAGGCGGTCGTCGCGCCCGGGGTGAAGATCTCCGCGACGCCCTGCTCCTTGAGGGGAGCGATGTCCGCCTCGGGGATGATGCCGCCGCCGAAGACCTTGATGTCCTCCGCGTCGCGCTCCTTGAGCAGTTCGATCACCTTCGCGAAGAGCGTGTTGTGCGCGCCGGAGAGGATCGACAGACCGATCGCGTCCGCGTCCTCCTGGATCGCCGTGTTGACGATCTGTTCGGGCGTCTGGTGCAGCCCGGTGTAGATGACCTCCATGCCGGCGTCCCGCAGCGCCCGCGCGATGACCTTCGCTCCGCGGTCGTGGCCGTCGAGCCCCGGCTTGGCCACCACCACACGGATCGGTCCCGCGGCGTGCGCCGCGGCCTGTGCCGCCGCGTCCTCGCCGCTCCGGCTCTCCGACCGAGCCCCTTGCTGCCGAGCCACATCCATCACTGCCTCCAAGCCATGCACGGCACCTGTCCCCGGTACGGGAAGGAGCCGCCGAGCCGACAACCGAACGCGCGGCCGCGTCGGCGGCCACAAGGTGAACGAACGTTATCGCCAGCATCCCGTACCCGGTCGTTTCGTGCCCGGGAGGGAGGGGGAAATCACACATGGGACACGTTCGCTAAGCGCTGCGTCACAAGCTCCCTTCCGGTTCCGTGCGCGACGGAGCCGCCCCCGGTAACCCTCCGGGGAGAAGGGCACTCACGGGCGGGGCGCGCGGGGAGCCGCAGTCGGGTTGCCGCACCACCATTCCGTCAGCCGCGCGGTACGGCGGTGCGGACCCGATCACGTACGAGGGCCGGGCACACGAGTCACGTACGAGCGAGGTCGCGTACGAAAGCCGTATGCGGGCGTCGAGCTGTACGGGAGTCATGCACGGGGGTCACGCACGGGTGCCGTGTACGCGAACCGCATACGGGAAGCACGTGCGGGGATCGCCCGCGGAAGCCGCGTACGGGCTACAGGCAGCAGGCAACTCACCTTCGGCTTCCCATGAGGGCACACGGGGGACGGAGCCACCTCCCGCGTGCCGTTCGGGAGGTCGGCCATGAAGACCCTGCCCTTTCTCTGTTCTCTCACCCGCCCCTCCGCGCTGCTGCGCGCGACGGTCGTGGAGCTGGCGATCCTCGCCGGGCACCTGCTCCTGTACCCGACCGGCATCGCCCAGGAACAGCGCCTCACCGACCCGGCCGACGACCCGGACACCGGAACGACCACCGGAACGGCCACCGGCGTGACCACCGGCGTGATCACCGGCCCGGGCGCCGGAACGGCCGGCGGAACGGCCACGGCCATCGGCCCGACCAGGGCAACGGCCATCGGCCAGGCCCCCCGTCCGGCGCCCAACCCGGCCATCGCTCCTGCCATCGCCCCCGCCATCGGTCCGGCCGCCGGCCGTCACGGCGGCGGCCCCACACCGCTGCCGACGGCACAGGACAGTACCCACCTGCCCGTCCTCCTCCTGCACGGCTTCATCGACAACCGTTCCGTCTTCGTCCTGCTGCGCCGTTCCCTGCACCGGCACGGCTGGAGACACGTGGAAGCACTCAACTACTCCCCCTTGACCTGTGACATCCGCCAGGCCGCCGAACTGCTGGGCCGCCATGTGGAGGAGTTCTGCCGGCGTACGGGCCACCACCGGGTGGACGTGGTGGGCCACAGCCTCGGTGGTCTCATCGCCCGTTATTACACACAGCGCCTCGGCGGCGATCACCGCATCCGTACGCTGGTCACACTCGGCACCCCGCACTCCGGCACCCGCGTGGCGCCCTTGATGTCCGCCCATCCGATCGTGCGCCAGATGCGTCCGGATTCGGATGTGATCAAGGAGCTGGCGGCCCCGGCACCGAATTGCCGCACGCATTTCGTGTGCTTCTGGAGCGACCTGGACCAGGTGATGGTCCCGGCGCGGACCGCGCGAATCGATCATGAGGATTTGATCGCGCACAACGTGCAGGTCTCCGGTATCGGACATCTCGCGTTACCGGTCAGCGGGGCGGTCGCCGCCGGAATACGTACGGCCCTCGGCGCCGCGGAAGCCGCACAAGGGACCGGGAAGGCGATTTCGGTGGCCTGAGACCGATGCACCGTGAATCCCGTGGCCGCCGATCAACCCCGGCCCACCTCGAACAAATTTCGAACACGGCGCCAAGAAGTCGATAGGCGCTGCCGATAGGCGGCCAAATGCCCGTTCCCGGAAGGCCCGAAACCTGCCGAAGATTGTCGCCGTCGCGTACCGCCGGGTACAGTCACCGCTAATTCTCCTGCTTCCGAGGCGAAAGAGAAGTGGTGGTGAACGACCGTCACCCGTCGGGGGCTCAGGCCCCGGCCGTCCCCTCTCCCGACGCCTCATATGGGCACTACCCGGCTTACGGATCCACGGCACCGTACGCGCAGCACTACGGGGACCACCCGTCGTACGGACCGCAGGACTCCCCTTCCGGATACGCCGCCTACGGCGAGGGCGATCAGCTCTACAGCACACCGGCCGGCACATACGAGACCAACGGGTACGGGACCAGCGGCTACGGGACCACCGGGTACGCAGCGGACTCATACGACACCAGCTCGTACGGCGCGGGCGCGGACGCCTACGGTGGCGGCACGGGCCCGTACGACACCGGCGCGTACGCCACCGGCGCCGGCCAGCGGCAGGCAGGCGGCTACGACGGCCGCGACGGCTACGACGACCCGTACGCGCACACCGCGTACGACATCAGCGGATGCCCCACGGCCAGTTACGACGTCGCGGCGCTCACCGGTCACGACGCCACCGCGATGTGGCCGGTCACCGGCCATGACCCGGCTCCCGGTATCCCGGCGCAGGCGAGCGCGCCGCGCGGTGAGAGCGGCTACCCGCACGGCGCCGCCTGGGAGGGCACCGCGCCGCACGACACGCACGGCGGCGGGCCGTGGGAAGCCACCGCGCAGTGGGACCTGAGCAGTTACGGCGCGTACGAGGCCGACCCGCACGGTGCCTCGCAGCACGCCGCCCACGGAGCCGGAGCCCAGGACGTCTCCGGGCACCTGGCCGAGACCCAGACCGCCATGGTCCTCACCTTCCCCGCCGACGGCGGCAGCGGTGACGGCGACAGCGGCGGCGCGGGCGGGGACCCGGGCGACGCCCACCGCGCCACCGCGACCGGCGCGGACACCGGATCCGGCACCCACGCCGGCGCCCATGCCGACTCCCACGCCGACACCGCCGAGGCCACCGTCACCGGTGCCGGCAGCGCCTCCGTGGCCGGCAGCCGAGCCGGCGGCCGTAACCGTGGCCGGGGCCGCCGTACCGTCAAGCGCTCCGCGCTGCTGACCGTGGCCGTTCCCTCGGTGGCGGCCATGGGCGTGTGCGCCGTCGCCGCCGCCTCGGTCAGCGGCATCGGCAAGGGCACCGACGGCCGGACCACGCAGGCCACCAAGGAAGTCCCGCCCGTCAAGCCGGCCGCCGCCAACCGGAAGCTCGACACCCAGCTCGCCAGTCTCAGCGCCGGCGCGGACGACTTCGCCGACCGCGCCAGCCGTACGCAGGAACGTATCGATCTCAAGGCCCGCCAGGCGGCGGACCGCAAGCGCCGGGCGGAGGAGGCGGCGCGCAAGGAGGCCGAGCGCCCCAAGTTCCTGCTGCCGGTCAAGCAGCACGGACTGAGCGCCTATTACGGGCAGGCGGGCGTCAACTGGATGTCCGTACACACCGGTATCGACTTCCCGGTCAGTTACGGCACGCCCGTCATGGCCGCGACCGACGGCACCGTACGGACCCAGTGGAACTCCGCGTACGGAAACATGGCGATCGTGACCGCGCCCGACGGCACGGAGACCTGGTACTGCCACCTGAGCAGCACCAGAATCCGGTCCGGTCAGGTCAAAGCCGGAGATCAAATTGCCTATTCGGGCAATTCCGGAAACTCGACGGGTCCGCACCTCCATTTCGAGGTACGTCCCGGTGGCGGCTCGCCCATCGACCCGCTGCCGTGGCTGCGCAGCCACGGCCTCGACCCGAACTGATCACCGCCGATCGTCACCGGTCACCACTTATCGCTGCGGGGCCCACACCGTTGGGCCCCGCTTCCCGTTCCCCCGTCTCCCCGGGTGCCTTACAGCTTTTCCACCGGCGCGTACCGCAGCAGCAGCCGCTTGGGCTTCTCGCCGCCGAAGTCGATCGTCGCCTCCGCGTTGTCACCGCTGCCCTTGACCCCGACGACCGTGCCCAGCCCGAAGCTGTCGTGCGTCACGCGGTCGCCGATCGCCAGGGAGACCACCGGCCGGTCACCGGCCCGGCGGGTGGCGAAGCCGCTCGCCCCCGACCTGCTCCGGGACGAGGACAGCGAGGTACCGATTCCCGTGCCGCCACCGCGTGACCCGGAACCCGGTCCCGAACCGAAGCCCGAGCCGAAGCCGGTGCCGGACAGTGCGCCCATCGACGCCGACGGCGTGGCCGTCCCCGTCCGCTTCCACTCCACGTACTCGTCCGGAATCTCCTCCAGGAACCGCGAGGCGGGGTTGTAGGAGGGCTGCCCCCAGGCGCTGCGCATCGTCGAGCGCGTCACGTACAGCCGCTCACGGGCGCGCGTGATGCCCACGTACGCCAGCCGCCGTTCCTCCTCCAGCTCCTTGGTCTGGCCGAGCGCGCGCATGTGCGGGAAGACCCCGTCCTCCATGCCCGTCAGGAAGACGACCGGGAACTCCAGGCCCTTGGCGGTGTGGAGGGTCATGAGCGTGATGACGCCCGAGCCCTCCTCGTCCTCGTCCGGGATCTGGTCGGAGTCGGCGACCAGCGCCACCTGCTCCAGGAAATCGGGCAGTGTGCCCGGATTGTCCTGACCGCGTTCCTGTTCGAACTCCAGGGCCACAGCGGCCAGTTCCTGGAGGTTCTCGACCCGGGTCTCGTCCTGCGGGTCGGTCGAGGACTGGAGCTCGGCGAGGTACCCCGTACGCTCCAGGACCGCTTCCAGTACGGTCGCGGGCCCGGCACCCGACTCCACGACGGTCCGCAGCTCCTCCATGAGCGTGTTGAAGCGCTTGACAGCGTTGACGGAGCGGGCCGCCATGCCGTACGCCTCCTCGACCCGGCGCAGCGCCTGCGGGAAGCTGATCTTCTCGCGCAGCGAGAGCGCGTCGATCATCGCCTCGGCGCGCTCGCCGATGCCGCGCTTGGGCACGTTCAGGATGCGGCGCAGCGGGACGGTGTCCTCGGGGTTGGCCAGCACCCGCAGGTACGCCAGGACGTCCCGGACCTCCTTGCGCTCATAGAAGCGCACGCCGCCGACGACCTTGTAGGGCAGGCCGACCCGGATGAAGATCTCCTCGAACACACGGGACTGGGCGTTCGTACGGTAGAAGACCGCGACGTCGCCCGCCTTGGCGTCGCCCGCGTCCGTCAGCCGGTCGATCTCCTCGGCGACGAACTGCGCCTCGTCGTGCTCGGTGTCCGCGACATAGCCGGTGATGCGCGGGCCAGCCCCGGCGTCCGTCCACAGGTTCTTCGGGCGGCGGTTCTCGTTGCGCTCGATGACGGCGTTGGCGGCGCTGAGGATCGTCTGCGAGGAGCGGTAGTTCTGCTCCAGCATGATCGTCGTCGCGTCCGGATAGTCCTCCTCGAACTGGAGGATGTTACGGATCGTCGCGCCCCGGAAGGCGTAGATCGACTGGTCGGCGTCGCCCACCACGCACAGCTCGGCCGCGCCCTCGGCCGGCCCCACCAGCTCCCGTACCAGGGTGTACTGGGCGTGGTTGGTGTCCTGGTACTCGTCCACGAGCACGTGCCGGAAGCGGCGGCGGTAGTGGTCGGCCACGTCCGGGAACGCCTGGAGGAGGTTGACCGTGGTCATGATGATGTCGTCGAAGTCCAGGGCGTTGGCTTCGCGCAGCCGCGCCTGGTACATCGCGTACGCCTCGGCCACGGACTTCTCGAAACCGTCGGCCGCCTGGCCCGCGAAGGTCTCCTCGTCGATGAGCTCGTTCTTGAGGTTGGAGACCTTGGCGCTGAAGGACTTCGGCGGGAAACGCTTGGGATCGAGGTCCAGGTCCCGGCAGACCAGCGCCATCAGACGCTTGGAATCGGCCGCGTCGTAGATCGAGAAGGACGAGGTGAAACCGAGCTTCTTGGACTCCCGGCGCAGGATCCGCACACAGGCGCTGTGGAAGGTGGAGACCCACATGGCGTTCGCGCGCGGGCCGACCAGCTCCTCCACCCGCTCCTTCATCTCGCCCGCGGCCTTGTTGGTGAAGGTGATCGCCAGGATCTGGCCGGGGTGGACACCGCGCGCGCCGAGCAGATGCGCGATGCGGTGGGTCAGTACACGGGTCTTGCCGGACCCGGCGCCGGCGACGATCAGCAGCGGCGAGCCGCTGTGCACCACCGCCGCCTTCTGCTGGTCGTTGAGCCCCTCCAGCAGTGCCGCGGGGTCGACGACGGGACGCGGGGCGCCGTCCCGGTAGTACGCGTCCCTTCCCTGGCCCGGGGTGCCGAAGCCGGTCAGGGGCGCGTCGAAGGCGCCCCCGAAGAGGTCGTCCGGGATCTCCTCCGGTGCCGGACCGTCCTCGTCCTCGGGAGGCGGCGGTACCTCGTCCGTTGGCCCGAGGTCCGCCAGGAAGCTGTCGTCAAAGAGGCTGCTCATCGCCCACCGAGTCTAGGCCGCCCCGCTGACAACCCGCCCCGGAGCCGGGGAATCGGTGACGCGGGCCACACATAGGGGCACACGCGGACCGCGGTCAGCCTCCTTCTCGGCGGATCGCGCCCCCGGACGCCTCAGCGGATCACGTCCACAGCACGGCGATGAAGATGTTGACCACCGTCAGCAGCCCCACGGCCCCGAAGAGCGGCTTGGCGACCTTCTCCTCGTCACGCTTGACGTAGACCAGTGCCAGGATCACCACCAGTACGGCCATCTTGACGCCGATCTTGAAGTTGTTGACCGTGTGGTCCTGGGCCTGGTTCAGGCCGACCAGGATGATGCCGGTCACCAGCATCGTCAGAGCGCCGTGCAGCATGGCCGGCACGAAGCGGGCGGTGCCCGCGCCCATCGCCTTCATCTGCGTCAGGAAGCCGCCGAGCAGCGAGGCGATGCCGATGATGTGCAGGCCGACGAAGATATTGGTCACTACGTCCATAGTGTCCGATCGTATCCGCCCTGTATCACCACCTCGCGGGCAGGGCGGTCGCAATCGCCGCTTCGGTCAGGGCTCGCGGGGCCTCGCCCCCATGCCGTACGGCACCCGCTCAGCCCCATTCACGTCTCGGCCGAAAACGGGCAATCCCCGCCAACCGGCGGCACCTTGGCGAGCGCCAGGTTTAGCGTCCTCGTTCAGGCGGTCGACTTCCCACCGCCGCCGGACTCCGCCCCGGCGACAGTCGACCGCTCCCGCCGAGAGGGAAGGCGGCGGCCCGCTCCCCCTGTTACGGGCCGCCGCCCGACCGACCCGGCGGTACACCGATTCCGCGGGCCCGGCCGTCCCCGTACGGCTACGGCCCCGGATACGTACGGCCCGCAAGGGAAGGAAGTGACGGCCCCCGTGGCGTCGCACCGCAAGCCCAGGCACCACCCGCTCGGTCTCCGTCTCAGCCCCGGTAACGGCCTCGGCCGTGGTCTGGCCGGGAACACCGTCCGTACGGCGGCCACGCTGGCCATCGCGGGTGCCGCCACCGCCACCGTCCTGGACGGCACCGGCCACGCCGCTCCCCGTCCCGTCCCCGCCCGGCAGGCACAGCAGGTTCCGGGGCAGGCTTCCGGGCAGTTCCCGGAGCAGACGCAGACCCCGGAGCAGATCGGGCGCCAGGTCGGCCGGCTCTACAAGGAGGCCGAGATCGCGACCGAGGAGTACGACGGCGCCAAGGAGCGGGCCGACCGGGCGGCCAAGGAGCTGGGGCGGCTCCAGGACGAGGCGGCCCGCGCCTCCCGGCGGCTGAACGCCGCACGGGCCGAACTCGGCACGATGGCCGCCTCGCAGTACAGGGCGGGCGGTGTCGACCCGACCGTCCGGCTCGCCCTGTCCGCCGATCCCGACCACTTCCTCGAAGGCGCCACCGTCCTGGACCGGGCCGGCAGCAGCCAGGCCGCCGCCGTCACCTCCTACGCCCGCAGACTGGACGGCGTACGGCAGACCCACGACCGCGCCCAGGAGACGGCCGGCACGCTGCGCGGCGCCCAGAGTGCCCTGAAGAAGCACCGGATCACGATCGTGCGGAAGCTGGCCGCCGCCGAGAAGCTGCTGAACCGGCTGACCGACGAGCAGCGGCACACCCTCATGGGCACCCTGGGGGACGCCTCCGCCGACGGCTCCGGGCCGGCCGAGCGCGCCGGGTCCGTCCACCGCGCCGACCGGTCCGGGGGCCGTACGGGCAGCGGCACGGGCTCCGGCGCCGGTACGGGTTCGGCACCCGGCTCCCCCACCTCCGCACTCATGAGCGCGCAGGCCGCCGCGGCAGCCGCCGAGGCCCCCGACGCCCGTGCCGCGCGCGCCGTCGCCTACGCCTACCGCGCACTCGGCAAGCCGTACGTATGGGGCGCCACCGGCCCGTCCTCGTACGACTGCTCGGGGCTGACCCAGGCCGCCTGGCGGGCCGGCGGCGTCTCCCTGCCCCGTACGACCTACACCCAGATCAACGCCGGAACGCGCGTCAACCGCTCCGAACTCATGCCCGGTGACCTGGTCTTCTTCTACTCCGGCGTGAGCCATGTCGGCCTCTACATCGGCGGCGGCAAGATGATCCACGCCCCGCACCCGGGCGCGCCGGTACGGGTCGCCCCCATCGACCTGATGCCTTTCGCGGGGGCGACCCGGCCGGCCTGAACACCCGCACCGCACTCGCACGGCCGGCGCTCGATCACCGCACCTGGCCCGTGCCTCAAGGCCCGCCCTCGCGCCCCTTACGGCTTGAGCAGTCCGCTCAGCCAGTGGAAGATCTCCGGGACCTGGTTGCGCCACACGGCGGCGGAGTGGCCGCCCGCGTTGGACGGGATCCGCTTGACCTTCACCGTCGTCGGCTTCTTCGCGAGCTGCTGGAGGCCGAGGCCCGCCTGGTAACCGTCGCCCGACGCGCCGGAGATGTACAAGGCGGTGCGCGGCGGCTTGCCCGCCGCGTCGGCGGCCTTGAGGATGTTGATCGGGTTGGACTGCTCACGCAGCTTGGGGTCGCGGCCCGCCAGCGACTTGGTCTCCAGGGCCGGGTCGTTGTAGCCGGAGAGGCCGATGCCCGCGCGGTAGCGGTCCGGGTGGGCCAGCGCCAGCTTCACCGCGCAGTGGGCGCCGGCCGAGTAGCCCGCCACGGCCCACGCACCGGGCTTCGCGGACGCCCGGAAGTTGTCGGTGACCATCTTGCGTACGTCCACGGTCAGCCAGGTGTCGGCGTTGACCTTGCCCGGGATGTTGACGCAGCCGGTGTCGACATCCCCCAGGAGCGTGGTGCGCGGGGCCACCAGAATGAACGGCTTGACCTTGCCCTGCGCCATCAGCGGACGCAACTGCTCACCGGCATTGAGGGTCCCGAACCAGGACTTCGCCGAGCCCGGGAACCCGGGGAGGACCTCCACGACCGGGAACTTCTTGTCCCGGTACGCCGGGTCGTTGTACTGCGGCGGCAGCCACACGTACACCTCGCCGCTGACGCCCGAGAGCCGGCCCTTGAGCTGGGTCTGCTGGACCCCGGCGCCCATCACCGGGTCCGTCGCCGGCTCGAACTTCTGGAGCTGCCTGGGCACATCGCTGATCTTCTTGCCGCCCAGCCCGTCCGCGCCCAGGTCCTTGGCGACCCCGGCGTGATCGGCCGTACCGAGCAGGTCGTCCCAGGTGTCGAAGAGGCTGTTGGCGTTGTTCACCATCACGAAGACCAGGGCGATCGCCGTGACCTGCGCGAACAGCAGCATGAAGAACCGCACCAGGCCCCTGACCAGCCGGGGCCCGCCGATCCGGCCCCACAGTCCGAGCGGCAGCACGATGGCAACGATCACCAGCGCGATACAGGTGAGGAAGAAGGGCGTGCCCGTCAGACTCATCGGCATCTCGTTTCCAGGACGTGCTTCGGCGTGGGGGTCGGTTCCGGCCCCGCCGACGGCAGCGAGCCTCTCCGCCGCCTTAGATAGCCAACGCCCCGCCCTGGGTTGCCCACCGGTCATCCTTTTTTCGTGCCACTGGTCACAACCGGCCCGTCGACCGGCCGGTGGGCTGGTGGGCCGGTGGGCCGGTGGGCCGGCCAGCCGACTGGTTACGACCAGCCGGTGGCAACCGGCTCACCGTCCGGCTCACTGGCCGGCTCACCGGCCGAGGCGGTCATGGCCCGTCCGCCCACCACCTGGACGGCACGGCCGTCCGGCCGGCCCGTCAACGGCCGGCCACGGCGTACGGACGCGGGCGCTCAGACCAGGCGGCGGGCGGTCGCCCAGCGGGTCAGCTCATGGCGGTTGGAGAGCTGGAGCTTCCTGAGCACGGCGGAGACATGGGACTCGACCGTCTTCACGGAGATGAAGAGCTGCTTGGCGATCTCCTTGTACGCATAACCGCGGGCGATCAGCCGCAGCACCTCGCGCTCACGCTGGGTGAGGCGGTCCATGTCCTCGTCCACCGGCGGCGCGTCCGTGGAAGCGAAGGCGTCCAGGACGAAGCCGGCCAGCCGCGGGGAGAAGACCGCGTCACCTTCCTGCACCCGGAAGATCGAGTCGACCAGGTCCTTACCGGTGATCGTCTTGGTGACATAGCCACGGGCTCCGCCCCGGATCACGCCGATGACGTCCTCGGCGGCGTCCGAGACGGACAGCGCCAGGAACCGTACCGGGCGCTCGGCGTCGGCCATCATGGCCGCACTGCGGCGCAGCACCTCGACGCCACCGCCGCCGGGCAGGTGGACGTCCAGGAGGACGACCTCGGGGCGGGTCGCGGTGATGACCGTGATCGCCTGGTCGACGTCGGCGGCCTCCCCGACGACCTCCACGCCCGTACGGTCGGTCTCCCCGATCTCGGCCTGGACTCCTGCACGGAACATCCGGTGATCGTCCACCAGTACGACACGTACCGTTCGCCCCGGCCCCTCCCCCGCCTGGGTACCGGCTTCGCTCCGACCGTCCTGCGCGGCGTCGCTGCTCATCTCGTCCGTCCCGTCCCTGTCCCTCGTCGTCGGCGTACCACCCCATCATCCCGCGCCCGCCACCGCACCCCCGCCGCCCGGCTCCTGCGACAGTCGGACACCCCGCCCGCCTCACCGACGCCCGGTCCCGGCACAGTTCCCGCACCCGGCTCGCCCCGCCGCCACACGCCCACGCACCCGAACGCCCGGGCGTGCCCAGACAACCGCGCGTGCCCAGACAACCACGCGCGAACGCCCCTCAGCCCTTCACCGCCCCCTCAGCTTTTCATCGCCCCTCAACCCTTCGCCGCGCCTCAGCCCTTCCTCGCGCCTCAGCCCTTCCCCGTTCTCCTTCGCCCGCCGCTGCCCTCCGGCTGCCGCAGCGCCCTACGCGCCCGCTCCCCGGACGTCGCTCTCCCGGCGCTCCCTGAGCAGGCGCGTGCAGACGGCACCCCCACGGCGCGCCCCGTGCCACGTCAGGCGTCGCGTTCCATCTCCAGCTCCACCACCGTCCCTCCCTCCGGGGCCGCGCGCAGCCGGGCCGTACCGCCGTGCCGTTCCATGCGTCCGATGATGGACTGCCTTACGCCCATACGGTCCTCGGGCACCGCGTCCAAGTCGAAGCCGGGGCCGTGGTCCCGCACGGAGACGAAGACCGTACGCCCCTCGACCTCCGCGAACGTCTGGACCGGACCGCCCTTGCCGCCGTACTTCGCCGCGTTGACCATCGCCTCCCGCGCGGCCTGCATCTGCGCGCCGAGCTTCTCGTCCAGCGGACAGTCGCCGACGATCACCACCTCGATCGGAACGCCGTGGTGGTCCTCGACCTCGGCAGCGGCCTTGCGCACGGCCTCCGCGAGCGACGCCGGCTCCTGGGCCTCATCCTTGCCCCGGCCCTCGGGTTTGTAGAGCCAGGCGCGCAGCTCACGCTCCTGTGCGCGGGCCAGTCGCGCCACCTCGCGGGAGTCCTCCGCATTGCGCTGAATCAGCGTCAGGGTGTGCAGGACCGAGTCGTGGACGTGGGCGGCGACCTCGGCCCGCTCCTGCGCGCGGATGCGCATCAGCCGTTCCTCGGAAAGGTCCTGCGTCATCCGTACGAGATAGGGGCCCGCGAGCAGCGCGATGCCGACCAGGAGCGCCAGCGAGGCCTGGAGCACCGCGCCCAGATGCCGCACCGATCCCTGGAGGACGACGATGCCCGTCACACCGACGCCCACCAGCAGCACACCGGCCGCGCCGCGCAGCACCGGGAGCATGGCCTTGCGGCGGCCGAGCTCCACCCACTGCGCGCGGCGGGCGTTGTCGGCCTGCCGCCAGACCAGCGCGACGCCCGCGCCTATCAACAGCACCGGCCACAGATAGACGTTCACCCGGCCGAGCTCGAACTTGGAGGCCGCGACGCCCGCGCCTGTCAACAGCGTGAGCAGCGCGAAGACCTGGCCCTTGTCGGGCTTGCGGGCCATCAGCCGCCATCTGCCGCTGCCGTCCTTCTCCCCGGGCGCGAAGCGGGAATCGGCGGGCGTGGCCGGGCGCGGCGCCTCCACCCCGCCGACTCCCAGCGGCACGATGAACCAGAACGCCCCGTAAAGCAGGGCGCCCAGCCCCTCGGCCATGAACAGGGCGAGGAAGACGACCCGGACCCAGGAGACGGGCAGCCCCAGATGACCGGCGAGGCCCCGCGCGACACCGCCGAGCAGCCGCCCGTCGGCGCTGCGGTAGAGCTTGCGCAGGGGCGGATCGTCGGGATCGGGCGCCGGGGCGTAGGGGCCTTCGGCGCGAGGCGCTGCGGTGGTCATGCCGCAAATCGTCACACGGCCGCGCGCCCGCAGGCATCAGGGACGACCCTGAACGCGTCCCTGACCTGCCCCCGACACACGGCCCGCGCACCGGCCGTCCCGCGGCTCTGCGGCAGGTCGCTCAGTCGGCTTCCTCGACACGGAATCCGTCGCGCACCTTGGCGAATATCTCCGCGCTGCTCTGCCATCCGGCGCTGGGCCCGGACACGTAGATCGCGTATTCCTTGCCGCCCTCGCGGCCGAAGCCCAGGTCGATCACCCGGTATTCACGGACCCTGCCCATGAATTTGTACTCCCAGACCGCCGCGGGTTGACCACGGAACATGGTGTCCTGGAGCCGCATGCGCTCGTAGCCGCGGTCCCGGTTCCGCACGATCTGCTCCAGGTCCTCCATGTGCTTGACGTGGTCGGAGCTGGCGAAGTCCAGAACGCTGATCTTTATGTTGACCCGCTGGGTGGGATCGATGTAGTCGATCTCGTGGCGGTCGGGCCAGTACTTGCGGGTCCAGCCCTTCGGTACGGGAAAGGCCACGCCCAGCTCGTTCTCCTCCACCAGACGGTAGCCCTCCGGCACGGGCGGTGGCTTGCTCGCGCTCGTGGAGGGGCTGGGCTTGGCCTTCTGGTCCGGCTTTCGCTCCGGAGAGGCCGGGCCCGTGTTCGCCACCACCTTGTCCGGCGTGGCCGGGTCCAGGTAACCCAGCGCGAAGAACACCCCGCCCGCGGCGGCTGCCGCACCTACCAGGCCCGCCGCGCCCCACGCCGCCGCACGCCCGCGCCTCTTACGGGGCTTCCCGGTGGAGGCGGAGGCGGAAGTGAGCGGCGCCGTGGGCGCGAAGGTGGTGCCATGACCGGTCGAAGAGGTCGGAGAGGACGAAGAGGTTGGAGAGGTGCCGGTCACGTCCGTCCCGGTGAGGGGCGCGTCCGTACGGTTCCCGGGTCCGCCGCCGGGCAGGGTGCCGGACGCCGGCTGCTCGGGGCGGGCGGCGGCCCCCGTGGCCGGCGGTGACTGCGCCGGCTCGTAGGAGGACGTCTGCCCCCGGGGATCCTCCCGGCTTTGGGCCTGAGACCGCTCGGAAACCTGAGCACCACCCGCGACCGTCGTGAACGTGCCCCGAGCCAGGACCGCCGTCTGCGGCTCGGACGCCGGGCCGCGCAGCGCCTGCTCCACGTCCCGGGCCGAGGGCCGCTCCTCCGGCTCCTTGGCGAGCAGCGCCTGGACCAGCGAGGTCAGCGGCCCCGCGTTGCGCGGCGGCTCCAGCGGGTCCATGGCGATGGCGTACGCCGTCTCGACCGCCGTGTTCTTACGGAACGGAGGACGGCCCTCCAGCGCCTGATAGAGCGTCGCGCCCAGCGCCCACAGGTCGGAGGCCGGGCCCGGAGTGCCGCCCTTGACGCGCTCGGGCGCCAGATAATCGATGGAGCCGACCAGTTCCCCGGTCTTGGTGAGGGTGGAGGTGCCGGTCGCGACCGCGATGCCGAAGTCCGTCAGGACCACCCGGCCGTCCTCGCCGAGCAGGACGTTGCCCGGCTTGACGTCACGGTGCAGCACCCCGGCGGAGTGCGCCGCCTGCAGCGCCGCGATCATGCCGCGGCCTATCCGGGCGACCTCGGCCGGGGACATCGGCTCACCGGACAGGGTGGCCTCTTTGACGACGTCGCCGAGTGTCACCGACCGCACGTACTCCATCACGATGCACGGCAGTCCGTCGTCGTCGACGACATCGTGGACGCTGACCACGTTCGGGTGGTTGATCCGGGCCGCGGCCTGCGCCTCGCGGCGGGTGCGCTCGTTGCGCGTCGCGAGTTCGTCCGCATCGAGCTGGGGCGACACGTGCAACCGCTTGACCGCCACCTGACGGCCGAGCAGTTCGTCCCGGGCCCGCCAGACGGTGCCCATGCCGCCCCGGCCTATCTGATCGAGCAGACGGTACCGTCCGGCGACCAGCCGCCCGTCCTCCGCCGCCGCTTCCGTCACCGCACGCCCCTCCGGAACCCCTACGTATCCAGCCCGCAACGATAGTCGCCGCTCCTGGCCGACCGGCACGCCCGGCCCCACATTCTCCAGGACCGGGCGAACCCGTAGGGGACGGGGAACCTGCCAGGTCAGCAGAGGGCGAGGTCAGGCGCCGGATGCAGTGCGGTGCCGGCATCCGCCCGAAGGGGCGGGAGCGGGGGAACCGGAGCGTGCCCCCAGGGGCATCTCAGGGATCGGCCAGGGTTTCCACGGATGCCGCGGGGACCCCGCCCTTGTCACCATGTACCCATGACCGACGCACCCTCCTCCCGCCCAGGCGGGCGTACCTCCACCGCCGAGGCGGCGGCGCCCGCCGACGCCGACGGCACCACCGGCACCACCGCCGGTGCCCCTTCCGGTGCCACCGGTGACGGCGGCTCCTCGGCGGCACCGTCGCGGACGTCCCTGCGCCGCAGCCGGCGGCACAGGGTCATCTCCGGCGTGTGCGGCGGCCTGGGCCGGCACTGGGACCTCGATCCGGTGATCTTCCGGATCGTGCTCGCCGTCCTGGCCGTGTGCGGCGGAGTCGGCCTGATCGCGTACGGCTTCGCCTGGCTGCTGATCCCGCTGGAGGGCGAGGAGGAGAACGAGGGACGCCGGCTGCTGTCCGGCCGGGTCGAGGGGCCCGCGCTGACCGCCCTGTTGTGCGCGCTCGTCGGCTGCGGCCTCTTCCTGTCCATGCTGGGCAACGGCGGCGTCCTGGGGTTCACGGCCATGCTGTCGCTGGCGGTGGCCGGGTCCGCGTACTGGTCGCGGCAGCGCCGTAAGGCGGAGGCCGGCGGAGCGGACGCGGTGGACCCGGCGACGGCCCAGGTGGTGGCCGACGCCCCGCCGGAGACCACGGCACCCCCTGCTCCCTACACCCCCTCCTGGTGGCGCGCGCCCCTGACCAAGGACGGCGCGGCCGGCCCGGACTATCTGTGGGGCCCCGCCGACGCGGCGCTGAACGTCTCCTACGAGCCCGGCCCCGCCTCGCCGCACGCCCCCCACGGCCTGCGCGGACCGGGCATACGGCACACCGCCGGGTGGACGGGCCAGGGCGCCCCGGCAGCCCAGGCGGCGCGGCGCAAGACGTCACGGGCCGGCCGGCCGATCGGCGGCTGGACGTTCCTGCTGGCCCTGATCGTGGGCACCGCGGCCACGGCCGGCGCCGCGGAGGACCACCCTCTCGCCGCCAGTCTCCAGGTGGGGCTGTCCTGCGCGCTGATCGTCTTCGGCCTCGGCCTGGTGCTCAGCGCCTGGCTCGGACGGACCGGTGGCGGCACGGTCTTCATGGTGGTGCTCACCGCCGCACTGCTCGCGGGCGCCACCGTCCTGCCCCAGGACCTCACCCTGGACTGGAAGGACCGCACCTGGGCACCGACCAGCGCCGCGGATGTGCGCCAGGCGTACCAACTCGGCTCCGGCCACGGCGTGCTGGACTTCAGCGACCTGAAACTCAAGGACGGACAGACGGTACGCACCCGCGCGAGCGTCGGCGCGGGCCAGTTGGAGGTCGCCGTACCGCCGGGCGTCACCACCCGGCTCCACATCGAGGTCGGCATCGGCGACGTCCGCCTGCCGGGCGAGGCCGCCAACGACGTGGACATCTCACCCGGGCAGAAGCAGGACGTCACCCTCCCCGCCGAGGGCCTGAAGTCCGGTGAGAAGCCGCACGGCACCCTCGACCTGGACCTCCACGCCGGCGCCGGTCAGGTGGAAGTCCGCCACGCCTACCCCGCCACCAACCCGCCCACCTCCTCCCCCACGCCCTCCACCGCCCCATCCGCCACTCCGACCCCCGCGTCCACCGCCCGTCAGGGAGGCCGCTCGTGAAGCGCCACGACTTCGAGCCCGCCCGGCTCATCACGGGCCTGACCGCACTGGGCGTCGGCAGCGCATACGCCTTCGACGCCCTCGGCGAGTGGGACGTCCCGGGAGCCTGGCCGCTCCTCGCCGTACCCGCCGGCCTGTGCCTGGCCGGTATCACCGCCGCCATACGCAGCGCCACCCGCACCCACCGCTCCACCACCCCCCGCGACTGACCGGGCCGGTCCCGCGGGGTGCGCCACCGTGCCCGAAGGACGCGCTGCCGTGCCCGAAGGACGCGCTGCCGTACCCGAAGGACGCCTCGTCGGGCCCGTGAGAGCAGGGGATGTGGGGAGAAGGCGCGGGGAGAGGGCGCGTGGCGCGGACGGGGTGCAGTGGGGGGACGTGGGGAGGTGTAGCAAACTGCACCCCCTATTGGGGAGCTCGCTCTCTCGTTTCTGTCCGGCGGACACAGCACAGTGGGATACGCACCCCGATCAACGGAGGAAATCCCATGAAGCCCCTGCTCTGGCTCGTGCTCATCATCAGCGTCGCCGCCAACGCCTACCTCAACCTGGTCATCGGCAGCGGCCCTTCGCAGCTCGTGCTTCAGCTCGTGACCGGTGTCGTGGCGCTGGCCTCCATCGCGGGTCTGTGGATGCTCCGGGACCGTCGCTCGTAGGAACCGGACAGCCCGGTTCGAAGATGCCCGTTCCGGGCCGCCGGGCAGCCGGGCCGCCGGGTCGCCCGGGCCCGTCAGCCGAAGAGTTGTCGGCCGTGCCGGGCGCGGCGGTCGCGCAGGGCGGCGTCCAGGGAGAGCACCGGCGCCCCCGCCAGTACCAGCGGCAGCCAGGCCATGAGGTACGCCAGGTCGTTGCCGTAGTAGTACGGGGTGGTCGACCAGCTCACGGTCAGCCACAGGCTCAGCGAGATCAGGGCGCCGCCGAGCGCCGCCAACCGGGCCACCAGACCCAGGAGTGTGCCGATGCCGACGACCAGTTCACCCAAGGCGATGGCGTAGCCGAAGCCCGCCGGGTTCTTCAGGGCCAGGTCCACCAGCCACGGCACGGCCGAGGTGTCGCGCACCTGCCGCATCAGCTCGCCGACCGAGCCCGGCCCGCCGCTTGAGAAGAAAGCCGGGTCCGTGAGTTTGTCCAGGCCCGCGTAGACGAAGGTGACGCCGAGGAAGACGCGCAGCGGCAGCAGCGCACAGCGCGCCATGGCCCGGCGCGGCCCCGTGCTCCCGTCCCCCGTCGGCGCCCCGCCCATCTCGGCACCGCTCGTACGATCCGCGTGAACCATGGCGTCCGCCTCTCCCCAGCCACCGGGCGCAGACGATTGTGCCCCCGCCGGCGCGTGCACGGAGAGATACGTGCGAACTCGCGCGCGGCGTTCACCGGACGGGGACCGCCGGCCGGTCGAGCAAGCTGCCGACCGGTCCGGGCAGAGGGCCTGCCGGTCCGGCAGTGCGCCGCCCGGTCCGGCAGAGGGCCGGGACGCCTTTTCAAGGCCCGGGGCTACTGCCCAGGACTACTGCCCGGCGCTACTCCACGACGTCGATCGTGCAGCCGTTGGTTTCCACGCCCGCCGCCGTCACGACCCTGACCTCGACCCGCCCCGGTTCGACGTCCGCCGGGACCGGCACCGTCAGCACCCCGTCCGTCGGGTTGGCGAATCCCCCGGCGACCGGGACCAGCGGTACGGGGACATGCACCGTCCCGATCCGTACGACCGTACGGGCCAGCCGGTCCGGGGTCTGCGCGCCCGGCGGGACGAAGCCGCTGCCCCGGATCTCGATGTCGTCACCGGTACGGATCGGCGCCGGGAGATCACCGATCTCCCTGGCCCGTACGACCGACAGGACGACCGGCCGGCCGCCCTCCGCGTACTTGCCCGCCAGGTACGTGGCCGTGCCGATGCCGACGAGGAGGACCACACCCCAAGGCGGCTCTGGGAGCTGGCCGGGGTGCCGCGCCATCAGGACGATGGTGAAGATCACCGCGACCGCGTTGATGAGCACGTACTGCGCGTCCGTAAAGGCGCCGCGACCACCGTCGTCCGTCAACAGATCGGCCAGCCGCGGGCGTTCGGCCCGTACCTTCTGGAGTCTGCGGCCGTGGACGCGTACGCAGACCACGCGCCGCACCAGCACGGCCACCGCGCAGGTCATCGCCAGCACACTGAAAAGCCGTACGCCGTGCGGCAGTTCAAGGTCATCGAGGATATGACGCCGGTCGTCGGTGCCGGAGGTCACCGCCAGCTCGACCGCCGCCGACAGCACGGCGTAGACGACGGGCAGCACCCAGGCCGCCGCGACCACGCGGGAGGTGGAGAGCCGGTTGTCCTCGCCGATCAGCGGTGCCAGCAGACCGCCGCGGGAACGGTGCACCCATGCCACGGCGGTCAGCGCGAGCACAAGCACGACGGCGGCGGCAAGTCCCGCGGTACGGCCCGTGGTCCAGCGCCCGCCGATCGCGGTGAGCGCCTGCCCCAGCAGCAGCGCGGCAGCACCACCCCACATCACCAGCAGGGTGCGCCGGCGGACCGCGTCCATCCAGACGCCGCCCTCGGCGGCACCACGCTCGGCCAATGCCCGCGCGGACAGCGCGAGTTCATCCGAAACCCACTGGCGGGAGGCCCCGGCCGAGTGGGCGAGGGCCGACGGCACGCCGCGCCCGGCCGCGAACTCCTCGCGCAGCGCAACGAATGCGGCGACCGCCTGGCGGTGCCCCTCACGCGCGCCGTGCGGACACTTTCCGCAGGTGCAGTCCCCACCTGAGTGCACGGAACCGCCGGAACCGACCGGGCCGCCGGAGCCGCCGAGGCCGCTGGGACCGCCGGACCACCCAGAACTTCCGGTACCCCCGGAGCTGCCGGCATGACCCGAACCCGCCTTTCCAGCCGGGCTGTTGACCGCGTTGCCGCCGCCGGCTCCGCCGGTCCCCCCAGACACTCCGATCCCTCCAGAAGCGCCGAATCCTGTGGCCCCACCGTAGCGCCCGGACTCGCCGGACCCCATGGAATCGCCGAACCCCCTGGACTCACCGGTCATCACATCACCGGTGCCACCGCGCTCCCCGCCACTCCCGTAACCGTCACGCTCATATCCCCCGCTCCGGTACGCCTCGCTCCCGTACTCGCCGTTCCCGTACTCACCGCCTCCGTGGTCCCCGGCTCCGGGCGCCCCGGCCGCTCTGCCCGCCGTATCCACCGTCACTTCCGCTACCGCCCTGCCACCAGTCGCCGCCAACTTCTTCCCGATGGGAGGGAATTGTGCCGTACGAATAGGGTGCCGGCGTCAAACTCCCAGCTCCGGGGCGGTGATGGTGCTGCCAGGAGGTTGACGCGGGCGCGAACAGCGGTCAACCGACTGCGGTCAGGCGGATGTGGATTACGCGTCGCCGAGTGACGGCCAGCCGGCCGGAACCGCGGTGAGGTCGATGTCGATGCCGAACGGCGCCGAGAGCTTGAGCCGGTTGCGGAACACCTCGACGGCACGGTAGGTGCCGGTCTCCTCGTCCAACTGGAAGACGTGGACGACGGGGGCCCCACTCGTGGCGTCCTTCTCGATGCGCCAGAAGTGCGGAATCCCGGCAATCGCGTACTTGTGCGGCTTCGCGTCACGGTCGCGGGACTCGGAATCAGGCGAGACCACCTCGACGGCCAGCAGCACGTCCTTCACCAGGAAATATGTTGGGTCTGGATCCTGCGAGGCCGCCGCGCGCACGACACAGACATCGGGTTCCGGGCCGTTCCGGCGATCGATCACCACGGTCATCTCGCGCACGACGACCGCTTCGGGCGGGGCACAAAGGCGCAGACAGGTCACCAGGTGGTCGATCACCATCATGTGGAAATAGCGCTGCGGACCCACGCATACCAAGCGCCCGTCGATCAGCTCGGTGTGCGGCGGGAGGTCGGACAGCGTCAGCAGGTCGTCCACGGTGTAGCCGTCCTGCGGCGGCACCGGCCAGTGGTGCGCGGTCTCAGCGGTCATGGTTCCTCCCATGGACGGCAGCCTGGGCCATGTCATCAGCGTACCCACCGCAAACGCCGACACCGCCACTCAAACAAGTGAGCGGCGGCGTCGGCGTTGACCTTGAGCAGTCAGCTTCGGGGGAGGTCACTCCCACTCGATGGTCCCCGGCGGCTTGCTCGTGACGTCCAGGACGACACGGTTGACGTCGGCGACCTCGTTGGTGATGCGGGTGGAGATCCGTGCCAGCACCTCGTACGGCATTCGCGTCCAGTCCGCCGTCATCGCGTCCTCGGAGGAGACCGGGCGCAGCACGATCGGGTGGCCGTAGGAGCGGCCGTCGCCCTGGACGCCGACCGAGCGGACGTCGGCCAGGAGCACCACCGGGCACTGCCAGATCTCGCGGTCCAGGCCGGCCGCGGTCAGCTCCTCGCGGGCGATGGCGTCGGCCTCGCGGAGCAGGTCCAGCCGCTCCTTGGTGACCTCGCCGACGATACGGATGCCCAGGCCGGGGCCGGGGAAGGGCTGGCGCTGGACGATCTCGTCCGGCAGGCCGAGCTCCGTGCCGACCATGCGGACCTCGTCCTTGAAGAGCTGCCGCAGCGGCTCGATCAGCTTGAACTCAAGGTCCTCGGGGAGCCCGCCGACGTTGTGGTGGGACTTGATGTTCGCGGTGCCCGTGCCGCCGCCGGACTCCACGATGTCCGGGTAGAGCGTGCCCTGCACCAGGAACTCGACCGGCTCGCCCGCGGCGCCCGCCTCGGCGACGATCTCGGCCTGGGCCTGCTCGAAGACGCGGATGAACTCGCGCCCGATGATCTTCCGCTTCTCCTCGGGGTCGGACACCCCGGCCAGCGCGGAAAGGAAGCGCTCGGACGCGTCGACGACCTTGAGCTGTACGCCGGTGGCCGCGACGAAGTCCTTCTCGACCTGCTCGGTCTCGCCCTTGCGCATCAGGCCGTGGTCGACGTACACGCAGGTGAGCCGGTCGCCGATGGCCTTCTGTACGAGGGCGGCGGCGACCGCGGAGTCCACACCGCCGGACAGCCCGCAGATGGCGCGCTTGTCGCCGACCTGCTCGCGGATCGCGGCGACCTGCTCCTCCACGACGTTGGTGGTGGTCCACTTGGGCTCGATGCCCGCGCCGCGGTACAGGAAGTGCTCCAGCACCTGCTGGCCGTGCGTGGTGTGCATCACCTCGGGGTGGTACTGGACCCCGTACAGCTTCTTCGCGTCGTTCTCGAAGGCGGCGACCGGCACCAGGTCCGTGGACGCGGTGACGGTGAAGCCCTCGGGGGCGGCGGAGCAGGCGTCACCGTGCGACATCCACACGGACTGCTCGGCCGGGGTGCCCTCGAAGAGCGTGGAACCGGGCCGGGAGACGCACAGCGGCGTACGGCCGTACTCACGGGCGCCGGTGTTGTCGACGGTGCCGCCGAGGGTGATGGCCATGAGCTGGAAGCCATAGCACATGCCGAAGACCGGCACGCCGGACTCGAACAGCGCGCGGTCCAGCCGCGGGGCGTCCTGGGAGTAGACCGACGAGGGGCCGCCGGAAAGGATGATCGCGGCGGGCTTCTTGGCGAGCATCTCGGCCACCGGCATGGTGGACGGCACGATCTCGCTGTAGACCCGGGCCTCGCGGACGCGACGGGCGATGAGCTGGGCGTACTGAGCGCCGAAGTCGACGACCAGGACGACGTCGGGGGCGGCGGCTGGGGAGGCTGATGGCACTTCGGCGGCCTTCCGGCGGTGGTGGTGGTGCGAGGGGTTGGACTTTCGATTCTACCGGGCTCATACTGAGCGCCATGTTCAAGCAGCCCACCTTCGTCTTTACCTATGGCACCGGCCCGTCCGGCTGCCATGGTCGTGCTGCTTGATCCACCGACAAGCGACTTCCCAGGCGCCCCGGGCCGACAAGGCCCGGGGCGCCGGTGTTTTTCCGGGGCGGTACGGGCCGGGTCGTCGGTACGGGGGCCGTACACCCCCAGGAGATACGAGATGAGCAGCAGCACCCGTACGCAGACCAGGGTCCGTACCGAGGCGGCGCAGACCGGGACCCGTAGCGACGGAGCGCAGACCGGGGCCCGTACCGAGGCACCGGAAGCGGGGGCCCGTACCGAGGCGGCGGAAACCGGGGCCCGTACCGAGACGGCGGCGCGGGTGATCACCGATGCGCGGGGCCGGATCGACGAGCTCGACAGGCGGATCATCGGCCTCGTACAGGAACGGATGGCCGTCTCGGCCGTCATCCAGCGCGAGCGCATCGCCTCCGGCGGACGCCGGGTGAACCTCTCCCGCGAGATGGAGATCCTGGCCCACTACCGGGACCGGCTCGGCCGGCCGGGTACGGCGCTGGCGATGACGCTGCTGGAGCTGTGCCGGGGCCGGGTCTGAGAGCGGACGGGTCTAAGAGCGGTCGGGTCCGAGAGCGGGCCGGGGCGCGGTGGGGGCGGACCGGTACGCGGCGGGGCGGGCCCGGGCGGATGGCGGCGCCGGGCGGCGGTCCGCAACCGCGTTCGGGCGCCTTCTCACCCGTACGGCGCGTGACCGGCCGCCGCGCCCCTTCGTTGTTCCCGGTGCCACGTCAGCCAGGCGCGGCCTGCAGGACTACGCGTAGACGCCGCCCCACGGGCGGATACGCCGGAGCGATGAGACGCCGACCGCGTGGAAGCGGCTCGCGTCGTGGGACCTCGTTCCGGTGCGGTGACCGGTCGGCAGGGGACAGCAGCCCGGTCACATCCGATGGGGTGGTCGGTCCCGGGGACGCCTGGGACCGACCTCACCGACAGTCGGCAGCCCTCGATCGAGAGCCGGCACCCTCAGCCGACGCCCCTCACTCCTCACCCTTCGCCTTTCACTCCTCAGCCGTCATTCAGGCGGCAGCGGCGGCAGCGGCGGCACCTTCGGCACCGCCACGAACGGCAGCCGCAGGGCCCCGAAGGCGTCCTCGGGAACGGCGGGCCGGCGGGGCGCCACCGGCGCCACCCGCTCGTACGGCCGCCCCTGAGCCGGCCGTGGATCCCGCTCCCCCTTGTTGGGCCACAGCGACATGGCGCGCTCCGCCTGCGCCGTGATCGTCAGCGACGGGTTGACGCCCAGGTTGGCGGAGACCGCCGAGCCGTCGACGACGGAGATTCCCGGGTGGCCGTACAGACGGTGATAGGGGTCGATCACTCCGTGGCCGGCGTCCGTACCGATCGGGCAGCCGCCCAGGAAGTGCGCGGTCAGCGGGGTGCCCATCAGCTCGCCGACGTTGCTGCCCGGGAAGCCGTTGATCTCCCGCGCCAGGATGCTCGCGGCCCGGGTGGCCGCGGGGATCTGCCGCGGATTGGGCGCGCCGTGACCCTGCCGCGCGGTGAGCAGGCCCTTTCCGATGCCGCCGGGCTTGCGGTACGTCGTCAGCGAGTTGTCCAGGGACTGCATGACCAGCCCGATGATGGTCCGCTCCGACCAGCGGCGGTTGGACAGGGAGCGCAGCAGCAGTACGGGGTGCCGGGCGCAGTGGGCGGCCCAGGCCAGGGCGCGCGGCATACGGGTGTCCACCGGCACCTGGAGGATGGACAGGCTGCCCATGGCGTTGGAGCCCCTGCCGTAGCGGACCGGCTCGATGTGGGTGTCGGCGTCGGGGTGGATGGAGGAGGTGATCGCCACGCCGCGGGTGAAGTCCGGCCGCCGCCCTCCGTACACCTTGCCGTAGCGGCGGGCGTCGGTCTGCGCGCCGACCAGCGCCTCGGAGTTCGTACGGGTCAGCTCGCCGAGCCGGGGAGAGAGCAGCGGCAGCAGACCGCAGTCCTTCATCCGGTGCAGCAGGGTCTGGGTGCCGTACGTACCGGCAGCCAGGACGACCTGCCGGGCCCTGAACGTACGGGCCCGGCCCGTGGCGCGCCGGTCGTCGGTGGGGCGCGTGCCGACGGCGTACCCGCCCCGGGAGTCCTCGGTCAGGGTGACCGCGGACGTCATCGGGTGGATGACGGCACCGGCCTTCTCGGCGAGGTACAGGTAGTTCTCGTTGAGGGTGTTCTTCGCGCCGTGCCGGCAGCCGGTCATGCACTCGCCGCATTCGGTGCAGGCCCGGCGCGCGGGCCCTTGGCCGCCGAAGTACGGGTCGGGCACCTCGGCGCCCGGCGCGGCCCTGGAGGTGCCCCGCGCGTCGTGCCCGTCACCGAAGAAGACGCCGACCGGCGCCATGTGGAAGGAGTCCGCGACGCCCATCTTCTCGGCGGTGGCCTTCAGATGGACGTCGGAGGGGGTCGTGGTCGGGTTGAGCCGTACGCCGAGCATCCGCCGCGCCTGGTCGTAGTACGGCTTCAGCTCCTCCCGCCAGTCGGTGATGTGCCCCCACTGCCGGTCCTCGAAGAACTGCTTCGGCGGTACGTACAGGGTGTTGGCGTAGTTGAGCGACCCGCCGCCGACGCCGGCGCCCGCGAGCACCATGACGTTGCCCAGGAGGTGCACCCGCTGGATGCCGTAGCAGCCCAGCGCCGGGGCCCACAGGTAATTGCGCAGGTCCCAGGAGTTCTTGGGCAGGGTCTGGCGGGTGAAGCGCCGGCCCGCCTCCAGGACGCCGACGCGGTAGCCCTTCTCGGTCAGGCGCAGCGCGGAGACGGCGCCGCCGAAGCCCGAGCCGATGACGATCACGTCGTAGTCGTAACCGTCGTCAGCACCAGCACCAGCACCGGCACCGACGCCGCCGCCCGCCCGTTCCGGGGCGGCGGCGTCCTCGGGCACCGGCTCCTGCTCCTGCGCCGGCTCCGGTCCCGGCTCCGGCTCCTGCGCCGGCTCGCGCTCTGCGTCTGCGGGCACGGGCACTCCCTGGTCTCCTCGGACGGGCTTCAGCGCAGCCGCAGCGCCTTCATCGCCCGCAGGCTGTGGGTCATGAACGCCGCGTACTTCTCGTCGTCCAGGCCGAAGGCCGGTGCCAGCGGCATCAGACGCTGCTGGGCGATGGTCTGGGCCTCGGTGTACTTCAAGATGCCCTCGGCGCCGTGCCGGCGCCCGAGCCCGGAGTCACCCATGCCGCCCATGGGAGCCTGGGCGCTGCCGTACCCCGCCGCGTACGCCTCGTTGACGTTGACGGTCCCGGCGCGCACCCGGGCGGCGACGGCCCGACCACGGCGGCCGTCCCGGCTCCAGACGCTGGCGTTGAGGCCGTACGGGGTGGCGTTGGCGAGCGCCACGGCCTGGTCCTCGTCGCTGAAGCGGTAGACCGAGACCACCGGGCCAAACGTTTCCTCGGTGCAGACGGCCATCGGGGGCTCGACGCCCTCCAGGATGGTGGGCTCGTAGAAGAGCGGCCCGACGTCGGGGCGCGGCCGGCCGCCCGCGACGATCCGGGCACCCTTGGAGACGGCCTCCTCGACGTGCCGGGTCACGGTCTCCAACTGCCGCTGCCCGACCAGCGACCCCATGTCGGCGCCGTAGGCCAGGGCGTTGCCCAGGCGCATCGCCTTCGTACGGGCCGCGAAGCGCTCCAGGAAGTCCTCGGCGATCGACTCGTGGACGTACAGGCGCTCGATGGCGATGCAGAGCTGGCCGGCCGAGGAGAAGCAGGCGCGCACCGCGCCGGCGGCGGCCTTCTCCACGTCGGCGTCGTGCAGCACCAACATGGCGTTCTTGCCGCCCAGTTCGAGCGAGACGCCGACGAGGCGGGCGGCGGCCCCCTGTGCGACCTCGCGGCCCGTACGCGTCGAGCCGGTGAAGGAGACGTAGTCCGCGTGCTTGACGACCTCCGGGCCGATGACCGGTCCGTCGCCGAGGACGATCTGCCAGACCTCCGGCGGCAGCCCGGCCTCGATCATCTGCTCGCGCGCCCACAGCGCGGTCAGGGCCGTCTCGGTGTCGGGCTTCATGACGACGGCGTTGCCGGCGGCGAAGGCGGGCAGCGCGTCACCGACGGACAGCTCGAACGGGTAGTTCCACGGCGCGATCTGCCCGACGACGCCGCGCGGCAGGCGCAGTTCGGTGACCTTGGTGAGGGCCGGGACGACGCCGGTGTGCCTCTTGGGGCCCAGGTAGGCGGGGGCCTTGCGGCCGTAGTGCCGGGCGGCCACGGCGACGGCCAGGACCTCCTCGTGGGCGTGCAGCCGGGCCTTGCCGGTCTCCAACTGTATGAGGTCCAGGACCTCGGCCTGGCGGCGCAGTACGAGGTCGTGGAAGCGCAGCAGGACGGCGGCGCGCTCCTTGACGGGGACCTCGGCCCAGATCTTCTGGGCCGCGCGGGCCCGTTCGAAGGCGGTGACGACGTCCTCGGGCGTGGACTCGGGCAGGTCGGCGAGCTTCTCCCCGGTGAACGGCGTGTGGTTGGCGGTACGGCCGCTGCCGGTCACTCCCTGCGTGAGACGGTCGACCAGCTCCTTGGTGACCACGTCCGCGGCGGTACGGGTGCCCGCGGCGGCGCGGACCACGGGGTTGCCGTCGGCGGGCGCGGCGGCCGGGGCGGGTGACGCACCGCTCGGGGCGGATGACGCGCCGGGCTGGGCGGGCAGAGGGGCGTCGGCTGTTCCGGTGTCCTGCGAGTCCGTCATGCACGGGAGCGTATGCCGTGGAAGTCGCCTTGGGTACCCGATAGTAACGAGTTTTCGGCGACCGGACGTGATCACGCCAGTGTTCGCTGGCCACAATGGCGCTGACCTGGTGCGACGGCATCGGGCGGCGTAATCGAATGTCCGGTTCGCCGTGTTACCGCCGTCACTTCCGGGCCCGCCGCACCTGCCGGACTTGTCAGGTGCCTGCCCGGCCCGCCGGATCTGCCGCCGCTACTCCTGGAGGTCGAGGAACTTCACGACGTTCGTGAACAGTTCGTCCCCGTCCCGGCGGGCCTCGCCCTTGGCCGGCATCGTCACCGTCAGCACCCACGCGGACTTCTTCTCCGCATCGACGTAGACGTGCTGGCGCTTGCGGTAGCGGACGGCGTCCTCGTCGGGCTCGTACGGCAGATAGGTGGTGTCCACCTCCATGGCCGGGCGGCCCTGCTGGGTGGCCGGGCGCTTGACGCTGCGCGCGTGCGAGACCTCCGTACCGTCGTCGCCGCCCTCCTTGTAGTAAGTGACCAGCTCCTCGGCCTCGTCCGGGAGCGCGGAGACCCCGTCCCGCTCCAGCGACAGATCGATGCTGAAGACGCCGCTGGGGTCGTCGAACGTCACATAGCCGTCGTCCGGTCCCACGGTCCGGCGGTAGTCGTCGGGGACCGCCAGCGACGCCCGGACCACCTCGCCCTCCTGGCGCACCACCCAGTGCGGGGGCAGCTTGTCGCCGTCGAAGGGCCTGGCCAGGACCACGACCAGGGCGGTCGCCAGGACGAGTACGGCGGCGGTCAGGCCGAGTTGGACCTTGCGGGTGCGGGGCAGGGCGGAGCGCGCCCGCTTCACCCGGCCGGCCGCCGCGCCCCGGACCGCCGTGCGCCCGGCTGTCCTGCCCCGGGCCGCCGTGTCCCGGGCCGCCGTGTCCCGGGCGGGGCCGTGGTCCGGTTCGGCGACCCGCTCCAGTTCCCGCCGTACCCCGGCGGCGTCCGGCCGGGCCGCCGGGTCCTTGCTCAGCAGCCGCATGACCACCTCGCCGAGCGGCCCCGCGGCACGGACCGGCGGCTGGGGCTCGGCCGACAGCACCGCCTGCATCGTCGCGGGCGCGTGGGAGCGGCGGAACGGCGAGACGCCCTCGACGGCCAGATAGAGCACCACGCCCAGCGACCACAGGTCCGACCCGGGGCCGGGCCGCTGCCCAAGGAGCCGCTCCGGTGCGGTGTACTCCGGCGATCCCACGAACGTCCCGGTCTCGGTCAGCCCCTGCTCGCCCTCGACCTGGGCGATGCCGAAGTCGGTCAGCACGACCCGGTCACCGCGGCCCAGCAGCACGTTGCCGGGCTTGACGTCCCGGTGCAGCACGCCCGCGCCGTGGGCCGCCGTCAGCGCGCCGAGTACGGCGAGTCCGATGCGGGCCGCCTCGCGCGGGTCGAGGGTGCCTTCCAGAAGGCGGTCGGCGAGCGACTCACCGCGTACGAGTTCCATGACGATCCACGGGCGCCCGTCCTCGTCGACCACGTCGTGGACGGCGACGACCGAGGGGTGGTCGATACGGGCCGCGGCCCGTGCCTCGCGGCGCATCCGGCGGTAGGCGACGCGCGTCTGCTCCGGCGTCAGATGGCCGGACAGGCGCGGTTCCTTGAGTGCCACTACGCGGTCCATGGCCTCGTCGTGGGCCTCCCAGACCGTGCCCATGCCGCCGTGGCCGAGCCGGGAGCGCAGCCGGTAACGGCCGCCGATCAGCCGGCCGTCGTCGCCGGGAGCCTCGCGGCCGTCGGGAGCCTCGCGGTCATCGGGGCCGCCGGGGCTGTCGGAGCCGCCGGCAAGGGGTACGGGGACGCCGAGCGTCGCCACCTTCGTGGGCTCCGGCACGCCCTCCGTCGGTGGCGTCGTCGCGTGAATGGTGGGCTCGTGTGCCCGCCCCCCGTCGTTCGTCATGACCCCATCTTCACCTGCCGCCCCCGCTGCCTTCCAACGGCACCCGGGCTCCGTGCATGCGTCCCCGCCGTCGCCGTACGCGCCGTACGTGCCGTACGTACGGTCCCGTCACCGCTCGCCCGTCATCGCTCGCCCGTCACCCGGAAGGTGTCCAGCGCGGCGTCGAAGTGGCGTTTGGCGCGCGCCTGGTCACCGACCGGGGCGGAGACCCAGACGTCGTACATCTTCCCGGCCTCCTCCCAGCCCAGGTCGTACGTGTGCCGGGCTCCGCCGCCGTCTCCCCCGCCGTCCCAGGTGAACTCCCACAGCGCGGCCGGAAAGCCGTTGTGGGTGGTGTCGGTGACCTGGGCGTCGCGGTAGCCGGGATAGTGCTGCGGGCCCTTGGTGTCGGACGCACGCATCATGGCCAGCGGCCCGCCGGGCATCTGCTCCTTGACGTACACGCCCAGCCGGAACCGTTTGCCCGCCGAGTAGTAGAAGACCCGCGGCTTCTCGTACGAGCGCGAGAAGCCGTCCGGGACGGCCAGCGCGAAGCCGAGGGGGTCCTGCGTCATGCGGTAGCCGTCGGGGGCCTTGCCGTTGGCGCCGGGGGAAGGCGTGGGGGTGACGGTGGCGGTCGGGGGCGCGCTGGTTCCGGTCCCGGGGGAGCCGGTGCCCGGGGACGGCGGCGTGCCGGTCCGTGTCGGTGCCGGGGGCCCGGCGGACGGTGTGCCGTTTCCGTGCGGACCCGTGGCCTGCTGGGTCTGCTGGGTCTGCGTCTGGGTGGCGGTGTCGCGCTTGCCGTCCGTACCGTCGCCGCTCATGACGAGCGCGGCGACCCCGGCGCCCGCCCCCGCCAGGACGATCACCGTCAGGCCCGCGAGCAGGGCGGTGCGGGCGCGGCCGGTGTGCGGCCGGACCGCGGCGGCCAGCGCGCGGTCGTCCAGCGCGTCCGGTATCGGCATGCCGGGCGTACGGCCGCCGGAGCCCCGGCCGCCGAACCGGCGTATCCGGGAGCGGGGCGCGCCGGAGTCCTTGAAGCCTGGGGCGCCGGAGTCGGACGTGCGGACGGTGGGGGTACGGCTGATGGGGACGCCACCGCCGGGGCCGGCGGTCTCGGCCACGTCGGCGTTGGGTGTTCCTGGGGCGGCGGGGGTTCCTGGGGCGGCGGGGTGGCAGAAGAGGCGGGGTAGGCAGGAGTTACGGGAGGGGCAGGGGAGACGGGGGCCGCAGGGCCGAGGGCGGCGGAGTCAGGTACGCCCGTACCGGACGCGTCCACACCAGCCGCACCGGCCCCACCAGCCCCGGGTACACCAGTCCCGGGTACACCAGCCCCAGCCCCAGCCCCAGCCGCACCGGCCCCGGGCACACCGCTCACAGGCAGTCCGGTTCCCGGCGTACGGACCTCCGGCGTACGACCTGCCGGAGAGGGACCGGCGGAGACCGGGCCGGCCGGGAAGGGGCCGCCGCCCGCCGCGCCACCCGCCTCCGGAACGGGCTGCTGGGGCAGCCGGTCCCGGGTCGAGGAGAACTTGGCCGCCAGTTCGGGGGCGCGGCCGGACTGGAGGTAGCCGCGCAGCAGCCGTTCGGTCTCCGGGACGTCCAGCCGCCGGGCCGGGTCGCGTTCCATCAGGCCGCGTACGACCGCGAGCAGCGGCCGGGCGGATTCGGGCAGTTCGATCTCGTCGTAGAGGACGGCGTGCAGCACCCCGCCCAGCGAATCGCGGCGGAAGGGGCTCTCCCCGCTCAAAGCCGCGCACAGCAGCACACCGACCGACCACAGGTCCGCCTCCGGCCCCGTACCCTGGCCCGCCATCCGTTCCGGCGCGGTGTATTCGGGCGAGCCGACGAACACGCCGGTCTCGGTCAGCGTCGTCGTGCCCGGCATCTGAGCGATGCCGAAGTCGGTCAGTACGACGCGGCTGGTGCCCTCCTCCAGCAGGACGTTGGCGGGCTTGATGTCCCGGTGCAGCACCCCGCGCGCATGGGCCACCCGTAGCGCGCCGAGCAGGGCGAGGGCTATCCGGGCCGCCTCGCGCGGGGCGACCGGGCCGCCGCCGGACAGCCGGTCCGCCAGCGACTCGCCGTCCACGCACTCCATGACGATCCAGGGCCGCCCGTCCTGCTCGACCACGTCGTGCAGCACGATGACGTTCGGGTGCTTGATCGCGGCGACCGTACGCGCCTCGCGCATCGTCCGCTCACGCTGGACCTGCGTCTCGGCCTCGGGGAGGTCCTCGTCCAGGTTCAGCTCCTTGACCGCGACCTGACGGCCCAGCAGTTCGTCGGTGGCACGCCACACCGTTCCCATGCCGCCGCGGCCCAGCCGCTCGCCCAGGCGATAGCGGCCGACGATCAGTCGTCCCTCGCCCCCGAAGCTCCCCATGGGGTCATCTTGCCCCACGGTCACCGAAGCGGAAGGAGGGGCACCCCAGGCATTGGCCACTGCTTGGCCGTACGGGTTTCAACGGCCCTCCGACCTGCGGTGATGCCCGTCACACTGGTCAAGGAACGGACCATTACGAGGCGGTCGCGGCGCCCTCGACAGGCCCGGTGGCCCCAGCGTTTCCGACACCCCCGGCGCCCCCGACGCCCCCGTCGGTACCGGCCACCCCGACGACACCGACAGCCCCATTCGCCCGGCTTGTCTCACCCGCTCGTCCCGTCCCGCCCACCTCACCCGGCCTGCTCGCCCCGGTCGCCCCGGTCGTCCCGGTCGCCCCTATGGGCCCGTCCGCCCGTACGGACCCATAGGCGCTCAGCTCCGGCAGCTTGCGCGCCGTCTCCTCGTCCGTCGGCATGCACGAGACGAGCGTGGTGCCCGGCGCGTCCACCGCGGCGAGCTTGACGTAGTCGAAGACCAGCCGCCCCAGCCGGGGATGGTCGAAGGCGCGCCGCACGGAACGGAACTCCGCGACGTCGTGGGTGTTCCACCACTCCCGGAACTCCTGGCTGTGCGCGCACAGCCAGGCCGTCAGCCGCCCGAAGGACGGGTCGCCGATGTGCCGCCCGGCGCTCGCCCGGTACTGGCCGAGCAGGGCGCGCGCCTGCCCGGGCCAGTCGACCAGGAGCGTACGCATCCGGGGCTCGGTGAACACCATCCGGAGCAGGTTGCGCCCGGCCGGTTCCCGGTCGGCCGGGTCACCGATCAGACCGCGTTCGGCGCTGTTCCACGCCACCAGGTCCCAGTTGGGCGCCACCAGATACGCCGGGTGCGGATCGAGCGCGTCCACGAGCTGCTGGAGCGCGGAGCCCGGCCCCTGCCCGGGCCGCCGCTCCGCCTCCGGCGCGGGCAGCGGTTCGCCCGCCAGCGCGAACAGATGCCGGGTCTCGGCAGGCGACAGCAGCAGGGCACGGGCCAGGCTGTGCAGCACCTGACGGCTGACGGTGATGTCCCGCGCCTGTTCCAACCAGGTGTACCAGGTGACACTGACACCCGAGAGCTGGGCGACCTCCTCACGCCGCAGGCCGGGCGTACGGCGCCGGGGACCGGCGGGGATGCCCGCGTCGCGCGGCGTCACCCGCTCCCGGCGCGAGCGGAGGAACTCCGCCAGCACCCGGCGGCGTTCCCGGTCAGCCATCGGACATCGCCCCTCACCTCATCCCAGGGTCCCTGGCCCCGGACCCCGGTCCCTGATCTCAGTCCCTGACCTCAGCCCCTGGCCTCAGTCCCTGACCTCTGACCCGACTGGGTGGTACCCCGGCCACCAGCATAATTTCTCTCTGTACCGCCCCGCCGTACCGTCCGAACCTCGTGGCCATGGAACAGATACGGCCACCGGCCGGCACCCCCGCACCTGTCACCGCCCCCATCACGACCGCCAGGACACCCCCGCCCGCCTCCCCCTGGCGCGCCCTGGCCATCATCCTCACCGGCGTGTTCATGGCCGTGCTCGACACCTTCATCGTGGTCGTCACCGCCCCCGCCATCCAGGCCGGTCTGCACGCCTCCGACGCCGACGTCCAGCTCATCCTGGCCGGTTATCAACTCACGTACGCCATCGCCCTGATCACCGGGGCCCGCCTGGGCGATCTGCTGGGCCGCCGCAAGCTGTTCCTGTCCGGTACGGCCCTGTTCACCCTGGCGTCGGTGGCCTGCGCCGCGGCACCCGGCCCCACCGTGCTGATCATCTCCCGGCTCGTCCAGGGGCTCGGCGCGGCGGCGCTGTTCCCGCAGGTCTTCGCCATGATCCAGGTACTGGTTCCGGCGGAGCGGCGGGCCCGCGCGTTCGGCGCGCTGGGCGCGGTGATCGGTCTGGCCGGAGTGGCCGGGCAGCTCCTGGGCGGCGTCCTGATCTCCGCGGACCTGTTCGGCGCGTCCTGGCGCCCCGTCTTCTGGGTCAACGTCCCGGTCGGCCTGGCCATCCTGGCCCTGGCCGCCGTCTTCGTCCCCGAGTCACGGGCCCCTGAGACCCGGCGGCTGGACCTGCCCGGCGCCGCGGTCCTGACGGTGGCCCTCTTCCTCCTCGTGGTGCCGCTGGTCGAAGGCCGGGAGGCCGGCTGGCCGTGGTGGACCTGGGCGAGCCTGGCCGCCGGCACGGGCTCACTGGCCGTCTTCGTCGTGGTGGAGAAGCGGGTCGAGGCGGCCGGCGGCTCCCCGCTCGTACGGACGGCCCTCCTGCGGGAACGTCCCTTCGCCATCGGCATCACTCTGGTTCTCCTTACGTACTTCGGCATCAACTCCTTCTTCCTGGTCCTCTCCCTCACCCTCCAGGAGGGCCTGGGCCTGGACACGCTCGGCGCCGGCCTGTTCTACGCCCCTTTCGCCGCCGCGTTCTTCGCCGCGAGTCTTCTGGCCGGGCGGCTCGCGCGGTACGGACGGCGGGTTCTTCAGGCCGGCGGGCTGATCGGCGCACTGGGGTACGCGGCCATGATCGCCGTGGTCGCCGGCGCCGGTACGGAGCTGACCGCGCCCGCTCTGGTGGCGCCCCTGCTCCTGATCGGCGCCGGCAACGGCCTGTTCGTCACCCCGCTGTTGAACGCGGTCCTCTCGCAGGTGCGCCCGCACGAGACCGGCATGGCCTCCGGTGTTCTGTCCACCGGCCAGCAGATCGGCGGCGCGGTCGGTGTGGCCGTGGTCGGCGTGCTGTATTACAGCGCGCTGCGCGGCGCGGCACACTTGGACATGGCCGCCTACGGGCACGCGCTGACCGTGGCGCTCGTCTTCAACCTCGCCCTGGCGGTCGCCGTCTCGGTTCTCCTCCCGTTCCTCCCGGACAGCGCACCACATATGCACTGAGGGCCCACGGCGCACAAGGTGGAACCTCCGCCGCCCGTGTCGCCGTCCTTGACACAGTGAGGTGCTGTACGGGAGCACCGGAGCGGACCGATGGCACGGCCGCACACAGCGGATCGGGGGTGGCCATGGTGATGTGGGACGGCACGGCGGTGGACGTCCGGCCGGTCCCCGACCCCGGCCGGGCGGCTGCCGAGCACGACGGCGCCTATCGCACGGCGGGTGTGGCACTGGTGCTCTGCGGGGGCGTGCTGGCCACCTGGATCGGCAGCACGATCGCCCGTGCGAACGCCACCTTGGGTGACTTTCTGGAGGGCCTGTTCAACCCGCGCGCCTCCGGGTCGCCAGGGCCCCTCGGCCCGTACGAATGTGCCTTCACCGCCTCCCTGCTGGCAGTGGGCGCGCTGGCGCTGGCCCGGCGGCGGGTGGCGCGCAGCGCGGGGTTACTGCTCGGCTGCCTGCTGCTGGTGACGGCGCTGCGCGAGGGCGTGGACCTGATGCACGCCGAGTACCGCGACCTGTACGGCCGGGATCCGCTGGGTGACTGGGCGCTGGCCACCCGGGCGCTGAGCGCGGTGGTGGCGCTGACGGTGCTGTTCGCGCTGCTGCCCGCCACCGAGCGCCACGGGCCGGCGGCGGGCGGCCGGGTGGGCGCGGTGCTCGGGCGCGTGGCGTCGGCCTTCGGCCGGGGACGGTCCGGCCGCGCGGACGCGGAGCGGGATTCCGGTCACCCGGATGTCCGTTCCGGTCGTACCGGGCCTGGTTCCGGTCGTACCGGGCCCGGTTCCGGTCGCGCTGATTCCGGTTGCGGCCCGGGGAGTTCCGGCGCCGGCCAAAACGATTCTGCACGCCGGGGCACGGATTCCGCTTCCCGCCGTACGCCTTCCGTTTCCGCCCGTACGGGTTCCGCTTTCCCCCGTACGGGCACCGGCTCCAACCGTACGAGTACCGGATCCGGCCGTACGGGCGCGGGCTTCGACCGTACGGGCCCGGGCGCCGGCCGCAGGACCGCCGCATCCCGCGCCCTCGGCGCGAGCGCCGTCTCCTGGTGGCAGCGGCGGCTGTCCCGAGTCTGCGGGGTGCTGCTTCTCATCATGGGCGCGGCCCAGCTCACCTGGACCCTGGAAGGCCCGAAGGGCGTACACATCCACCCCGGCACCAATCTGGGCAGCGCACTGGACGCCGCCGCCTTGGGGTCGGTACACACGCCGGTCTCCGGGGAGTTCACCGCCCTGGCGACGACGGCCGTCCTGCTGGTCCTGGGCGCACTCGCCCTCCGGGGGCGGCGGGACGTACGCGGCGCGGTGCTGGTGTTCGGGGCCATGCAGCTCTACCTCACCGTCCGGACCGTGGTGGAACTGACCGTGACCGGCTTCGTCGGCGAGGCCCTGCGGACGACCGGGGGCGCCCTGTGGCTGGTGACGACGGCGTACGAACTCGTGGCGCTGACCTCGGTCGTCGTCCTGGCCATGGGCCGCGGCTTCCGCTCGTACGACGCGTGGCGGGGCGGGCCGTACGACGGTGACGGCGCCTCCCGCTCACGGTCGCGCGCCCGGAGGGACTGAGACAGACGGGCGGCAGGAGTCGCGTGAGGCGCGCAGGCAGACAGCCCGGAAGGGGCCAAGAAGGGGATTACGACGTTACGGCGTCGAGGCGTTACGGCGTCGGGGCGTTGCAGTCTTACGGCGCTACGGCGCTACGGCGCTACGGCGCCACGGCGTCAGGCGGAGAGCGGCGCCGCGGTCTCGTCGACCGCGGTGGTCAGGTCCGGGTAGACCTCGAAGAGCCGGCGCACGCCCAGCGCCGCCAGCACCCGGTTGACGTGCGAACCGTCCACCGCGCCCTGCGCCGGCAGGATCAGCCGCAGCCGCCCCTGGCACGAACGCATCAGCCGCCGGGCGGCGATCAGCACGCCGACGCCGCTGGAATCACAGAACAGCACCTCGGAGAGGTCCAGGACGACACTGCGCCGCCCCTCCGCGACCGCATCGTGCACGTGCTGGCGCACCGCCGGCGAGGTGACCAGGTCCATCTCACCGGAAACCTGCAGGACCGCCCACCGGCCCTGCTCCCCCTCTGCCACCTTCAACGACACGCGCTCGAAGCCTTTCGCTCGCTTGCGGACCGGATGCTTACCGGACCTGTCCGGAATTCATCCTTCCCCGCTTCGACTGCCCGGCCTTTCTTCCCACGAAACTCGGTGGAATTCGTCGTACAACAGGCCGTTCACTCTCCAGGCTATGCCCATCAACGTACTTACTTTTCCCTGAACCCGGTCACACCCGGATAACACCTCGACAGTTACGGACGATCGACATGTCGCATCGATCGCCGGTGATCGGGTATCACCACCACACAGTGACGGCCGCTATACCATCCGCAGCCGTACCGGAGGGCAGATTGCCGCAAAGGGCGCGCACTGTCAGATCCTCGGACTACATTCGGTGGCACGGTGGAGTCCGTGTCGGTGGGCGACGGCGGCCACGGCGGCACGGCGGCGGTGAGGAGTGGGGGTCTGTATGGGGAACGACGCACCACCGCGCTGGGACAGGCGGATGCAGCAGCGGCTCGCCCGTGGCGAGGCCGCCGCGCTCGGCGAGCTCTACGACCGGTTCGCCTCGCTCGTCCACAGCCTCGCCCACCGTGTGCTCGACGACGAGCCGGCGGCCGACCGCGTCACGCGCGAAGTCTTCGGCTACATCTGGGAGAACCCCGACGCCTACGACCCCAAGCGCGGCTCGCTGCGCTCCTGGGTCGCCACCCTCACCCACCGGCAGGCCGTCCACCGCCTGCGCCAGTACGAAGCGGACTCGGCGCGCGCCTGCGGGGACGAGGCCCCCGAGCCGGACGCGGTGGAGCGCAAGATCCGTGACGCGTCCACCGCCGCCCGCGCCGACTACATCGTCACCTCCATGCCCGCGCCGCTGCGGGCCGCCCTGGAACTGGCCTACTTCCAGCGGCGGAACTACCGCCAGACCGCCGCCGACCTCGGTGTCACCGAGGACGAGGCCCGGCGCCGGCTGCGGCTGGGCCTCCAGCTCCTGTCCACCGCCCACAACCACCGGCCGCAGCAGCCCGCCCGCCTGACCGGCCCGCCACCGCCCGCGCCGCCGGCCTCCGCACCGGACCACCCGATAGGACAGCCGGGCCAGCCGGGCCGACCGGGCCGCACCAACGCCTCGCCTCCCGGCCGGGGTTACGGAAGGCCGCTGTGAACGGGCCGGAGGAGTGGGACGGCTTCGACCCGCACGGCTCTCATGGGCCAGGCGGACGTCATGGACCGCAGGACCCGGGCGGACCGCACGGCCCCCGGTACCCCGGCGGCCCCGAGGGCACCACCGGCCGGCCCGCCTCCTCGGGAGGACGGCCGCGCATACCGTCACCGCGCTCGGCCCCCGAGGACGAGGGGCCACTGCCGGAAGCACCCCTGCCCACGCCGGACCCGGCCCCCGGGAAGGAACCAGGGAAGGAGCCGGAAACGCAGAAGCAGAAGGACAAGGACAAGGACGAGGACAAGGAGGTGAAACAGGAAGTGCAGCAGGTGGCGAGCGGGACGGCGGACGCCGGGAAGGACCGGCGTACGGGCACTGGCGCGCCCCTCCCCGAGCCTCCGCACAAGGTCCTCAAGTCGCTCCTCGGCGCCTGGGCCCTGACCGCCTGCTCCCCGGAGGAGACCGCCGCCGTCGAGGCCCACCTCACCGACTGTGCCGGGTGCGCGGACGAGGCCCTGCGGCTGCGCGACGCCGTGGGGCTGCTGCGTCCCGCCAACGACCTCGATCTCGACCCGCTGCTGCGTTCCCGCGTCCTGGAGGGCTGCCTGGACCGCCGCCCGGCCCGTATCCCCGTACCGGAGTGGGCGAGCCCGTACGACGCGGAGACCGCGAAACTGGACGCGCTGCTGCGCGACATGGGCGACGCGGAGTGGCGGGCTCCGGTGCTGCTGCGCTGGTTCGAGGACGAGCGGCCGGTCGAGCGGACCACGACCGTCGCCGGGGTCATCGGCCACCTGATGGCGGTGGACGGCCTGGTCGCGACGGCCCTGGGGCTGGCCGATCCGCTGGGCGCCGCGGCACCGCCCGCGCCCGCCACTCCCGCCGCCCGCACCGAAGCGTGCTGGCAGGCGACCACGGACACCGCCGCTCCGCTCGCCACCCGGGTGCCGTGGCGCGACCAGAGTCACACACTGATCCGTACGGTGTCCTTCGCCGGACGCGGCGCGGCCGAGCTGTCGGTGCCCTACGGCGGTCCCGCGCTCCCGCTGCGCGACGCGTTCCTGGACCGGGCCTTCGAGTGCTGGGTGCATGCGGGCGACATCGCCGACGCCGTCGACTATCCGTACAAACCGCCGACGGCCGGCCATCTCAGCCGCATGGTGGACCTGGCCGCCCGGCTGCTGCCCGGTGTCCTGGCCGGCCGGCGCCGGGCCGGGCTCGCCGCGCCGCCGCAGCGCCTGGTCGCGGCCGGATCACCGGGCCGTACGCTCCATCTGGAGGTCGAAGGCAGTGGCGGCGGTCACTGGTACATAGCCCTGGACTCCCCGGGCGCCCTCGGGACGCCGGACCATACGGTCGCGCACATCGCGCTGGACAGCATCGAGTTCTGCCAGTTGGCCGCGGGCCACGTCTCTCCGGAGGAGGCCGCCGCGGGCCAGGTCGGCGAGCGCGACGCCATCCGTGACGTGCTCTTCGCCACCGCCTCGCTCTCCCGGCTGTGAGGTCCGGCGGCCGTAACAATCCCGATGGCCGGCCTTAGGGGCGCCCGGACGGCCGGCCGGAGACAGGCGTGGGCGGCAGGCGGCGGCAGGCGGGCGGCTTAGGCGAAGTGTGCAGCGGCCGGCGGGCGGCTCAGGCGAAGACGACCGTACGGCTGCCGTTGAGCAGGACCCGGCGCTCGCTGTGCCACTTCACGGCCCGGGCCAGCGCCTGGCACTCCACGTCGCGCCCGATCGCCACGAGCTGGTCGGGAGTGACGTCATGCCCGACCCTCTCGACCTCCTGCTCGATGATCGGACCCTCGTCCAGGTCCGCCGTCACGTAGTGCGCGGTGGCGCCGATGAGCTTCACACCGCGCGCATGCGCCTGGTGGTACGGCTTGGCGCCCTTGAAGCTGGGGAGGAAGGAGTGGTGGATGTTGATGATGCGGCCCGACAGCTCCTTGCACAGGTCGTCGGAGAGGACCTGCATGTAGCGGGCGAGCACCACCAGCTCCACGTTCTGGGCCCGTACGAGTTCCAGCAGCTCGGCCTCGGCCGCCGCCTTGGTGTCCTTGGTCACCGGGATGTGGTGGAAGGGGACGCCGTACGAGCCGGCCAGCTCGGCGAAGTCGGTGTGGTTGGAGACCACGGCCGCGATCTCCACCGGCAGCGCGCCGATCCGGGAGCGGAAGAGCAGGTCGTTCAGGCAGTGGCCGAACTTCGAGACCATCAGGACGACGCGCATCCGCTCGTCCGCCCGGTGGATCTGCCAGTCCATGTGGAAGGAGTCGCCGACCGCGGCGAAGCTGGCCCGCAGCTTGTCCACGTCCACCGGCGCCTCCGCGCTGAAGTGGACCCGCATGAAGAACAGCCCGGTGTCGTGGTCCCCGAACTGCTGGCTGTCCTCGATGTTGCAGCCGGTCATGAAGAGGTAGCTGGACACGGCGTGCACAATGCCCTGCTTGTCGGGGCAGGACAGGGTGAGGACGTACTGAGTGGGGGTGTTCCGGGTATCGGGCTGCGACTCGCTCATGACCTCATAGGGTCGCACATCCACGGCACTGCTCGGTCCCGCGGCCGTCCGCGCCTGCCCTTCCACCGGCCCCGCGCCCCTCCCACCGGCGCCTTCGCCGCTGCTCACCGCTACGCCACCAGGCCACGCGTCATGATCGCCAGTTGTTCGAGCGAGTACGGCGGGGCGTCCGGGTCGTCACCGTCCGCGACCGCCATCCGTACGTGAGCCTCGCGCGCGGCCCGTACGGCCTCCGGCCAGGAGTGGTGCCCCATGTATGTGGCGACCGGGGCGTCCGCGCCGACCTGGTGCATGATCCGCAGCACCCGCAGCACGGCCACGTCCACCAGGGACGCCTCCTGCGCGTCCCGGAAGATCGTGCCGACGTACTTCTCGGCGGACCAGTTGTCCAGCCAGGTGTCCTCGACGAGCCGGTACACGGCATCGGTGACGTCCCCGTACCCCGGGACGCCGGCCAGCCATGTCTCCTGCTGGAAGGCGGGGTCGGAGAGCATGTGCAGCGCGGAGCGCACATTGCTGCGCCAGCGCCACCACGGCATGTCGTTGAGCGGCATGGCGCCCATGGTGGTCGAGCGACGGCCGCGGCGGGAAGACTTCTCCGAATCTTGCACGGTAATCGATCGTACGTTCTTCTCCGGCGATCACCGATGGCCCCCTGGAGTTCACGGACGCGTCACCGTGGGTTGCGACCTGGTCACTCGGCCGTTCCGTACGGGGCGGAAGGCTGCGGGCCCATGACCGGACGGCGACGCCCCTCTTCCGCTCCCCTCCGCCACACCCGCCCCACCTTCCCTTCGCCCCTCTCCGCCCCCTTTCCTTCGGCGGCCGGCGCCCGGACCGGCCGCACCCGCGCGGCTGCCCGCGCCCGTGCCGTCACGGCCTGTACGGCGGTCCTGGCGACCGCGCTCGCGGGCTGCGGGGCCCTGCCCGGCGCGGCGGAAGGCTCCGCGAAGAAGGACCCGATCACGGTCATGACCTGGGCCCCCGAGGGCACCAAGGCGACCAATATGCCGGGAATGCCGGCCATGGCGCAGGCATACGCGCGCTGGGTCAACTCCCGGGGCGGCCTCAGCGGTCACCCCCTCAAGGTCCTCACCTGCAACGACCACAACGACGCGGTGGCCGCCGCGCACTGCGCCCAGCGCGCCGTCAGCGCCCGGGCGGTCGCCGTCGTCGGCTCGTACAGCCAGTTCGGCCGTTCCTTCATGTCGCCGCTGGAGATCAACGACATCCCGTTCATCGGCGGCTACGGCGCCTCCGACGAGGAGTTCGCCAGCCCGCTGTCCTACCCGGTCAACGGCGGACCGGCGGCCCTGCTGGCCGGCAACGGCAGACAACTGGCCGGCGCCTGCGAGCGGGTCGCGCTCGTCCGCCCCGACACCCTCCAGGGCGACCGGATGCCGGCGCTCCTCAACTCCGGCCTGACCAGCGGGAGCCGCGCCCCGGCCGGTGACGTCCGCGCACCGGAGGACGGCACGGACTACTCGGCCGCCGCGCGGCACGCCCTGGACGCCGTGCGGAGCGCGGTCGCGGGGAGCGGATGCGTGACGGCCACGCTCGGGGAGCGCACCGACACCTTCTTCGACTCCTTCCGGCGGCTGCGGCCGGAGCGCTCCCGGGTACGGGTCGCCTCCGTACTGGGCAGCGTCGGACAGGCTCTGGTGGACCGTACGGGAGGCGGCGGCGGGCCGCTGGAAGGGGCGTATCTGACGGGCTGGTACCCGGTGGCGAGCGATGCCCGCTGGGAGCCGATGCGCCGGGTCATCGACGAGCACGCCTTCGGCGACAACCGCCTCGATCCCACCGACCCGGGCGTCCAGACGACCTGGATCGCGTACACGGTGCTGAGCGCCGTCGTCGCACGGCTCGACGCGCAGGACGGCGATGCCCGGATCACCGCCCCGCGCGTCCGGCGCGAGCTGGACCTCGGTGAGCGGGCCATCGGCACGGGCGGGCTGACACCCGGGCTGCGCTGGCGCTCCGAGGACATGCTCGCGGTCCAGGACTTCCCGCGGATCGTCAACGGGATGGTCACCTATCAGGTGGTACGGGACGGGCGGCTGGTGGCGGCCAGGGACGGCTTCGTGAACGTGGCCAGGACGCTGGAACGGCCCCGCTCCGAGTCCTGACTGCTCCGAGTCCTGACCCGGCGCCGATCGTGGCGTGACGTGGCATGGCGTGACGTCGCTGTTGCCGTTGCCGTTGCTCGGAGCTTCCCGGCAGTGACCGGAAGCGGCCGGAACTGACCGGAACTGATCAGAGCTGTCCGGGACCGCGCGTGGTCAGACCGTACTTCTTGGCGATCGGATTCCACAGCGCTGCCGACTGCTTCTTGGCCTTCGTCGCCTCACCGCTGGCCTTGTTCGCGCGGGCCGCCTCCTTCGTTCCCCGGGCCTTGCCCTTGTTGCAGCCCTTCTTGCCCTTGACCTGCTTGGCCCACGCCGCGTAGTGGTTGTCGGCCGCGGCGGAGGACTTCCACGCCTTGGTGAGCGAGGCGGTCAGCTCACTGCCGTGCGGGATCTTGTCGACGGGCAGCTTGGCCAGCCGGGCCACCAGGTCGTTGCGCTGCCCGGCCGCACCCCGCAGGTCCTTCGCGGCGCCGTCCAGGTTGTCGCACGACTTGATGTCGTCCACGGCACCGACCACCGCGGAGCGGCTGCTGTTGCTGTCGTTCAGGAGCGCGTCGAGATCCTTGGCCTGAGCTGCCGCGGGGTCGGCCGCCGGCTCCTTCTTGTCCTTGTCCTTGTCCGCACCCTTGTCCGTGTCCTTGCCGTCACCGCCCTGGGCCGCCCCCGTGGACGAACTGCCGGTGTCCTTCTTCTCCGGGGAGTCGCCGCCGGACAGCGCCCAGCCCACGCCGAGCCCGACACCGGCCAGCGCCACGATGACGGCGCCCACGACGACGGCGGGGCCCAGCCGGCGGCGCCGCCCGCCACCGTCGTCGTCATAGCCCGGACCGTCGCCCAGGGGGTCGTACGGCGGCTGCGCGGCGTACTGCTGATCGAACTGGTACGGGCCGCCGGGCTGCGGCTGCCCGGAGGCGTCCAGACGCGGCAACTGCTGGGTAGCCTCGGGCCCGCCGCCCGGTCCGCCCACGCCGGGCGGTGCGCCCGCGGCCTCGGGCCGGAACAGGCCGTCGAACTCGGAAGGCGTACGGCGCTCGTCGGGCGTGCCCGGCCGTGCCCCGAACGGTGGGCCGGGCGGGGGCGGGGTGCCACCACCGACCGGAGGTATGAGCTGGGTCGGCTCCGAGGCGAGTGCCGCGGCGGCCTGTTGCTGCTGGGGCTGCTGTGACTGCTGCGGCTGCTGTTGGTACGGCTGGGGCTGCTGACCCGGCTGCTGCGGGGACTGCGGCAGGGGCTGGGCCTGCGGCGGGGGCTGGTGCGCCTTCACCGGGCGCAGCAACTGCGTGGACTCCCCGGGGCGCTCGGGCCGGGCGGACGCCTGGGGAGACTGCGGTACGGCACCGGGTACGGGGCCCGCGCCGGGACCGATGGGGCCTGTCGAGCCGGTCGGGCCTGTCGGGCCGACGGGTCCAGGCTGCCCTGCTTGTCCTGGCTGTCCCATCTGCCCCGGCTGCACCGCCTGCCCCGACTGGGCGTTCAAAGGCGGTATCAACTGCGTCGCCTCCGCGTCACCGGCGGCGGACGGAAGTGGCGCCCCGGCCTGCGGCGTCGCGGGCACGGCCGCCCCGTACGGAGCCTGCGGCTGCGGAGCCCGGGCCTGAGGCTGCCCCTGGACCTGGGCCTGAGCCGGGGGCTGCCCCTGGAAGGGCGGAGACCCCGGTACGGACTGAGCCGGAGCCATCGGCGCCGGCCCGGGCGGCGCCGTCGCAGACGCCTGCGGCGGAGTCGCGAATCCACCCTGCGACGGCGGCGGCTGAGGCACGCCCTGTTGCGGCATGCCCTGTTGCGGCACGCCCTGTTGCTGTTGCGGTGCGTTCTGCTGCGGCTGCGACGGCACGCCGTACGGCTGCTGCACGCCCTGCGGCGCAGGCGGCATGGGCGCACCGCCCTGGCTGTAGGGGGCCTGGCCCGGCGCCGCCTGCCTCTGGGGCGGCTGCCCGTGTCCGTACAACGGCGGCTGCGGCTGTCCCTGCGGCTGTCCCTGCGCCTGCGGCTGTCCCTGTGACTGAGGCTGTCCCTGTGCCTGGCCGCCCGGTCCCCAGGCGCCGCCCCACGGCTGGCCGGCCGGCGGCGCGGCCTGCTGGTCCGGGACCCACGGCTCACCGTTGGCGGGCAGTACAACGCCCTCTCGGGCCGGCCCGCCCGCAGAATTCTGCGGGTTGCCGTCCTGTCCGCTCTGCGTCACCGGGACTCCTACTATGTGCAGCCTTACGAAATCGTCGGCTCACGCTACCGGGTCGCCGTCGTGTTCGACCACGTCGCCTGGTCACACCGGGATTCCACCGACCGCCCCGCCCCTCCTGTTCCCGCTTCCCCTCTTCCCGCGTCCCCCGTTCCCGCTCAATCGGAATACGAATCAATCGGAATACGGATACGCCCTCACCGCCGGACCGGCTCCCGCCCGGACCGCGGCTCCCGCCGCGCCCCGGTTCCCGAGCCCGCCCGGCGATGAAGGCCGACCGTCGCCAACCGCATGACCATGCGCCCCCGTACGCTCCTGTGCGCCCCCGTGCGTTGTCACGCAGCAGCGGCGCGCAATTCCAGCCGTGCGCCGAACTCCCGTACCACCGGCTCGTCCCGGTAGGGCTCCAGCCGCTGCTGGAAGTCCTCCAGGTACTCCGCCCCCCGGTTGGAGCGCAGCCCGCTCAGCAACTCCACGGCCTGGGTGCCCGTATGGCACGCCTGCTCGATCTCGCGCTGCTGCACCTGAGCCGTGGCCAGCAGCACCAGGCCGATGGCGCGGCGCCTGGCACGCCCTTCCGGATGCCCGTCCAGCGCCTCCTGGGCACGCTGCCGGGCCGGTGCCGCCTGGCCCAGGTCACGGTGGCAGTGGGCCAGTTCGTCGGCGAGGTAGGCATGGTCGAAGTGGGAGATCCATACGGGGTCATCGCCCGTCTCGGTCCCCGTGTCGGCGCGTTCCATCGCCCCGACGGCCCGGCCCGCCACGGTCTGGAAGGCCCGCGCGTCGCCCATCAGGGCGTGCCCGCGTGCCTCCGCGGCGAAGAACATCGCCTCCGCCCTCGGTGTGACGTGCCCGCGCGTACCTTCCTGGGCGGCCTTGGCGAGTTGCGCGATCTCGCGAGGGTTGCCCAGTGAGGCGGCGAGGTGGCTCATGCTGGCGGCCAGCACATAACCGCCGTAACCCCGGTCGCCCGCCGCCTGCGCCAGCCGCAGCGCCTGGATGTAGTAGCGCTGCGCCAGCCCCGGCTGGCCGGTGTCGACCGCCATGTAGCCGCCCAGCTCCGTCAGCCGGGCGACGGCGGCGAACAGTTCGCGCCCCACGCTCTCCCGGTAGGAGCCGGCCAGCAGCCCGGAGACGACGCTGTTGAGGTAGTGCACGACGACCGGCCTGACGTGCCCGCTGCCGTACCGGTGGTCCAGCTCGCACAGCGCCGCCGTCATGGCCCGTACGGCATCGACGTCCGCCGGTCCGACCCGTGCCCCGGCGTTCCGCGCGACCTGTGTGTCCGTACCCGTGATGAGCCAGTCGCGGCTGGGTTCCACCAGTGCCGAGGCGGCCACCGTCGAGCCGCTCAGGAAGTCGCGGCGGCCCACGTCGCTGCGCCACAGTTCACAGACCTGTTCGATGGCACCGAGGACCGTGGGTGAGAACTGAAGTCCCACGCCGGACGCCAGGTTCTTGCCGTCGGCCATCCCGATCTCGTCGATGGTGACAGTACGACCCAACTTCCGCCCCAGCGCCTCCGCGATGATCGCGGGGGCCCTGCCGCGCGGTTGCTGGCCGCGCAGCCACCGGGCGACGGAGGTCTTGTCATAGCGCAGGTCGAGGCCGTGTTCGGCGCCGCACATGTTGACGCGGCGGGCGAGCCCGGCATTGGAGCAGGCGGCTTCCTGAATGAGCGCCTGCAGCCGTTCGTTCGGCTGCCGCGCGACGAGTGGCCTGGCGGCCATGCTGTACCCCCTGTTTACTGCTGCGCGTTCACCAGCGAACGCCGTTCCCAATGAGCAATTCCCCACCCTTGTCCCTGATATCCGAGACGTCCTGGATATCCGGGATATACGCCCTAACTGGTGCACTCTTGACAGAATGGCAGAAGGTCGGCGCAGGAAAACGGAGATGGCGCGTGGTGCCCGCGTGGAGTTCGCGGCGCCGCGGCCGGGGGCCGCCCCGGAAGGCCCGGGGACGGCCTGGCATGGGCCTCGGTACACCGCCGGGCGGCCTCTCCGCCCGTCACGCAGGTGGCTACCCGTTCTTCCCGCCGGAGCCGCCCACGCGCCCCCGCACATGCACCCATGCGCCCCACGTGCAAGAACGATGCGCCGGGGACGTACGCATGTCGGCCGTAACCCTTGGTGACATGGGAAGTTGTGTTCAGCGTGGAAGAGACCATCGGAGTCACAGGAGCCCCGCAGATCCCCAAGCAGCGCGGTGAGCAGTTGATCGACACTGCGGTGCGTTACACAGAAGAGCGGCATTGGGACGTCTTCCCCGGCGCATGGCTGGAAGAGGACGGTGAACGGCCGCGCTGCTCGTGCCACGCCGTCGACTGCGCCGCGCCCGGCGCGCACCCCTGCGCTCCGGGCTGGGCCGGCCAGGCCACGGGCAGCGCGACGGCCGCCCGCCGCCTGTGGGGCAAGCACCCACGCGCCTCGATCCTGTTGCCGACCGGGCGTACGTTCGACGCGCTGGACGTGCCCGAGACGGCCGGCTGCCTGGCCCTGGCCCGTATGGAACGCATGGATCTCCCGCTCGGACCGGTCACCCGCACCCCGCACCGCCGTATGCTCTTCCTCGTCCTGCCCGGCGCCGCCGCCAAGGTCCACGACCTGGTGCAGAAGCTCGGCTGGCCGCCCTCCGCGCTCGATCTGGTCGCGCGCGGCGAGGGCGACTACATCGCCGCGCCGCCGACACGGGTGGGGCTGCACGGCTCGGTGCAGTGGGCGCGCCAGCCCACGGCCGCCAACCGCTGGCTCCCGGACACCGAGGACCTCATCAGCCCGCTCGCGTACGCCTGCGGACGGGAGGCCGCGGCGGCGCGCGGACGCTGAGCCGCTCCCCGTTCACTCACGGCCCGTCCCGTCCACGGCCCGTCCCACCCACAGCCCGTCCCAGTCCACAGCCCGTCCCAGTCCACGGCCCGTCCCCGGCCCGGTCCTCGCCCCGCCCCCGGCCGTCGATCCCGCCGTGAGCGCCGAGCCGGACTTCGGCGCGACCGGTCCCACCGCGCCGTCCCGCTCGCCGCTCCGCCCTCCCCGTACCCACTCCGCGCCCACGGGCCCCGGATTCCTCCCGTGCTGTCGCGCGGGCTTTTCGCCTGCCCCGGCGCCTCTTCCCCGCGCCTCTTCCCCGCGTCCCGCCCCCGCGTTCCAGCCTCTCGTTCCACCCCGTACCGGCCGCGCGGCGGGCTCGTACACCCGCCCGTATGGTGGAACGACGAACGGGGGCACGGACCGGCCCCTGCGGGGACGTTTGAAGGGCAGGACCGGTGGCAAAAGAGCCGGCACACAGCGAACAGCGATCCGGGGAGTCTTCCCGGCAGTCCACATCGGCAACAGCGGCCACATCGACGGCACCGGGGACAGCCGGCACGCCGTCGTCATCGGCATCGATGTCGACATCGACATCACCGGACGCCCACCGCACGGCGGACCGCCCGCCCGCCGTCCACGTCCAGGGCCTGTGGAAGAAGTACGGCGAGCAGGTCGCCGTCGCCGGCATCGACCTGACCCTGCCCGCCGGCCGTTTCATCGGCCTGGTCGGCCCGAACGGGGCCGGCAAGACCACCACCCTCTCCATGGTCACCGGCCTGCTGCGCCCGGACGCCGGGAAGGTCGAGATCGTCGGTCACGACGTCTGGCAGGATCCGGTCGCCGTCAAGTCGCGGATCGGGGTGCTGCCCGAGGGCCTGCGCCTGTTCGAGCGGCTGTCCGGCCGAGAACTCCTGGCGTACATAGGGCGGCTGCGCGGTCTGCCCGGCGAGGAGGTCGACAAGCGCGCCGGGCAGTTGCTCGACGTACTGGACCTGTCCGGTGCGCAGCACAAGCTCGTCGTCGACTACTCGACCGGCATGCGCAAGAAGATCGGCCTGGCCGCGGCGCTGCTGCACAACCCCGAAGTCCTCTTCCTCGACGAGCCGTTCGAGGGCGTGGACCCGGTGTCGGCGCAGACCATCCGCGGCGTGCTGGAGCGCTACACCTCCTCCGGTGCGACCGTCGTCTTCTCCAGTCATGTGATGGAGCTGGTGGAGTCGCTGTGCGACTGGGTGGCGGTGCTGGCCGCCGGACGCATCCGTGCCCAGGGTCCGCTCGCGGACGTACGGGGTGATGCACCCTCCCTCCAGGACGCCTTCCTCGAACTCGTCGGCGCGCGCGGCAACGGCGCCGGGGAGAACCTGGACTGGCTGGGCGGCGGCGCGCGATGAGCGACGTTCCGACGAGCAACGTTCCGACGAGCGACGTTCCGAGGAGCAACGTTGAGGCCACCGCGGGCCACGCCGCCCCCGGTGGCACCGCCCCGGCCGGCGCCGCTCCCGCACACCCGACCGGCACGGCCCTGACCGGTGTCTTCGTACGGCTGAAGCTGTCGCTGCTGCGCAACGGGCTGCGCCAGTCCGGCGGCCGTACCGCCGCGTACGTGACGTCGCTGGTGGTGGCCTTGCTGGCCGCTGCCGCCGTACTGCTGGGACTGATCGCGCTGCGCGGCGTGGAGCACGCGGGCGCGCTCGGCGTCCTGCTCGCAGGCGTCCTCACCCTGGGCTGGGCGGGCATGCCGCTGTTCTTCCCCGCGGCCGACGAGACGCTGGACCCGACCCGGCTGGCGATGCTGCCGCTGCGCCCACGCTCGCTGGTCGGCGCGCTGCTGGTGACGTCGCTGGTCGGGATCGGCCCGCTGTTCACCCTGGCGCTGGCCACCGGCTCGGTGATCATGCTGGCACACGGCGCGGTGGCGGCCGTCGTCGGCGTGCTCGCCGCGGCCCTGCTGGTCCTGGTGTGTGTGGCCCTGGCGCGTGGCGTGGCCACCGCCAACGTACGGCTGCTCACCAGCCGCCGGGGTCGCGACCTGGCAGTCCTCAGCGGTCTGCTGATCGCGCTGGCCACCCAGGGAGTCAACCTCGGCCTGCGGCGGCTGACCGCCCCCGACGGGCTGGCGCTCCTGGACCCGGTGGCCGCGGTGCTGCGCTGGGTGCCGCCCGCCTCGGCGGTCGACGCGGTGGACGCGGCGAGCGACGGCTCGTACGGGCGTGCCGCGGTGGGCCTGGGGCTGACCGTGCTCGCACTGGTCCTGCTCCTGTGGTGGTGGGGGCGCACGCTCACCGTGGTGATGACCGCGCCCGACTCCTCCACCCTCCAGGCGGCCGAGCAGGACAGCGGGCGCAAGGCCGGGCGGAACGCCGTCGGCCGCGGACCGCTGCGGCTGCTGCCGGCCGGCCGTACGGGCACCGTCATGCTGCGGACGCTGCGCTACGCCTGGCGCGACCCCAAGACGAAGATGGGCTGGGCCACGGCGATCGGCGTCGGCCTTCTGGTCCCGGTGATCACCGTCGTCCAGGGCGGCGGCAACATCTACACCGCTCTTCCGGCGTCGGCGCTGCTCGGCATGCAGATGTACAACCAGTTCGGGCAGGACACCTCCGCCTTCTGGATGGTCGCCTCGACGATCTCCACGCCGCGCGACGCGTATCTGGAGCTGCGCGGGCGGGCGTCGGCGATCCTTCTGATAGCGATCCCGTACGTCACCTTGGTGGTCGTCGGGGCGGCGGCCCTCATCGGCCCGTGGTCGTCCTTCGCCGAGGTGTACGGGCTCTCCCTGGCCCTGCTCGGCGCGCTGATCGCCACCGGCGCCGACTCCTCGGCGCTCCTTCCGTACTCGATCCCGTCGGAGGGCAACAAGAACGTCGCGCCGGGGCAGGGCGCCATCGCCTGGCTCAGCCTCTTCGGCGGGATGCTCGTGGGCGCGGTGCTCCTCGCACCGCTCCTGGGGCTGACGATCTGGCTGCATCTCGCCGGTCTGCACGGCCTGTTGTGGGTGCTGCTGCCGCTGGGCGCGGCGTACGGCGTGGGGGTGGCGGTCCTGGGCATGCGGCTGGCCGCGCCCCGGGTGGCGGCGCGGCTGCCGGAGATCCTGGTGGCGGTGAGCAAGGGATGACGTGGCGGGGCGGCCGGCGGCGCGGACTTGACCTCAAGTCCGCTTGAGGCCGGAGGGTGCGGAGTGATCGGCCGGGCGCCCCCGGCCGCCACGACAGGAGCCCTCCATGTCCACGCCCCCGCCTCCAGCCGCTTCCTCCCCCATCCCTCCCGCCTCCCCCACCCCTCCCGCCTCTCCCACACCGGTAGCCGCCGCGCGTCCCACACGTTCCGTACGACGCCGTACGCGCGGGCAGCGGCACCGCCCTCCTGAGCGGCGGCCCCGTACGTACGGGGTCGCCGCGACGGCCTTCGTCGTGGTGCTGGGCTCGCTGATGACCGTCCTGGACACCACCGTCGTCAACGTCGCCCTCAACCACCTCTCGGAGGAGTTCCACGCGCCCCTGGCCACGATCCAGTGGGTGGCCACCGGCTACACCCTGGCGCTGGCCACCGTCGTGCCCGTCACCGCGTGGGCCGTCGGCCGCTTCGGCACCAAGCGCCTCTACATGCTCGCGATCGGCCTGTTCGGGCTCGGGTCGGCGCTGGCCGGTCTGGCCTGGAACACCGAGTCGCTGATCGTCTTCCGCGTCCTTCAGGGGCTGGCGGGCGGCATGGTGCAGCCGGTCGGCATGACCATCCTCGTCCAGGCGTCCGACCCGGCCCGCAGGGGGCGCACGATGAGCGTGCTCGGCATCCCCGCCCTGGTCGGCCCGTTGGTCGGCCCGGTGCTCGGCGGCTACCTCGTCGACGAGGTCTCCTGGCGCTGGATCTTCCTCATCAACCTCCCCGTAGGCGCCGCGGCCCTTCTCCTGGCCGCACGTGTCTTCCGACGGGACACCCCCAAGCCCACCCGCCGGCTGGACGTCCCCGGCCTGCTGATGCTCTCCCCGGGCCTGGCCCTGCTGATCTACGGCCTGAGCACCGGCGCCGAACAGCGTTCCTTCACCGCCCCGGGCACCCTGCTTCCCGCCCTTTCGGGCGCCGCTCTGATCATCGCCTTCATCGTCCGCGCCCTGACCGCCCGCGACCCGCTGCTGAACCTGCGGCTGCTGCGGCACCGGCCGTTCGGCGCCGCGGCGGCCACGCTCGCCCTCTTCGTCGTGGCGTACTTCGGCTCCATGCTCCTGCTGCCCCTGTACTACCAGGTCGTACGGGGCCAGAGCGCCACCCACGCCGGGCTGTTGGGCATCCCGCAGGTCCTGGCCACGGGCATCACCATGCAGTTCGCGGGCCGGCTGGTGGACAAGGTCGCGCCGGGCCGGCTCATCCTCTGCGGGGTGGGCCTGGCCACCGCCGGATTCCTCACCTTCACCACCCAGGTCGCGGCCGACACGCCGTACTGGATGCTCGTCGGCGCACTCGCCGTCATGGGTGTCGGCGTCGGCATGACGATGATGCCGGCCATGGCGACGGCCACCCGCGGCGTCGCCGCCCCCGATCTGCCGGCCGCCTCGACGGTGTTGAGCATCATCCCGCAGCTCGCCGGGTCGACCGGCGCCGCCCTGATGTCCGTACTTCTCGCGAACGCCATGGCCGACCGGCTGCCCGGGTCCCTGGCAGGCGGTCTGGAAGCCGTCCACACCCTGCCCGCCGACGCGGTACGGGCCCTGGCACCCCAACTGGCCGCCGCCTTCCAGCACACGTACATCTGGGCCGTGAGCCTGATGGCCCTGGCGCTGCTGCCGGCCCTGCTGCTGCCGCGGCGGACGCGGTGAGCGCAGGCGAGGCAGTACGGGCAGTGAGCAGGCAGGACGGGCGCAGCGACCAGGAGCGAGGCGGACAGAGGCCCACGGACGAGCGGACGAGCCCGCCGTCCGCAAGTTATCCACAGGCTCCGGCGAGTTCGGCACAGGAGCGATAGCGTCGGGCCAGTGACGAAGTGACCGACGAGTGACCGACGGGGGTGGCGAGGATGCCGCGAGCGGTGACGGTACCGATGGCGAGCGGGCTGCTGATGCTGTACGGCACCGGCGTGGCCCACGCCGCACAGCAGGCCGCGCCCGGCCCCGGCGACGCCTCCCCTTCCCTCGCCCGCCTGCTCCTGCTCGCCGCAGGCCCCTTGCTCCTCGTCGCGGCGGTCGCCCTCCTCCTGCGCCGCCGCGCCCGGCTGCGCCACCTCACGGCCCCCTTCACTCTCCCCCCTGCCGTGACGGAGGCCGCCCGCCGAGGCGACGAGGACGGGATACGCGACTGCGCCACCGAGGAAGTCGCCCGCCTCGGCGAGCGGGCACGCAGCGCGCGGGGCGGGACCGCCGCACCCGCCGAACACGCCCTGGACGCCTGTGCCGCGGCCAGTACGGTCCTGAAGCAGGCCCGCGGAATCCCCGACCTGGCAGGCGCGTTCGCCCTGGTCGCCGAGGGCCACGCCGCCCTTTCCCGAACGCCCGGGGTGCCCGCCCCGCTCCCCCTGTGCTTCTTCCACCCGCTCCACGGCCCCGCGGTCCGCCGCATACCGTGGCGCCCGGACAACCGGCGCGAGCAACTCACCGTCGCCGCCTGCACCTCCTGCATACGCGCCCTGCGCGCCCGCCGCTCCCCCGAAACCCTCACCGACCTCCTGGAGGACCACCCGGTCCCGTACCACGAGATACCGGCCGACCGCAGCCTGTGGTCAGCCACCGGATACGGCTCATTCCTGCCCGACCGCTCACTCACCTCCCTCGTCCACGAACAGGGCTTGTAATAACGAGTGCAAGCCGGTCCGTTGGCGCGGTGGCAGGTGCATTGGTGCGACCCATGGCGGGAGGTGTCGTGGTACGCGGCCGATCCGGTGCTGGCGGGCCTGCCGACGCTGGCGGAGGGGGCGCACGCGCACGGTACACAGCCGGGACAGCCGGTGCTGCTGCGAGCCGCCCACCTGGAGAGCTTTCAGATGGCCGGTCTGGGCACGCCGCACCTGAACCGGGAACTGCCGACGCTGCGCTCGGTGCTGCGGTTCGCACCTGAGGGTGCAGGGCAGGACTTCCTGGCGCGGCTGGCCAGCAAGGGCCTGGAGCGCAACTCCACGCCCGCCCCCAGCTACACCACAGCCGAGTTCGACCGCATCACCACCACCGCGCGCTCCCAGTTGCGATGACGGGCCCGGGGGTTCGGTCCGGTGACCCTCGACAGCGGCATCGGGCAGTTGGACGGCCGGGCCGTGGTCACCCGCCGGGCGGGGCGAGGCGGGTGATGTCGACGGTGCCGGCTCCGGTCTGCGGCTGGGGAATCAGGGCCCACAGGGCCGCCAGGGCGGCGAAGGCGGCCAGCAGGGCGACGAAGCCGGTGCCGCCCTTCGCCCAGCGGGCCCGGTAGCGGATCGGGTCCTCCACCAGGGCCTTGGAGAGCCAGGCGGCCGTGACGGAGACGGTGAGGATGACGGCTGTCCGGCTCCAGCCCGTCATTCCCAGGCGTTCCTCGCTCAGCAGGAGATAGACGGGCCAGTGCCACAGATAGAGGCTGTAGGAGATCCGGCCGAACCAGCGCAGCGGTGGCGCGGCGAGGACCGTGCCGGCCGGGGTGCGGGGCGCCCGGGCGAGGAAGGCGATGAGCAGGGCGGCGGCCAGCGCGTGGAGGAAGAGACCGCCCTGGAACAGGGAGGGGGCGTGCTGCCCGTCGGCCATGACCCAGTACGTCCCGATACCGCACGCCAGGGCCAGACTTGCCCAGCCGGCCGTCCGTTCGCCGACGCGGGCCAGGAGGCGGGCGGCCGGCGGGGTGGCCATGAGGGAGCCGAGGAGGAGGGAGAAGGCGCGGGTGTCGGTGCCCTCGTAGACGCGTGTGGTGTCGGTCGGGCCGGTGAACGCGATCATGAGGGCCAGTGAGACGGCGGCTCCGGCCGCGGCCACGGCGGCCACCCGCCTGCCTCCGTTGGCGCCACGGGCCGCGAGGCCGATGGCCAGGGGCCATACCAGGTAGAACTGCTCCTCGACGGCGATGCTCCACAGGTGGCCGAAGACCCGGGTGTCGGCCGCGTTCCAGTACCCCACCTGGTCGGTGATGAAGTGCCAGTTGGCGAGGTTCGCCACCACCCACGGCGCGTCGTCGAGGGCGTACCGCAGCAGGGACGGCGGGCCGGACGCCCAGACGAGGAGCAGGGTGCCCGCGAGGGTGACGGCGAGCGCGGGGAGCAGTCGGCGGGCACGCCGTCCCCAGAAGGCGACGAGGTCGAGGGGGGCGTTGCGGGCCTGCCGCTCTCTCAGCAGCAGCCCGGTGATCAGGAAGCCGGACAGGACGAAGAACAGGTCGACACCGAGGAAGCCGCCGCTGAAGTGACCGGCGTGGAAGAACAGCACACCGAGGACGGCCAGACCGCGCAGACCGTCCAGCGGCGCGATGTGCCGTGCGGCGGACGGCGGGGCCTCCGTGGTGCGGGCGCGGCGGTGGGTGCGCGCGGGTGTCGGCGGCGTGGGCATGGGTCTCCAACGAGATGGGGGGTGCCGATGAGGGGCCGGGACCGGCACCAGGAGGGGGAGGCGGCCTGGGGTTATCGCCCGGGCCGCCTCGCGGGAGCGTTCGGCTGGGGCAGGGCGGTGGCCCCAACGGTGGAGGCGGGCTACTGGCAGCCGAGCGCGCTGTAGGTCTTGTCGCCGGTCCACTTCCCGGTGGCCCACTGGTCCACCGGGGCCGGGGTGAAGCCGTACTGCTTGCTGAGCTGCTCGCCGAACCAGGTGGCGAACGCGGCCGAACCCTGCTGGCAGGAGTGGATACCGTCCTTGCTGCGCTGTGCCTTGGCCGCCGAGCTGTCGGAGCCCCACAGGGCGGAGGCGTCGAGGAAGCGGACCGTGTCCGGATGCTTGTCCGCGACTTCCTTGGCGGCCTTCGGTGCGGTGGTGATCTCGGCTTCGTGCTTCTTGTAGAAGTCGTCGATCTTGAAGGGGGGTGCGGAGACGATGAGGAGTTGTGCGCCCGCGTCGTTCACCGTCTTGGCCAGACGTTCGTAGGCGGCGCGCTGTTCGTCCCGGGTGCCCCAGTCATAGGTGGTGATCTGGTAGGCGACGACGTCCGGCTTGAAGGACTTCAGTTCCTTCGGGAGGGTCTGCCAGGTGCTCGCCGAGAGTTCCTTCCCCAGGACACCGCCGCCGCCGGCCGCGGCCATCGACTTGAACTCCGCGTGGCCGGCCTTCATCGCCGCGCCGAGGGCGGGGGCCTGGGCCTCGCCGATCGAGTCGCCCATCCACAGCAGCCTGCTCGGCTTCGTGTCGCTGGTGCCGCTCGTGCCGTTCTTCTGGCCGCCGGTCGCGGTGGTGTCGAGGCCGTCGCCGGATCCGCCGCAGGCGGTGAGGGCGAGCAGGGCCGCGGTGGCGGTGACGGCGAGTGCGGTGGTGCGGCGAGCGGTGCGCCCGGGGCGCGGGGAGGAAACGTTCTTGTTGTTCATGTCTCCAACGGAACCCGGCAGGGCCGCCGCCCGGGCGGGTCGTCATCGTTTCATCACGGAACGCGGGACCGGGCGTCATAGACTTCCAGCACCCTGGTCAAGGAAAGCCACCGCCGTCCAGCCGGAGAAGAGCGCACCACCCATGGCACGAGTCCTGCTCGTCGAAGACGACCCCGCCGTGCAGAAAGGTGTCACTCTCGCGCTGAAGCGTCGCGGCCATGAAGTGGAGGTCGCGGGGAGCGGCGAGACCGGCCTCTTCGCCCTGGAGCGCTTCCGTCCCGACCTGGTGCTGCTCGACCTGATGCTGCCGCAGATGAGCGGCCTGGAGGTGTGCCGCCGGATCCGGGAGAGCAAACAGGTGCCCGTCATCATCCTCTCCGCACGCGATGACGAGATCGACATGGTCGTCGGCCTGGAAGCGGGTGCCGACGACTACATCATCAAACCGGCCAGCGGGGAGATCATCGAAGCCCGGATGAAAGCCGTCCTGCGCCGGGTCGCGCCCGCCCAGGACAGCCGGGCCGCCGCGCCCGCGACGACGGAGGCGGAGCGCCATGGCGCTCTCACCGTCGACCGCACCACCCTGGTGGTGGCCAAGCACGGCACGGAGCTCGCCCTCGCCCCCTCCGAGCTCAAGCTGCTGCTGTTCCTCAGCGCCACACCCGGCCAGGTCTACGACCGCCACCAGCTCCTGGAACAGGTCTGGGAGCACTCCTTCTACGGCGACGTCCGCCTCGTCGACGCCTGTGTGATGCGGCTGCGCGCCAAGATCGAGGACGATCCGCGCAAACCCGTGTACGTGCAGACCGTGCGCGGCTTCGGCTACCGATTCGGGCCCCTTCCGTGAACTTCAGGCTCCGCGTCCCCAGGGGACTGCGGGTGCGGCTCGTCGTCGCCGTCCTCCTGGCCGTCGCCTTCGGCGCACTGCTCACCGCGGGCCTCACTTTCCGCCAGGCCCGCTCGTCCACCCTGGAGCGTACCCAGGAGACCGCCGTCGCCGATCTGCGCATGCAGCTCGACTCCCTCGCCCCCGGAATGACCTTCCCGCCCCGTACCGAGGACCTGCGCGACCTGTCCCGCCAGCTCGACCGGGCCGGGGGCTCCCGGGCCTGGCGCTCGTCCGCCTCGTACCGGGGCAGCACACCGGTGCCGGCCTCCCCCGGCGCGCCGCCGGTGCCCGAAGACCTCCGCGAAGCCGTCCAGCGAACGAGCCAGGCGGCATATCAGCGCTTCGACCGCGACGGCCGCCCCTGGCTGGCCGTCGGTATGCCCGTCGCCTACGCCGCCCACCGCCCCGGGACCGCGGGCAAGCTCTCCGGACTGGCCGTATACGCCGCCTTCCCTCTCGACGACGAGCAGGCCGATATCTCTGCCCTGGTCACCGCGGCCCAGGCCGGTGCGGTGCCGGCTCTCGTCCTCGCCCTCGTCCCCGCCCTGTTCGCGGCCCGCAGCGTCCTGCGCCCGGTGCGACGCCTGCGCGGCGGCGCGGAACGCATCACCGCCGGCGAACTCGGCACCCGCCTCGACGCCCAGGGCCATGACGAACTCGCCGACCTGACCCGCTCCTTCAACACGATGGCCGAAACCCTGCAGAAGGACGACACCGAACTGCGCCGGATGGAAGCAGGCGCGCGCCGCTTCGCCGCCGACGTCGCCCATGAACTGCGCACCCCCCTCGCGGCCATGACCGTCGTGACCGAGGTCCTCGACGAGGACGCCGCGGCCGGCGTCCTGCCCGAGGACACCGCCGACGCCGTCCGGCTGGTCAGCGACGAGATCCGCGCCCTCGCCCGCATGGTCGAGGACCTGATGGAGGTCTCCCGCTTCGACGCCAAGGCCGCCCCGCTGCACGCGGAGGAGCTGGACCTGCGCACCCTCGTGGCCAAGACCCTCCAGCTACGCGGCTGGGAGGGCGACGCACGCGTCACCACCGATCTCCCGGTCCCGCTTCCGGTACGCGCCGACCCCCGCCGCGTCGACGTCATCCTGGCCAACCTCATCGGCAACGCCCTGCGCCACGGACTCCCGCCCGTCACCGTCACCGGCCGCACCGCACACGACCAGGTCCTCATCACCGTCACCGACCACGGCCCCGGCATCCCCGAGGACGTCCTCCCGCACGTCTTCGAACGCTTCTACAAGGCCGAGACCGCCCGCACCCGCTCGGAAGGCAGCGGCCTGGGACTGGCCATCGCCTATGAGAACGCCCATCTGCACGGCGGCACCCTGACCGCGGCCAACGCCCCCGGCGGCGGCGCCGTCTTCACCCTCACCCTGCCCCTCGCCACCGCCCCGCAGGAACCGCGATGACACGCCTCCCGGCCCCGCCCCGGCGCGTCCCCCGCCGCACGGCGACCGCTCTCAGCGCCCTGACCGCCTTCTTCGCCGCCGCTGCCGCCGGATGCGGAATCCCCTCCACCGACGCCGTGACCGCCGGTCCTCCGGCCTCCGGCATCCAGCAGCCCGGTGCCGAAACGCCCTCCGTACTTCTCTACTTCGCCGGCCCCAACGGCATCCGCGCCGTCTCACGCCCCGTGGACCGGCCCCCAAGTCCCCAGCAGGCCCTCGAACTCCTCCTGAAGGGCCCCTCCCCCGCCGAACGCGGACGCGGCCTGACCAGCCAGGTACCGCCGATGGGCGGCCGACTCACCGCCACCACGGCCGACGGAGCCGTCGACCTCCTCGTCCCCGTGACCATCGCCAGCGGCGCGCTCGACGTCACCGCGGTCAGCCAGCTCGCCTGCACCGCCGCCCACGCCGACGTACCCGGTGGCAAGCCCCCCACACAGGTCGACATCCGCATCCACGAGAACAATCTCCGCTCCCCGAAACCGTGGACGGTGCGCTGCGGCCCCAACGGCAACGTCACACTGGCGCCCACCTGACGGCCTGGCCGACGGGCGCCAGTGTGGCGCCTTCAGCGCCGGCGAGAGAACTAGGAGGCGGAATCGTCGAGTGCGAACCACACTCGCTTTTGGAGATCGCACGGACCGACGGCCCAGTTCACGCCCCACCCTGAGGAGAGCGCTTCCACAAGGCTCAGGCCACGGCCGTGCTCGGCCGCGTCAGGTGCGTCCCGTGCGTACAGCCGTTCACGCGGCGCGTCGTCCCAGACCGCAACGTGGATCCGGGTCGGCTCCACCGTCACATCCATGTGGACAACGGGAGTGGTTGTGTGTTGGTGGGCGTTGGTCACCAGCTCACTCACCAACAGCTTCGCCGTGTCGGCGACGTCATGGTGACCGGTGTTACGGAGGAGGCAAACCACTAGGTCACGGGCGCATTTGGGAGCTATGTCCGTACTCGGGACACTGATCCGAAACTTCTGAAGTACGGGCAAGGGCTTCGGTGGTGCGGGGGTCACAACTGCCTCCCAACGCAGTTCGTGCGCGCTGCGAACCTACCGTGGCACTGGCCGCGCGCACGGTCGAACTGCCGTGCGTGCGGCTGCACTTCGGGATTACGGAGTGCTGCGCGGTACTGATAGGCACCATAGAGGAAGTGGGGAAACGTTTGCTACCTGTTCCGTAAAAAGCGTGTCCCTGGTAGACCTGTGAGGCGCCCCGGCGGGAGACTGGGCACACACTCACCCAGCAGGAGGAACGAATGCCGCCTCGCGCCGCTCCAACCGCGCGACAACAACGGCTCGGCGCCGAGCTGCGCAAGATGCGGGAGCACGCCGGGCTGAACGTCGGGGAGGCCGGGCAGGAACTCGGCGCCGATCGCACGCGGATCAGCAACATCGAGGCGGGGCGGGTGGGCGTCAGCGCGGAGCGAGTCCGGGCCCTGGCCGCTATCTACTCGTGTGATGACGCGGCGTACGTTGACGCTCTGGCAGCCATGGCAGTTGAGCGCGGCACCGGATGGTGGGCGGAGTACCGAGGGGTACTGTCCACGTCAGCCCTGGACATTGCCGAGCTGGAGCACCACGCCCGCAGCCTCACCGTGGTTCAGGTCGTGTTCATCCCTGGCCTGCTCCAGACCGAGGAGTACGCGCGAGCCCTGTTTTCACGGGCCGTCCCTGAGCTGAGCGCGACCGAGATTGCCCGACGAGTCTCTTACCGAATGCGCCGGAAATGCGTCATGGAGCGCAAAGAGCCGACAGACTGCACCTTCATAATCCACGAGTGCGCACTCAGGATGCTACATGCGGACCAAGAAGGCCAGAAACGACAGCTCCAACGACTTCTCGACGTTAGCGAGCAAGACGGGGTAACCCTGCGGGTCATCCCGTTTTCAGCAGGAGGCTTCCCGGGCGCACACAGCTCGATGACTTACGCGACGGGCCCAGTACGGAAACTGGATACAGTCTCATTGGACACGCCGCACGGCTCCATGATGCTGGACGCCGAGACCCACCTCGAAAATTACCGACGCATCACACAGCGCATCATGAAAGTCGCCAGCGACCCGAGAGCGTCGCAGGACTTCATTCGAGCAATCGCTAAACAACTGTGAGGACCCGGAATGAGTAGCGTCAACTGGCAAAAGTCATCGTTCTCCAGCGAACGGGACGAGTGCATAGAAATTGGACTCCTCGATGGCGCACTCGCCATACGCGAGAGCGATGATCCGAACGTGATCCTCACGACCGCGTCCGCCCCCCTGCGCGCCCTGCTCGCCAGCACACAGGCCGGAAAATTCGATCTGCCGATCGAATAGCTCACCCTCTAGAGCGTTCAGCAGCCCCTCGCGGCACTCGCGAGGGGGCATTCCCGTAACCACTTTTATTCGGTTTCCGGAACACGCTTGCAACGCTTCAGTTGCCGCGCTACGTTCTCCGTGCGTCGCCGTTCCGAAACCGCATCCCGCAGATGCACGGTTCGGCGCGTGTCTCTCACTGCCGCATGGCATGAGGGTTCCGTGAAGGCCCCTTCCCTTTTTATCCCTACCAGGTTGGGGGGAGGGACTCCACCGGCACGGAGGTACGTCACATGAGTGGTGGCAACGGAAACGACGACAACGGCTCGGACGAGGGCACCGGCGACCCGAAATAGACGCCCATGATCCCGCACCTGGAGCCTTACAAGCAACGTTGCACCGAGGAACTCGCCAGGTGCGGCGCCTTTCCTAGTGGCTGGTTACGCCTCGCCTTTTCGATCGTCCCTCGTGAAGTTTTCACTCCCGATCAGGTGTGGTGGCCCGAGGTGGGGGACGACGGGCTGTGCCCCGTCCTCGACCTCAGCGAGGACCCAGACGCGTGGGCGCGCGCCGTGTACGACGCGCGGCACCCTCTCATCACGCAGATGGACGGCAGTCTCACCCCTGCGTCCGGTCCCGCTGCCGGCCGGTTCAGCTCCTCCATATCGGCCCCGGCCGTCGTTCTCGGCATGCTGGGACACCTCGCCCTCGACGGCACACACAGGGTGCTGGAGGTAGGCACGGGATCGGGGTACAACGCCGCGCTGTTGTGCGAGCTCGTCGGGTCCGACCTTGTCGACACCGTCGAGATCGACGGCGCTCTCGCGGCTCGTGCCCGTGTTGCCCTGCGGGCGATCGGCTACCACCCGCAGGTTCACCATGACGACGGCGCGCACCTCCCCCCGCAGGCCGGGCCGTACGACCGCATCATCGCCACGGCTTCCACCACGCACGTGCCGTACTCATGGGTGGAACGACTCGACGACGGGGGCGCGATCCTCGTCCCACGCCACACGACCACGGGCCCGGACGGGCTGCTGTTTCTGCGGGACACCAGGCACGGCACGGTGTCAGGTCACTTCGTCGATCTGGTTGATTTCATGCCCCTGCGAGGGCAAGAGCCGGTCACTGACGCTGTGGCTGCCCTGCGTACGTCGACATGGGGCGAGGCGAAGACGACCACGATCGAGGCTGACCTCGACCTCAGCCTCGACATTGGCCTCGGCCGCGACCGCGACCTCGGCAACGATCGCGAGCACGCCGGTCTGTTCGCCGTGTCCATGCGCCGCCCGGACCTCCGGGCGAGCAGGAACGACGACGGGACATGGTGGCTCTCGTCGCCAGACGTCTCATCATGGGCCGCCGCCCGGCAGCGAGCGGATGGCACGTACCGAGTGAAGGCGTACGGACCGCGTGACCTGGTGGCCGACCTCGCCGACGCCGCCGCATGGTGGCGCGGTGCCGGCCGGCCGGAGGTCACCCGGTTCGGCGTCACGGTCGACCGCTGCGGCGAAACCGTGTGGCTCGACACCCCCGACAACCCCGTCAGTGCCGTCACCACGCTCAAATGACCCTGACCTGCCCCGGAGCAGTTCAGGGCCTGTTCAGGTAGGTGAGGACGGCGAGGACGCGGCGGTTGCTGTTGTCGTCGTCGGTGATGCCGAGTTTGTTGAACATGGAGGTGGTGTATTTGCTGATGGCGCTCTCGCTGAGGAAGAGGCGTCGGCCGATGGCCTGATTGGACAGTCCCTCGGCCATGAGGCCGAGCACGGAGTGCTCGCGTTCGGTGAGCCCTTCCAGTCGGCGGTTGGAGGGCCCGCTGGAGAGCAGCTTGGCGATGACGGCCGGATCCATGGCGGTACCGCCGTCGGCGACGCGTTCCAGAGCGCCGATGAACTGATCGGCCTCGAACACGCTCTCCTTGAGGAGGTAGCCGATGCCCCCGGCGCCGTCGGCCAGGAGTTCGCGAGCGTACAACTGCTCGACGTGCTGGGACAGGATCAGCACCGGCAGTCCGGGCAGTTCCCTGCGGGCGGCCAGGGCTGCCCGCAGGCCCTCGTCCGACTGGGTCGGCGGCATGCGGACGTCGACGACGGCGGTGTCCGGCCGCCATTTCAGCAGCGCGTCGAGCGTCTCGGGCCCGGTGGCCGCCGTCGCCACCACCTGGTGTCCGTACGCCTCGATGAGGCGGACCATCCCCTCACGAAGGAGGTAGAGGTCTTCGGCTACAACGATTCGCATGGCACCATCATCTCCACGCGGGTCGGACCGCCTGCCGGACTGGTGATCTCCACCGTGCCGTCGAAGACCGCCAGGCGGCGGCACAGGCCCTCAAGCCCACCGCCGGCCCGCAGGCCGGCCCCGCCCCGGCCGTCGTCCTCGACCTCCACCACGATGCCGGTGTCGTCCCGGGCGATGGAGATCCGCGCCCGGGTGGCGTGGGCGTGCTTGACCGCGTTGGTCAGCAGCTCGGCGATGCCGAAGTACACGGCGGACTCGATCGGCGGGTCCAGGTGTAGCTGTGCGTCGGCGCTGACGGTCGCTTCGAGCGGGCTGTCCAGGGCGAGAGCGCGTACGGCGTCGATGAGCCCGCGCTCGCTGAGCACCGGCGGGTTGATGCCCTGGACCAGTTCGCGCAGCTCGGTCAGTGACGTGGCGGCGCCGCTCCGCGCTTCCCGCATCAGCGTCCTGGCCCGGTCAGGGTCGGTTTCCATCAGTTTCTCGGCGGTCGCCAAAGAGAGCCCGAGGGCGACCAGGCGGGCCTGCGCCCCGTCGTGCAGGTCCCGTTCGATCCGGCGGATCTCGGCGGCCTGTGCGACCGTGGTGTCCGCGCGCTGGGCCGTCAGCTCCTCCACCCGGTCCGCCAGCGCCATCGTGGCCGACGGACCCAGGAAACGGACAGCCACCGGCTCGGCGCACCGCCAGGCGTACGGGGCGGTGGCGATCGCCACCGCCAGGCCGAACACCCCGGCGAGGCGCAGCGGCAGCGCCGGCTGGGCCAGTCCCAAGACCGCCACCGCGACCCCGGCCGGCGGAACGGAGGCAGCCACACCCGCGGTGAGCGGGGCGATCACCGTGAACCGCAGGTCGCGCCAGTTGGCGGGGTCACGCCACCGGACCCGCCATCTTTGGTCCAGCAGGGCGTCCCGGCGGGTGCGCTCGTAGGAGAAGCCGTTCCACCAGTACCCGGTGGACATCCGCGTCACCGGTCCGGCCTTCCGGTACCCGGCGGGAACGACGGTGGCGGTCCACCGTACGACCAGGAGGCGGAACATCCGGCAGACCGGGCGGGACAGGGCGAGCGTGCCCACGCACACCAGTACGAACGGTGCCACCCACGACCACGGGTTACCCGGTCCCCACCGGATCCCCAGCGCCACGGCCGCGGCCCACACGGCCGGGACCAGCATGGTGACGACCACCACGATGCACGCCCGTAGAAACCCCACGCCGGCGCGCGCCGGCCAGGAACTCACCCGTCCCACGGCTCTTCCTCCGCTCCTCCGCCTACCGTTCGGTGCTCCCACTGTGCACCGCGCGGAGCCCGCTGCCGCCCTGGTCAGCCGGGGAGTGGGGCTACCCCCACCCACCCGTGGGCCCAGACGGATACCGCGCCGGCCGGGCGCTTCCTAGCGTCGGTGAGCATGGAAACCAACCAGCACACCGCGACCGGTACGGCACTCCTGGACACCCCCCGCACCCGAGAGGCTTTCGACGCGGCGAAGACCAGCATCAAGATTTACGGCGCGCTCAGCGCCGTCGCCCTCCTGACGGTGATCGCGGTGGCGGTCGGCGGACACATGGTGAACACGTTCATGTGGGTCCGGGCAGTCCTGCTGCCGGTGGTCGCCGTGCTGATCCACCGGGTGACCGTCTCCGCTTCCCGGGGTTCCCGACGGGCCTTCGAGCGCCTGAGCGCCCTTGCCGTCATCATGCCGATCGCCATCATCGGCGTCGATCTGATCCCGGGTGTCTGCCCGCCGTGGTACGCCGTGATGCAGGTCGTCTGCATGCTGCCCGTCATCCGGACCGCGTTCCTCACCCGTGGCTCCGCGCTGCGCGCCGCCTTTCCCAAGTCGGGCTGACCCACGCCACGTCACGACCTCCTGAGCGATCTCGTGGGCGCTCCGGTGGGTGACCCGTCAGCGATTTCTTGAGTGACCTCGCGGGGTGTTCTCGTGGGTGTTCTCATGGCTGATCTCTTGGGCGATCTCTTGGGTGATCTCTTGGGTGATCTCGTCGGCGGTCAGGACGCGGGCGAAGCCCTTGCGCAGTACGGCGAGTTCCGGTTCCTGGCGGGACTCGTCGTCGGTGGCCGTGACGTCCGCCCCGAAGACGACGTGATAGCCGCGCTCGTACGCCTGCCGGGCCGTGGTGCCGCAGCAGTAGTTGGTGAGTGTCCCGCTGATGAGGACCGTGTCGCGGCCGAGGTTGCGCAGGACCGTGTCGAGCGGGGTGTCGTAGAACGCGCCGTAAGAGGGCTTGCGGATCAGGACCTCGTCGGCGCGGTAACCCATCTGCTCCCACACCGCGGCCGGACCGGGCCGGCGCCAGTCGGTGTCGGCGTGCGGGAGGTGGCGCAGGGCCCGGGGGCGGTCCCATCCGAGGTGGGTGTCGTCGAAGATGGTCCAGATGACCGGGACCCCGGCGGCCCGGCACGTCTCGACCAGCCGGCGCAGCCGTGGCGCCATCCGGGTCGCCGCCGGTACCCAGTACGGGCTCCACTGCGGGCGGACGAATTCGTCCTGCATGTCGATGACCAGCAGGGCCGAGCGTTCGGGGCGGATCGCGAAGGACGCCCGGCCGTACTCGTACGCCTCGCGTGCCCGCGCGGTCACCCACTCCTCGGTGTAGTTCATTCCACTCCTCAGGACCGTACGGCATACCTCGCTTCGAGGTACCTCGATTCGATGTGCGAGACTAGCAGCATGCTGGAGCTCGCGATCCTGGGATTCCTGGCCGACGGGCCGCTACACGGCTACCAACTGCGCCGCCGCATCGCCGACTTGTCCGGACACAACCGGCCGGTCAGCGACGGCAGCCTCTATCCGGCCATCAACCGCCTGGTCAAGGCCGGGCTGTTGGACCGGTGGACCGAACCGGGCGCCTCGGGTGCCCAGCGGCACACCCTGCGCCTGACGCCCAACGGCCACGCCGAGCTGCTGCGCCGGCTCCGTACGCCCGACGAGCTGGACATCAGCGACGGCACCCGGTTCTTCACGGTGCTGGCCTTCCTCTCCCTGCTCCCCGATGCCGCCGAACGGCAGGCGGTGCTGCGCCGGCGGCTGGAGTTCCTGGAGCAGCGGGCGAGCTTCTTCTACGACGGCGACCGCCTGTTGAGCGCCGAGGACATGGACGACCCGTACCGCCGCGGCATGCTCCTGATCGCCCGTGCGACCGGCCGTGCGGAGCGCTCCTGGCTCAGGGACATGCTGAGGGACACGCAGGACTGAGCGGTGGGCCCGGTTCGTAACAGGGCCGGAAGGGCGTAACAGGACCGGAAGGGCGCGGGCGGACACGGCGGACCGGGACGGCCGGACCGGGACGGCCGGACCAGGACGGCCGGATCAGGACGGCCGGACCAGGACGGTTCAGGCGGGGACGGCCGTGTGGAGGAAGGGCTCGACCGCGCGGCGCCAGGCGTCCGGTTGCTCCCAAGGGAGCCAGTGACCCGCGTCGGGGATCTCGGCGTAGGCGCCCCGGGGCAGCACCCGGACCATCTCCTGGGCCTCGGCGCGCCCCAGTTCACCGTCCAGGCCGCGCACCACGAGCGTGGGGCACCGGACCTGGGCGAGTTCCTCCCAGTGGGCGTCGTGGACCCAGGTCTCGCGGACGGTGAGCATCCGACGGCGCGAGAAGACCGGGCGCCAGCCGTCGGCGCGCTCCGCCATGATCTCGGCGAAGAACTCGCCGCGGGCGGGCCTGGGGCGTTCCAGGGTCGGATCGTCCTCCCCGAACCACCGGCGGACGTCGGCGAGCGTGGCGAAGGGGACCGGCCAGGAACGGAACCAGTCCGCCCACTCCCGCTGCGAGGCCGCGCCCAGGGCGGAGGCGCGCATGTCGCAGATGACCAGGGCACTGACCAGGTCCGGTCGGCGGGCGGCCAGTTGCCAGGCGGTCAGTGCGCCCATGGAGTGGCCGATGAGCGCGGCCGGTGCCATATGGAGCTGTTCGATGGCGGCGATGCCGTCGGCGATGTATGCCTCGCGGCCGTACGGGCCTTCCGGCGGCTTCTCGCTGCGGCCGTGTCCGCGCTGGTCGAGGGCGACCGGGCGGTGCCGCGCGCCCAGCCAGCGGGCGGTGTCGGCCCAGTGCGACGCGCGCCCCATGAGGCCGTGGAGCAGCAGCACTCCCGGCCTGTGCTCACCATGACCGTCACCGCCCCGGTCGCTCTTCGGCGGGTCGGTGAACTCCCAGGCCGCGAGCCGGATGTCGCCGGTCCCTATGACGTCGATCCGTCGCACCATATGCCCTGGCACCCCCATCCCTGTCGTGCCCAGCCGACTCACATTATCGAACTTGTATTCGGATACACCCTTTTCACGTTCAACACCGCTCGTTCGAGTGACCACGCTCAAGGATTGGCGGGCCGCGCCGAGGGGAGACAGCTACCGGGAGGCGGGCCCTACCGGGAAGAAGGCCCGCGGGGCAAGACCCTGAGAGCTCGGGGCTCCGGGTCTTGGCGGGGGGACATGGGGAGGCGGGGCCCCGGCTGCTCGCAGCGCCGGGGCCCTCGTTGTCGAAGGCCCTAACCCGCGAGCCGCCTCGGAGACCGCCCAAGGGCTTCGACGGCGCCGACGGCGCCGACGGATTCGGCGGTGCGGGCCGGTCCGGTGTGCTCGCCGTCCCCGGTGCGTTCAGCGCATCTGGGTACGGCCTGAATGGCGGACGCCGCCTCTGTGATGGCTGCGGTCCGTTCGGCGGATGCGGTGGATACGGCAGATGCGGTGCATGCGGCGGATTCATGTGGAACCCTCCCGGCCCGGGAGACGGCGGCAGACCGCGGTGCCTCGTACGCCCCCAGCCGCCGGGCCCAAGCCCTCAGCACGACACGTCCCACGCCGACGGCGCCCGCGCGGGCAGGTGTCAGCGCCAGCCTGACACGGCACCGGCCGCACCGCTCGGATTCCGCCAACTCCGTTGGGAACCGGCGGATCGCGGGCCGGGAGGGCCGGGCGACGTCACAGGTCAGCGGCCGAACGGCGGCTGCGCGCCCCGGCGGCTCCGGCCGACCCGGAGGCGCCGAGGGACCCCGGCGGAGCCGAGCAGCCCAAAAGCGCCGGACGGCCGGGAAGCACCGGACAGCCGGGAAGCGCCGGACGGCCCGGAGGTCCCGGCTCCTCCGTAAGGCCGCAGAGCCCGGGAGCGGAACCCGTGAGAAGCCGGGAGAACCCGGAAGGCAGGTTCCGCGGCCCCGGGCGGCAAGCTCAGCGCTTGGCCACGAAGACGTGCGAGGCGATCTCCGACTGGAGCTCGGCCGCCTCGCCGCTGCTGCCGATGAGCACCCCGGCCGGCGACTCCGTCACGCTCACCACCGCGCCCGGCTGCACCCCGGCGCGCCGCAGCGTGTACATGAGCTGGGCGTCCGCCTGGATCGGCTCGCCGATCCTGCGCACCACGACCGTCTTGCCGTCGGAGCCGGCGTCCAGCTCCATCAGGCTCACCATCCCGTCGTCGAGGAACGGGTCCGGCTCGGCCTTCTCACCCAGCTCCTCCAGGCCCGGGATGGGATTGCCGTACGGCGACTCCGTCGGGTGGCGCAGCAGCTCCACCACGCGCCGCTCGACCGCCTCGCTCATCACGTGCTCCCAGCGGCACGCCTCGGCGTGCACATGCTCCCACTCCAGCCCGATCACATCGACCAGCAGGCACTCGGCGAGGCGGTGCTTGCGCATGACGCGCGTCGCCAGCCGCCGCCCTTCCTCCGTCAGCTCCAGATGACGGTCGCCCGCGACGGTCAGCAGGCCGTCGCGCTCCATGCGCGCCACCGTCTGGCTGACCGTCGGGCCGCTCTGTTCCAGCCGCTCGGCGATCCGGGCGCGCATGGGCACCACACCTTCCTCCTCCAGTTCGAGGATGGTGCGGAGATACATCTCCGTGGTGTCGATCAGTCCGGACATGCGTGCCCCTCGATGTGTCGTGCGGTGGCCCTGACCTCAATTCTGACGCATCCCACTGACAACGGTGCCGTCCCGACGTCCACCGCACCGCTCGAACAGTCGCACGGGCGGCCGGACGGACGCCCGCGTACCGCCCCGAGCACGGACGAACGCCGTCCCGGCGCCGTACGGGCACCGCACCGCCGTACCGCCCCTCCGCCCTCTTCGCCCCTCCTCCCCCTCCGTATCGGTGCGCTCGTATTGACAGGGAAGTGGTTCACACCGCAACGTGATCCGCGCCACGGACATCGGACGGCTCCGGACGCACCGGCCCGGGCGCAGCGCGCACATACGGCACGCACACGCGATACGCGGTACGCAGGTGCACCGCTGCCCGCGTGCACCGTTGCCTCCGTGCACCGTTGCCTCGTACGCCGATGAGTCCGTGCACCGGCGGCTCCGTGCACCGGCAGCCCCGTGCGTCGGTGGCCCCGTGCATCGGTGGACCCGTGCAACGGCGACACCGGCAGACCCGTACGCCGGTATCCGGTATGCAGGACGACGACGAGCGAAGCAGAACGAACGACCCGAAGTGACGAAGTGACGAAGCGACGAGAGGGGCCCGCGGCGATGGGCGGAAGCGACCGGCTGGCCGGGCAGTACTTCGATGCCGCGATCGACCTGCTGCGCCAGGTCCGCGACGAGGAGGACGAGCACATCGTCGCGGCCGGCGCGCTGATCGCCGACACCGTGGCCTCCGGGGGCCGCGTCTTCGCCTTCGGTGCCGGCCACTCCTCCCTCCCCGCCCAGGACACCGTCTACCGCGCCGGCGGCCTGGCCGTACTGAACCTGCTGTCCGTGCCGGGAGTGACCGGTGTGGACGTACGGCCCGCCACGCTCGGCAGCGCGCTCGAACGGGTGGACGGGCTGGCCGGGGCCGTGCTGGACACCAGTCCGCTGGAGCGCGGCGATGTGCTCGTGATCGTCTCCCTGTCCGGGCGCAACTCCCTGCCGGTGGAGATGGCCATGAACGCGCGGGCACTCGGTATCAAGGTGATCGGTGTGACCTCGGTGGCGTACGCCGAGGAGACCCGGTCACGGCACGTCTCCGGTACGCACCTGAAGGACCACTGCGACATCGTCCTGGACAGCAAGGTCCCGGTCGGGGACGCGGAGTTGACCTTCCCGGGCGTCGACGGAGCCTTCGCCCCCGCCTCCACGGTCGTCACCAGCGCGATCATGCAGGCCGTCGTGGCCACGGCCGCCGGCGCGCTCGCCGAACGCGGCATCGACCCGCCGCTGCTGCGCTCGGGGAACGTCGACGGCGGGCACGAGTGGAACGGCCGGGTGATGAGCGAGTACGCCGACCGGATCTTCTACCGGCGGTAGGCGCACCCGGTTCGGCCGCCGGCACGTCTCACGGCCCGGCCACCAGACGTGCACACGGCCGGACGGTCATACGTTGAAGCCGCCGTCGACGTCGATGGCCGCGCCGGTGACGTACCGGCCGCCGGTGCCGGCCAGGTGGGCGACGGTGGCCGCGATGTCGTCCGGGGCGGCGTAGCGGCCCAGGACGGTCAGACCGCGTATCGCGTCCGCGTTCGAGCCGTCGGCGGGGTTGGCGTCGGTGTCCGTCGGCCCCGGGTGGACGAGGTTGACGGTGATGCCGCGCGGCCCCAGGTCACGGGCCAGCCCCTTGGTCATGCCGATCAGGGCGGTCTTGGTCATCGCGTAGAGGGTGAATCCCGGGAAAACCGTGCGTCCGGCAACGTTGCTGCCGATGCTGATGATCCGGCCGCCCTCGCGCATATGAGGGACCGCGGCGCGAGCGGCCAGGTACGGCGCGCGGACGTTCACCGCGAGCGCGCGGTCGATCTCGGCCGCCCCCAGGTCCTCGACCGGCCCGACGACGAACAGCCCCGCATTGTTGATGAGGATGTCGAGCCCGCCGAGGGCCTCGGCGGTCTTCTCGACAGCGGCCGGGACGGCGGTCGCGTCGCCGCTGTCGGCCTGGATCGCCAGCGCCCGGCGCCCCATGGCCTCGATGTCCGCCACCACGGCTGCGGCGCGGTCGGCGCGGTGCTCGTACGTCAGTGCCACATCGGCGCCTTCCTCGGCCAGCCGCCGGGCGATCGCCGCGCCGATGCCCCGGCTGCCGCCGGTGACGAGCGCGGCCTTGCCCGCGACGCCGGAGCCGGAGCGGGAGCGGGTGCCGGCGCCGTCCGTGCTTTTGCCGTTGATGCCGGTGGTCTCGTTGTTCTCGATCTCGTTCATGCGTCCAGCTTCGGCGTCGGCCGTACGGATGACCGGCGGAAACCGGACGCGCTGCTCGGCACGGCCGCCCGCCCCTTCCATACGGACCGGGCAGCCGCTTCCGTACGAGCCTGGCGACGCCTTCCGTACGGGCTCAGCGGCCGGCCGGGAGCCCCGACAGGTCCAGCGCGGCGGCGATGCGTGCGGCGACGTCCTCCGCGTACATCGCGTCCGCGCGGTCGAAGGGACGGCGCGAGGCGCCGCGCAGAAACGTCACCACACCCAGCGTCCGCCCCCGGCTGCGCAGCACCGCGCACAGGCCGTGGACCGTGCCGTCCGGCCACTTGCGGGCGGCGGCCCAGCCCTCGGCCGGTACGGCACCCGCCGCCGCACGTACCGAGCCACGGCGCTCGAACGCCTGCATCGCCGGGTGGTTGGCGCCGTACGCCACCGGAATGCCCGTCGCCGGGACCGCCTCCGACGGGCCGGGCGCACCGGCGGGCGAAGCGATGGCCCGTACGAGCCGGAGCGCACCGTGGCCGGACAGCCCGCCCGCGCCCGGATCATCGACGGCACCGGACATGCCGGACGGGCCGGATGCACCGGACGGACCGGACAGGCCGCCGGACGGGCCGGGCCCGGGCGAGACGTCCAACCAGGCAGCCCCCTGCGGCACATTCCCGGCACCGGCCGGGGAATCGGCACGCGCGTCCGTATCCGCGCCCGTATCCGCGTCTGCGTTCACGTCTCCTGCCGCGCTCTGCTTCCCCGCGGCTTCCGCCACGCCCCCCGCTCCCTCCACTCCCGCCGTTTCAGCCGCATCCGCAGCACCGAACGCGCCGGACACAGACGCATCTCCGCCCCCACCGGAAACGGCAGACACACCAGCACCAGCCCCAGTCCCAGCCCCAGAGGTCCCCGCAGCCCCCGACGCCCCCGAGACCCCTGAAGCCCCACGAGCCGCCGCCGCGAGATCGACCAGCCCGTGATCCGCGAACCCCGCCAGCGCGAAGTCCAGATGCACCGCCGCCGCCTCCACCGGATCCTCGCACTCCCCGGCCGCGCGCCCCGCCCGGTGCAACTGCTGGGCGCGGAAGCGCAGCAGCGAACTCTCCTGTTCGGCCCGCTTGGCCTCGGTGATGTCCTGGAACAGCCAGCCCACCCCCAGCGGAACCGGCTCCTCCGCCAGCGGGGAGGCCAGCCGCAGGAATCCGCTGCGCCAGCACCGCCGCGTCTCCTCGGCGTCGGCGGACCGCAGCGTCACCCACAGTTCGGCGGCGGCCGGCGGCGCGCCCTCCGCCAGGACGTGCTGGAGCGCGCCCTCCAGCTCCTCCACGCCCTGGGCGAGCAGATCGCCCAGCGGGCGCCCCAGCATGGCCGTACGCCCCACGCCCAGGGCCCGCGCCGCGTGGGTGTTGACCACGGCCGGGCGCAGGTCCGCGTCGACCAGCACCACGCCCCACGACGCGTCGTCGAAGAGCGCCTCGCTCAGCGCGATGGACCGCTCCAGGTCGATCTGCGCGTGCACCTCGCTGAACGCGCAGTACACGCCGACCGGTTTGCCGTCCGCGCCGGTCACCGCGGAGGACTGGGTACGTACCAGAACCCGGCGCCCGTCCTTGGTCAGCAGGGCGAATTCGTTCACCTGCCGGCCCGGCGCCGTCATCGCGGCGAGCAGGCCGGCCTGCACCCCCTCCGCGTCCTCCTTGCGGACCGCCCACCCGGCGAGCCCCGGGCGCCCGACGGCCTCCTCCGCCGTCCAGCCGAGGATGCGCTCGGCCTCGCGGTTCCAGTGGGTGACGGTGCCGTCCGCGCCGAAGGCGCACAGGGCGGCGTCCATCCCGTCCAGAAGAGCGGCGAGCAGCCCGGAGTCGTCACTGTCCGGCTGTGGCGGATCCTGGTCCGCGGTGCTGCGCGCCTGCTCCGGCACGGTGGCCTCGGAACGGTGCGACGAATGGGACGAAGACGAAGCAGTCACTGGCACCCCCAATGAACCGGCCGCACGTGCTGCACGTCGGATCATTCAACTCGAACGTGACGCAGCCCACACCCCATTCGTCGAAATCCGTGCCCGCCGGAAAATCGGTTGTCGCCTCCCGGGCCGCCTTCCTAGGGTGTGGAGCACACGAGAAGGGAGGTGGTTCGGCAGATGTATGACAACCGGACGCGTGAGGTGACTGCGGGCTAGCGGTCCGCCGTCGCATCATTGCAGCGCCGGACCGGCGTACGAAACAGGTACGCAGCCGGCCAATCCCAAGCAGTCACCCGACCCGTGGGCTGCCGGTTCGTCCGACCGGCCCCTTCGCGCCGCACGGCGCGGGGGAAGCGGCCCACGGGTCGTCTGCGTTCTCATCCACGTTCGCCTGCGTTCTTGTCCGCGTTCGCCTGCGCCCGTCCGCACTCGTCCGCGTCCGGGCCCGGACCACCCGACCCGCCGTAAAACCACCGAGGCCCACTGAAGGCCCCTCGGCTCAGCCCTCAATCTCAAGGCGCCAGCCGCTCGACGACCCACCGCTCGTCCCCGACAGCCCCACCCACCTCACCGTCCCCCTCCGTACGGACATACCGCAGCCGGTCGTGCAGCCGGTTCGCGCGCCCCTGCCAGAACTCCACCGTGTCGGCAGTGACACGGAAGCCGCCCCAGTGCGGTGGCGCCGGCACCTGCTCGCCCGCGGGGTAACGGGCGGCCAACTCCTCGTACGCCCGCTCCAGTTCCTCCCGGGACCCCACGACCGCGGACTGCTCGCTGGCCCATGCCCCCAATTGAGAACCGTGCGGCCGGGTACGGAAGTACGCGGCGGTCTCGTCGCGGCCGATCCGGGCCGCCGTACCGGTCACGATCACCTGACGGGCGAGCGGGTGCCAGGGGAACAGCAGCGAGACATGCGGATTTTCCGCCAGGTCACGGCCTTTGCGGCTGGTGTAGTTGGTGAAGAAGACAAAGCCGTGCGCGTCGAACCGCTTGAGCAGTACGGTCCTTGAGCTCGGCCGCCCGGCCGCGTCGGCGGTCGAGACGACCATCGCGTTGGGCTCGTGCACTCCGCTGACCACCGCCTCCTTGAACCAGTGCGCGAACTGCTCGTACGGGGTGTCGGCGAGGTCGTCCTCCAGGAGCCCGTCGGCGCGGTAGTGCTCACGCATGGACGACGGGTCGGGGACCGGGGAAACGGGCGCGTCGGCAGGGTGCACGGGCTCATCTTGCAACATCGCGGGGGCCTGGGCAGCCGGATGGCCGGAAAGTCTGCCCGCCGACGACAGCGCGTAACCCTCGCGTAAGCGAATCGCTCAGTGTGCCGGATCTCACGCTTCCCGGCACGTGCCGTACCGGCCAAAATCATGGCGTTGCCCGCTGTGGCCTTCGGACAGCGCGGGATATCGTGTCGGCCCTGAAGAACGCCCGAAGAGCCTGATGAACGCCCGAAGACCGCGAAGAGACTTCAAAGACCTCCACCGAGCTGTATCTTCCGGATCTCCCGGTTCTCCCGGACCTTCTGGATCTCCCGGTGAGCGCGCCGCGCCCGCGACGCCACCCGTCGGACCACCGGCCCTCCACGGGGCCGCGCCCGTCGGGTGACCAACGCCCATACGGGGCATCACCAGGAGAAGGCCAGAAAGACCGGAAAGACCCGAAAGGCCGGAACGGACCGCGAGCTGCCCGCGCAGCCGCGTAACCACCCCGGTCCTCGCACGCCGGACACGGCCGGACCGACCTGTCGGGACGGCCGGGCCGACCGGACACCACCGGATGTACCGGTCATACCGGACGCGTTCGGAAGTGTCGGACCTTGACAGCACGGACGGCACGGCATCTTGGTCATGAGTCGTATGTCGGTCATGACCGGCATGCCGCTTGTCGTCCCCAGCCCCCACACCCCTACCTACGTCACGTCCCTATCTTGAGGAGCCGCCTGATGTCCGACTTCGTACCCGGACTCGAAGGAGTCGTCGCGTTCGAGACGGAGATCGCCGAACCGGATAAGGAAGGCGGCGCACTGCGGTACCGAGGCGTCGACATCGAGGACCTGGTCGGACACGTGTCCTTCGGGAACGTCTGGGGCCTGCTGGTGGACGGCGCGTTCAACCCGGGCCTGCCGCCCGCCGAGCCGTTCCCCATCCCCGTCCACTCCGGCGACATCCGGGTCGACGTACAGTCCGCGCTGGCGATGCTCGCGCCCGTATGGGGACTCAAGCCCCTGCTGGACATCGACGAGGCCACCGCCCGCGACAACCTCGCCCGGGCCGCCGTCATGGCACTGTCCTACGTCGCCCAGTCGGCGCGCGGCCAGGGCCTGCCGATGGTGCCGCAGAAGGAGATCGACAAGGCCGGGACCATCGTGGAGCGCTTCATGAAGCGCTGGCGCGGCGAGCCCGACCCCAAGCACGTCGCCGCGGTGGACGCCTACTGGACCTCGGCCGCCGAACACGGCATGAACGCCTCCACCTTCACCGCCCGGGTCATCGCCTCCACCGGCGCGGACGTGGCCGCCGCGCTCTCCGGCGCGGTGGGCGCCATGTCCGGACCGCTGCACGGCGGCGCGCCCTCCCGCGTCCTGGGCATGATCGAGGAGATCGAACGGACCGGTGACGCCACCGCGTACGTCAAGCAGGCGCTGGACCGCGGCGAGCGCCTGATGGGCTTCGGCCACCGCGTCTACCGCGCCGAGGACCCGCGGGCGCGGGTACTGCGCCGTACGGCCAAGGAGCTGGGCGCGCCGCGCTTCGAGGTGGCCGAGGCCCTGGAGAAAGCCGCGCTGGAGGAGCTGCACAACCGCCGTCCGGACCGGGTGCTGGCCACCAACGTGGAGTTCTGGGCGGCGATCGTCCTGGACTTCGCCGAGGTCCCGGCGCACATGTTCACGTCGATGTTCACCTGTGCGCGTACGGCCGGGTGGAGCGCCCACATCCTGGAGCAGAAGCGCACGGGCCGGCTGGTGCGCCCGTCGGCCCGCTATGTCGGGCCCGGCGCGCGCAGCCCGCGGGAGATCGAGGGCTTCGCGGACATCGCCCGCTGAGGCGGGACGGTGACGGCGTGCGGGCGGGGTACCGGGCCCCGCCCGCACCCTCACAGGGCCCGCGCTCATAGGGCCCGCGCTCACATAGGGCCCTCACTGCTCATGGGGCTCTCACGCTCACGGAGCCGCCCCCGCCCTCCTCACTCTCCCGCCCCTCTCCCTCCTCACATCGGCGGATTCAGCACCTCGTCGATGATCCGCGCCCACTGCCCGACCACCCGGCCACGCCGGGCCGTGTCGTCCGTCAGCAGATTGGCCAGCCCCAGCCCACGGGCCATGTCCAGCAGCCCCTGGACGGTCTCCCGGACCCCCGGAACGCTTTCGTCCGCCCCCAGCAGCTCGACCGCCGTACGGTGCGCCTCCCGCCCGACCCGGGCCTCCAGCGCCGTGACCCGCTTGCCCAGTTGTTCCTCGTCGCCGGCCGCCACCCACAGATGCAGCGCCGCCCGGAACAGCGGCCCCGTATAGAGCCCTACGAGTTCCTCCACCACCCTGCGCGTACGGGCGGCGGAACCGGCCGGCGGCAGATCACGGGCCACCGCCCGCAGCGCCCCCTGCCGCTTCTCCGCGACATGCTCCACGGCCGCGGTGAACAGATCCTCCCGGGTACGGAAGTGGTGCTGCGCCGCGCCCCGCGAGACCCCCGCCCGCTCGGCGACCACGGCGACCGTACTGCCGTTCCAGCCGCGCTCCGCCAGACAGGCGACCGCCGCCTCCAGCAGCTTCCGCCGGGTGGCGCGGCTGCGCTCCTGCTGCGGCGCCCGGCCCGGCGTCACCGCACCCGTACCCATGCCGGCTCCCGCCGCTGGAGGAAGGCCGTCATGCCCTCCTGGGCCTCCGGCGAGGCGAACAGCCGCGCGGACTCCTCGGCGAGCGCCCGCGTGTCACGGTCGAAGGCCCGTACGACCTCGGCGGTGGCCAGCCGTTTGGCCGCCGCCAGGCCCTGCGGGGAGCCCTTGCGCAGCCCGTCCAGTACGGGCCCGAGCGCCGCGTCCGGATCGTCGGCGGCCACCGTCACCAGCCCGGTACGGGCCGCCTCCGCGGCGTCGAAGCGCTCCCCCGTCAGGTAATAACGGGCCGCGGCCCGGGGGTCCATACGAGGCAGCAGCGGCATCGATATGACGGCGGGCGCCAGCCCCAGCCTGGCCTCGGTGAAGGCGAACGTGGCACCGGGCCCGGCCACCGCTATGTCACAGGCCCCGACCAGTCCGAGCCCCCCGGCCCGTACATGACCGGTGACCCGAGCCACCACGGGCTTGGGCAGCTCCACCACCGTCCGCAGCAACCGGGCCAGCGCGAGCGGCGCCGCGGTCGGCGCGCCCGGGCCCGGGCCGCCCGCTGCGGTGGCCTCGGACAGAGCGGTGGCCTCGGACAGATCCGCCCCCGCACAGAAGGTGCTACCCGTGTGCGTCAGCACCACGGCCCGCGTGTCCTCATCCCGCGCCGCCTCCGCCAGCCCCTCGTACAACTCACCGACGAGCCGGACGGACAACGCGTTGCGGTTCCCCGGCGAGTCCAGGGTCAAGGTGGTGATCCCGCGCTCCCGCTCACACCGCACCAACGGCACCGCGACGTCCGGCGCCTGCGGGTCCGACGCCAAGGACTCCTCCGCGGACTCCCCCAAGAACCTCTCCGAGGACTCCTCCGAAGACGGCGACACACCACTCATAAGGCCGCAGACCTCCCTTCCTGCCTTCCTGGTTACGCAGTTCGTACGCCACCACAGCCCCCTGCCGCCACCGCCGGAACACCGGCCCACGGACCTGCCCTCTGGAGGGTGTCAGCGCCCCCGGGATCAATCAAGCACGCTTGCAGGATTCGCCACGGCGACACCCTGCCCGCCGGCATCGTCAACAGGCGTCGTCGATCTTGTGCTTCAAGATCGGCGCCGTCAGTAGGACTTGGGGAGCCCCAGGGTCTGGTGGGACACGTAGTTGAGGATCATTTCGCGGCTCACGGGGGCGATGCGGGCCACGCGGGAGGCTGTGATCAGGGACGCGAGTCCGAACTCCTCGGTCAGGCCGTTGCCGCCGAGAGTGTGTACCGCGTGGTCCACGGCTCGGACCGCCGCCTCGGCCGCCGCGTATTTGGCCATGTTGGCCGCTTCGCCCGCGCCCATGTCGTCGCCCGCGTCATAGAGGTACGCCGCCTTCTGCGTCATCAGCCGGGCCAGTTCCAGTTCGATGTGGGACTGGGCGAGCGGGTGGGCGACGGCCTGGTGGGCGCCGATGGGGGTCTTCCAGACCTGGCGGGTACGGGCGTATTCGACGGCCCGGGTGAGGGCGTGGCGGCCCATCCCCAACGCGAACGCGGCGGTCATGATCCGCTCCGGGTTGAGGCCGGCGAAGAGCTGGAGCAGCCCGGCGTCCTCCTCGCCGACGAGGGCGTCGGCGGGCAGCCGTACGTCCTCCAGGAGGAGTTCGAACTGCTTATCCGGAGCGGCGAGTTCCATGGGGATGAGGGTGCGGGTGAAGCCGGGGGCATCGCGCGGGACGATGAACAGGCAGGGCTTGAGCCTGCCGGTCCTGGCGTCCTCCGTACGGCCGACGATCAGCGTCGCGTCGGCGACGTCCACGCCCGAGATGAAGACCTTGCGCCCGCGCAGGACCCAGGTGTCGCCGTCGCGGCGCGCGGTGGTGGTGATGCGGTGGGAGTTGGAGCCGGCGTCGGGCTCGGTGATGCCGAAGGCCATCTTGCGGGAGCCGTCGGCCAGCCCCGGCAGCCACTGCCGGCGCTGTTCCTCGGTGCCGAAGCGGGCGATGACGGTGCCGCAGATCGCCGGTGAGACGACCAGCATCAGCAGCGGGCAGCCGGCCGCCCCCAGCTCCTCCAGCACGATGGCCAGCTCGGCGATGCCGCCCCCGCCGCCTCCGTACTCCTCGGGGAGGTTGACGCCCAGATAGCCCAGCTCGGCGGCCTGTGCCCAGAGTTCGTCGGTGTGCCGGCCCGCCCGGACGACCTCGGCGAAGTACGGCCGGCCGTAGCGCTCGCCGAGCGCGGCCACCGCGGCGCGCAGGGCGCGGTGCTCCTCGGGCTCGATCACGGGGGAGATGGTCGACGGGGGCTTTGTTGCGGGGGGTTCGTTGCAGGAGGCTCTGTTGCAGGAGGCTTCGTTGCAGGAGGCTCTGTTGCAGGAGGCTCTGTTGCAGGAAGCCTGGTTGCAGGGGGCTTGGTTGCACGGTTGCTCATGGTGGGATCCCTTTCCGGTTCCGGTCACTCGGTGATGACGGCCAGCAGGGTGCCCGGCTCGACCTGGCGGCCGGGCTCGGCGTGCAGGGCCGTCAGGGTGCCGGCGGCCGGTGCGGTGATCTTGTGTTCCATCTTCATGGCCTCCAGCCACAGCAGCGGCGCCCCGGCCTCGACCCGGGCCCCCTCGGCCACCCCGTCCGCGAGCCGGACGACCGTGCCGGGCATGGGGGCCAGCAGCGATCCCGGCTCCGTACGGGCCTGCGGGTCGGGGAAGCGGGGTACGGCGGTGAACGTGTACGAGCCGTCGGCACAGTCGACGAAGACCCGCTCGCCGCGGTCGTCGGTCCCGGCCCGGTCACCGTCCCCCCAGGCCCGGTCACTGCCGTTCCAGACCCGGTCACCGCCGCCCCAGGCCCTGCCACCGCCGCCCCCGCCGCCGTACCGCGCCACGTCCCACTGCCTGCGCACCCCGTCCACTTCGAGCACCGCCCGGTCCGCCGTCACCTCCAGCAGCCGTACGCCGGGGAAGTCCTCGGCGCGCAGCCCGTCCCGGGTGTGGCGGTAGCGGATCTCGTACGGGGTCCCGTCGTGGGCGTACGTCCTGGTGTGCGGCTGCGACGGGACGTTGCGCCAGCCGCCGAAGCGGGAGCGGCCGTGCGCGGCGGTGAGGGCGGCGGCCAGCGCCGCCAGACGCGTCCCCGATTCCGGCCGGGGGCCGTGAGGGCGGCGAGATGACGCACGTAGAAGCCGGTGTCCAGGGCTCCGCCCGGCCCGCCGAAGCCCGCGAACTCCGGGTGCCGCAGCGACCGCAGGAGCAGGTCGCGGTTGGTGACCGGGCCGTGGACGCGGGCCCGTTCCAGCGCGCCCGCCAGCTTCCGTACGGCTTCCGCCCGCGTCGGCGCCCAGGCGATGACCTTGGCGAGCATCGGGTCGTAGTGGACGCCGATGCTGTCGCCGTCCACGACGCCCGAGTCCAGCCGTACGCCGTCGGGCACGCTCAGGCGGTGCAGCGTCCCGGTCTGCGGCTGCCAGTCCGCCGCCGGGTCCTCGGCGTACAGCCGCGCCTCGACGGCATGCCCGTACGGCTCGGGAGGCGTGGCGGGCAGCGGCGCTCCCTCGGCCACCCGCAACTGGAGGGCCACCAGGTCGACGCCGTACACGGCCTCGGTGACCGGGTGCTCGACCTGGAGGCGGGTGTTCATCTCCAGGAAGCAGGCGCCCCGTTCGGCCGACACCAGGAACTCCACGGTGCCCGCGCCGCGGTAGCCGATGCTGCGGGCGGCCCGCGCCGCCGCCGTGTGCAGCGTCTCGCGCAGCGCGTCGGTCAGGCCGGGCGCGGGGGCCTCCTCGATGACCTTCTGGTGGCGGCGCTGGAGGGAGCAGTCGCGGGTGCCCAGTGTCCAGACCGTTCCGTGGCCGTCGGCGAGGACCTGCACCTCGATGTGGCGTCCGCCCTCGACGTACGGTTCGCAGAACACCTCGCCGTCCCCGAAGGCCGCGCCGGCCTCGGCCCGCGCCGCCGCCAACTCGTCACCCAGCACGCTCAGTTCCCGTACGACGCGCATACCGCGCCCGCCCCCGCCCGCCGCCGCCTTGACCAGCAGCGGCAGATCGGCCCCGGTGGCCCGTTCCGGGTCGACGGGCGCCAGCAGCGGGACACCGGCCGCCGCCATCAGCTCCTTGGCGCGTGTCTTGGAGGCCATCGCCTCGATGGCGGCGGGCGGCGGGCCGACCCAGGTCAGGTCCGCGTCGGTGACGGCCGTCGCGAATCCGGCGCTCTCGGAGAGGAAGCCGTAGCCGGGGTGGACGGCGTCCGCGCCCGCCGCGTGGGCCGCCTTGACGATCAGGTCGCCGCGCAGGTAGGTGTCGGCGGGCGCGCTGCCCGCGAGCCGTACGGCGGCGTCGGCCTCCCGTACGTGCGGCGCTCCGGCGTCCGCGTCGGAGTACACCGCCACCGTCGATATGCCCAGCTCACGGCACGTACGGAAGATCCGGCGGGCGATCTCCCCGCGATTGGCGACGAGCAGGGAAGAGATCACTGGTGTCTCACGCCTCTCAACTGGTGCCGGCCACGTGTCATAGCTGGTGCCTCACATCCGGAAGACGCCGTAGCCGCCGCGCGCGCCCTCCACGGGGGCGGTGTGGACGGCGGACAGGCACAGGCCGAGGACAGTGCGGGTGTCGCGGGGGTCGATGACGCCGTCGTCGTACAGCCGCCCGGACAGGAACATCGGCAGCGACTCCGACTCGATCTGCCGCTCCACCATCGCGCGCAGCGCGGCGTCCCCATCCTCGTCGTACGCCTGTCCCTTGGCGGCGGCCGAGGCGCGCGCCACGATCGACAGCACGCCGGCGAGCTGCTGCGGCCCCATCACCGCGGACTTCGCGCTCGGCCAGGCGAACAGGAAGCGCGGGTCGTAGGCCCGGCCGCACATGCCGTAGTGCCCGGCCCCGTACGAGGCTCCTATGAGGACGGACAGGTGCGGCACCCGCGAGTTGGACACCGCGTTGATCATCATCGCGCCGTGCTTGATGATGCCGCCCTGCTCGTACTCCTTGCCGACCATGTAGCCGGTGGTGTTGTGCAGGAAGAGCAGCGGGGTGTCGCGCTGGTTGGCCAGTTGGATGAACTGGGCCGCCTTCTGTGACTCGGCGCTGAACAGCACGCCCCGCGCGTTGGCGAGGATGCCGACGGGGTAGCCGTGCAGCCGCGCCCAGCCGGTGGCCAGGCTCGGCCCGTACAGCGGCTTGAACTCGTCGAAGTCCGAGGCGTCGACCAGCCGGGCGATCACCTCGCGCGGGTCGAAGGGCACCTTCAGATCGCCGGGGACGATGCCCAGCAGCTCCTCCGGGTCGTACTCCGGTGGTGGCGCGGGTGCCGGATCGGGGTGTGCCTTGCGCCAGTTGATGCGCGCGAGGATCCTTCGGGCCTGCCGTAGCGCGTCCGGCTCGTCGAGGGCGAAGTGGTCGGCCAGTCCGGAGCCGGTGGCGTGCATCAGCGCGCCGCCCAGCGACTCGTCGTCGCTCTCCTCCCCGGTGGCCATCTTCACCAGCGGCGGCCCGCCGAGGAAGACCTTCGCCCGCTCCTTGACCATGATCACGTGGTCGGACATTCCGGGAATGTACGCGCCTCCGGCGGTGGAGTTGCCGAAGACCACGGCGACGGTGGGGATGCCGGCCGCGGAGAGCCGGGTGATGTCCTTGAACAGCGCCCCGCCCGGAATGAAGATCTCCTTCTGGCTGGGCAGGTCCGCGCCGCCGGACTCGACGAGCGAGACGACGGGCAGCCGGTTGGCGAGGGCGATCTCGTTCGCCCGCAGCGCCTTCTTCAGCGTCCAGGGGTTGCTGGCCCCGCCCCGTACGGTCGGGTCGTTGGCCGTGACCAGGCACTCCACGCCCTCGATCACCCCGATGCCGGTGACCAGCGAGGCCCCCACCGGGTAGTCGCTGCCCCAGGCCGCCAGCGGCGACAGCTCCAGGAAGGGCGTGTCCTGGTCCAGCAGCAGCTCGATGCGCTCGCGCGCCAGGAGCTTGCCGCGCGCACGGTGGCGCGCCACGTACTTCTCGCCGCCCCCGCCGATCGCTTTCGCGTGTTCCGCGTCGATCTCCGCCAGCTTTGTGAGCATGTCCGCCCGGTTCGCCGCGTACTCGGGACCGGTGACGTCCAGCCGGCTGTGGAGCACAGTCACAGCAGCACCTCCGGTATGTCCAGATGGCGCGAGCGCAGCCACTCCCCCACGGCCTTGGCCTGCGGGTCGAAGCGGGCCCGCGCGGCGACGCCCGCGCCGAGCAGTCCGTCCACCACGAAGTTCAGCGCCCGCAGCCGGGGCAGCACATGCCGCGTGACGGGTAACCCCGCTGTCTCCGGCAGGAGTTGCCTCAGCCTGTCGGCCGTCAGCTCGTGCGCCAGCCAGCGCCACGCCTCGTCCGTACGGGCCCACACCCCCACGTTCGCCGAACCGCCCTTGTCGCCGCTGCGCGCCCCGGCGACCAGCCCCAGGGGCGCCCGCCGGGTGGGCCCGGCGTACCACAGCGGAGCGGGCAGCCCGGGCTCGCACGCGTCCACCAACTCCCGGGTGCTGAGCGCCGGTTTGATCGCGACCCGCTCGCCGTCCGGCAGTACGGCAACGTGCGGCACACTCCCCGCCTCCACATACACCGCCTCGAACACGCCGTACGGCTCGCCCTTCCCGGGCGGCGCGGTCAGATGGAACCCGGGTACGCTCGCGAGCGCCAGCTCGACCGCCGCGCCGCTGACCGCCCGCCCCACCGCCTCCTGGGCGGCGTCCCGCACCACCAGCCGCAGCAGCGCGCTCGCCTCCTCCTGGACGGCCGCGTCCGTATGGTCCGTACGCGCCAGGGTCCAGCTCACTTCGGCCGGGCGCCGCCCGCCCGTACCGGGGGCCGCCGCGTCGAGGGCCGCCTCCATCTGCTCCCGTACCAGCTCGGCCTTGGCCTCCACGTCCAGGCCGGTCAGCACGAACGTCACCTCGTTGCGCCAGCCGCCGAGGCGGGTCACGCCCACCTTCAGGTCCGGCGGTGGCGGCTCACCCCGTACGCCCTCGATGCGGACCCGGTCCCGGCCGTCCTCCACCAGTTCCACGGTGTCCAGGCGGGCCGTCACGTCCGGGCCCGCGTACCGTGCGCCGGCGGTCTCATAGAGGAGCTGCGCGGTGACCGTGCCCACGGTGACCGCGCCGCCCGTACCGGGGTGCTTGGTGATCACCGAGGAGCCGTCGGCCGCGATCTCCGCGAGCGGAAAGCCGGGGTGGTGTACGTCGTGGGCGGCGAAGAAGGAGTAGTTGCCGCCGGTGGCCTGCGTCCCGCACTCCAGCACGTGCCCCGCCACGACCGCGCCCGCCAGCCGGTCGAAGTCCTGCGGGCCCCAGCCGAAGTGCGCCGCCGCCGCGCCGCTGACCAGCGCGGCGTCGGTGACCCGGCCGGTCACCACCACGTCCGCACCGGCCCGCAGACACGCGGCGATGCCGGCGCCGCCCAGGTAGGCGTTGGCGGTCAGCGCGCCCTTCTCCCAGCCCCTGCGCGGCTGCGCGCCAGGCGACCCGGCCCGCGCCGCCGGAAGCCGGGTCCCGGCCGCGGCTCCGGCCCGTTCCGCCGGAAGCCGGACCGCGGCCCCGTCCCCCACGTCGGCCGCGGCCCCGGCCCCCGCCCCGGCCGCCATCAGGTCGTCCCCCTCCACGTACGCCACCCGCACCGGCACCCCGACCCGCCGCGCCAGCTCCCGTACGGCGTCGGCCAGTCCCGCCGGATTCAGCCCGCCCGCGTTGGTGACGATCCGCACCCCGCGCTCGGCGGCCAGCCCCAGCCCCTCCTCCATCTGCCGCAGGAACGTTCTGGCGTACCCGCGCGAGGGGTCCTTCAGCCGCTCCCGTCCCAGGATCAGCATCGTCAGCTCGGCGAGGTAATCCCCGGTCAGTACGTCCAAGGGCCCGCCGGTCAGCATCTCCCGCACCGCCGCGAACCGGTCCCCGTAGAAGCCCGACGCGTTCCCTACGCGCAGGACCCCCCGCCCGCTCATACCGGGCCGCCACCCTGGTTCCCCGCTCCGCGCTCCCGCCCCTTCCCCGGCGGACCGGCGAACGCCTGTGCGATGGTCAGCCACCGCTCGGCGTCCGCGCCCTCGGCCCGTACGGCGACGTCATCGCGGTGCGCGCGCTGCGTGACCAGCAGGCAGAAGTCCAGCGCGTCCCCCGTCACCCGCTGCGCCGCGTCCGGTGGCCCGTACTCCCACGTCCCCCCGTCCGGCGCCCGCAGCTCGACGCGGAACTCCTCCGGGGGCGGGGTCAGCCCGTGCGCCATGTACGCGTAGTCCCGGGCCCGTACGCCGATCCGCGCCACATGCCGCAGCCGCGCCGTAGGAGTGCGCCGCACGCCCAGCGCGTCGGCGATGTCCTGACCGTGGGCCCAGGTCTCCATCAGCCGCCCGGTCGCCATCGACGCGACACTCATCGCCGTCGCGAACCACGGCAGCTTCCCCGCGTCCGCCGGCCGCCCGGCGAGCACCCGCTGCACGCCGTCGCGCCCCGCCCGCCAGCGGGCCAGCAACGTGTCGGGCGGCTCCTGCGCCTCCCGAGCGGCCCCCTCGTCGACAAAACTCTCCGCCGACTCCGCCAGCATCTGTGCCGCGACCCGACGAAAACGCTCAGGATCGTTCGCGGCCGTCAGCACCTGCTGATCGGTCCACGCCAGATGCCCGATCTGGTGCGCGATGGTCCACCCCGGAGCCGGGGTGGTCGTCCGCCACTCCTCCGGCGAGAGCCCGGCGACCAGCCCGTCCAATTCCTCGCTCTCGTCCTTCAGATCGCTCAGCACAGCCCCGTGACCGGACACGCGGCACTCCCTTCGTCAGCCCATCACCCATACGAGCCAAGGGCGTTGACCCGTACGGCGCGAGCTTCGAGCGTGCCAGCGCCACCGGAAACAATCAAGCACGCCTGCATGATTCTTTGAAGCGGACAGCCGGGCCAGCCGGGGACTCGCGCCGTACGACAAGGAATGAAGGAATGCGCGGCGCAACAATGCGTGGCGCAATAACGCGTGACGCAACAGTGCGCGGCGCGACAAAGCGTGACGCGACGGTGCATGGCGCGCCAACGCGCGACGCGACAGTGCGTGGCGCGACCCGGCGGCCGGGCCGGAACACCCCCCGCGCGCAGGGTTGGCCTCGCCCCCTCCTGTGGTGCCATGAGGCGAGTTCTGCCGGGATGACCGAAGTGACCCAGAAGTAACCCATGGAACGCGAGGATTCATGGATATTTCTCGCAGGCACCAGCAGGCACCCGCCCCACAGACACCCGCCCCGTACGGAGGCGACCTCCCCCACGGCTCCGCCGGGCCCGCGCACCCGCCGCCGGCGTGCGCGGACGCCGACGGCCACGCTGCGGCGGAGTGCGGCCACGAGCGGGGGCACGTACAGGATTCGCTCTTCCACGGGCAGGGGTACGCCACGGCCGCCAGCCGCCGGATCTTCTGCGACCGATGTCGGCTGCGCAGATGGCTCCGGGTGGAGGCCGCGCTGGCGGCCAGTCAGGAGAAGCTCGGCATGGTCGCGCCCGGAACGGCGGCGCGGGTGGCGCGGGCGTGCGAGCCGGGCCGGATCGATCTCGCCTCCCTGGCGCCCGAGTTCCGTCGTACGGGCCACTCCCTGGTCCCGCTGCTGCGCGGCCTGGCGGCGGCATGCGAGGCCGACTCGGGGGAAACGGTGCACCTGGGAGCCACCACCCAGGACATCCAGGACACCGCGCAGTCCCTGGAGATGCGGGACGTGCTCGACGAGGCGGACGCCGAACTCGCCGCCATGACCACGCGCCTGATCGCCCTGGCCGGGGCGCACCGCGACACCCTGATGGTGGGCCGCACCCACGGCCAGCCCGCGCTGCCGATCACCTTCGGCCTCAAGGTGGCGGGCTGGCTGGACGAACTGGTACGGCACGGCGAACGGCTGGCCCAGTTGCGCGAACGGGCCCTGGTGGCACAGTTGCACGGCGGCGTCGGCACCATGGCCGGGTTCCAGGGGCGCGGGCAGGAACTGCTCACCGACTTCGCCGCCCGCCTCGGGCTCGGGGAGCCCGTCGTGGGCTGGCACGTCGCCCGGGACCGGGTGGCGGAGTTCGGCACCACCCTGGCCCTGGTCACGGCGACGCTGGGCCGGATCGCCGAGGAGATCCGGGTGCTCTCGCGCGCCGAGGTCGGTGAGCTGTCCGAGGGCTGGGAGTACGGGCGGGTGGGCAGCAGCACCATGCCGCACAAGCGCAACCCCGAACGCTCCGAACAGGTCGTCCTGCTGGCCCGCCTGGCCCGCAGCGCCGCCGCGCTCGGCGTCGAGGGCATGGTGCAGGAGCACGAGCGCGACGCACGGGGGCTGCGGATGGAGTGGGTCACGGTCGCCGACGTGTCGCACTACGCGCTGGCGGCGCTGGCGATACTCAACGAGGTCCTCGCCGGGCTCCAGGTGCACCGCGAGCGGATGGCGGCGAACGCGGCCTCGGTGGCGGAGTTCCTGTGCACCGAGGCGCTGATGCTGGCGCTGGGCGAACGCATCGGCAAGCAGAGCGCGCACACCCTCGTCTACGAGGTGAGCCAGCGGGCGCAGAGCGACGGCCGTGCACTGCGCGCCTGCGTACTGGAATGCGCGGAGATCACCTCATGGCTCTCCGCCGCCACGCTGGACGATCTGCTCGACCCGGCCCGCTACGTGGGCGAGGCCGGCGTCCTGACCGACCGGGCGGTGGCGCACGCCCGGCTCCGGCCGGTGCCGCCCGTGCCGCCCGAGCCGCCCGAGCCGCCCGGGGCGCCACAAGCGGCTCGTACGGAGGAGGTGCCCTCGTGAGCACACTGCTGCGCTTCGACGGCGAGCGGGCCGACGAGGCCGACATCGAGGCGCACACCCCCGAGATGCGCGGGCAGCGGCAGCACCTGCTCCGGCAGCTCGCCGTGTCCCGCGGAGAGCGGGTCCTGGATGTCGGCTGCGGCCCCGGCTATCTGATCTCGGAGCTGGTGGACCCGGTCGGCCCGGACGGCGAGGTGTGCGGCCTGGACATCAGCGCGTCGATGCTGGACCTGGCGCGGGCACGGTGCGCGCCGGCCGGCGCGCGGGTCAGCCTGGTGGCGGGGCGCTGCGAGGAGATTCCGTTCCCCGACGCGTCGTTCGACGCCGCCGTCTCCTCACAGGTGTACGAGTACGTCGGCGACATCGAACGGGCGCTGGCCGAGCTGTACCGGGTGCTGCGCCCGGGAGGCCGCGCGGTGGTGCTCGACACCGACTGGGACTCCCTGGTGTGGCACTCCGCCGACCGCCCCCGGATGCGGCGGATCCTCGACCTGTGGGAGGACCACGTCGCCGACCCCCGGCTGCCCCGCCGGCTCGGCCCGCTGCTCCAGGAGGCCGGGTTCACCGAGGAGAGCCTGACCACGCTGACCTTCCTCAACCGGCGGTGCCGCCGCGACACCTACAGCTACTGGCAGGTCGGCTTCATCGAGGCGTTCCTCGCCGACCACCCCGGCGCGGTCCCGGAGGAGACCAGGGCCTGGAGCCGGGAGCTGCGCGAGCTGGATGCGACGGGGCGGTATTTCTTCAGCCTCGGCCGGTACGCGTTCACCGTGGTCAAGCCCGGGGACTGAGCGGGGGCGGACGGTGCGGGACGGTGCGGACGGGGTGGGGCGGACGGGCGGGGCGGGTCTGGCGGGCTCTTCGGGGCCGACGGCCGCCCGCCCTGAAGGCCCCGGGCGCCTCACCCCCGTACGCGTGCGAACTCACGGAGGAAACCCGCCAGCGCCCGTACGCCCTCCTCCGGCATCCCGTTGTAGACGGACGCCCGCACCCCGCCCACCAGCCGGTGCCCGGCCAGACCGAGAAACCCCTCCTCCCGCGCGCGGTCCAGGAACTCCCCGGTCAGCGACTCGTCGGCGAGCCGGAAGACGATGTTGGTGACGGAGCGGTGGGCCGGGTGGGCGGTGGGGCGGTAGAACGCCGTACGGTCCAGTTCCCCGTACAGCAGCCGGGCCTTGGCCAGGTTCGTCCGCTCGACCGCCGCGAGGCCGCCCTGGTCGCGGATCCACTCCAGCGTCAGTAGGAGGACGAAGACGGCGAAGGTGTTCGGGGTGTTGTCCAGGGACTTGGACGCCGCGTGGACGGAGTAGTCCAGCAGCCGGGGAGTCTCCGGCAGCGCGTGGCCGAGCAGGTCGTCGCGGACGGTCACCAGGGCCGTGCCGGCGGGCCCCAGGTTCTTCTGGAACCCGGCGTAGACGATGCCGAACCGGCCGTGGTCCAACCGCCGGGAGAGGATGTCGCTGGTGGCATCGGCCACCAGCGGGGCGGGACAGTCGTGCGGGAAGTCCGTCCAGCGGGTGCCGTAGACGGTGTTGTTGCTGGTGAGGTGGAGGAAGGCGGCGTCCGGCGGACAGTGCCGCCCGCCCACCTCGGGTATCCGGTCGAAGCCGGTGTCCTGACTGGACGCGACGATCGCGGCGGTGCCGTAGCGGGCGCCCTCACGCTGCGCCTGCTGGGCGAACAGGCCGGTCACCACGTACCCGGCGGTACGGGTCGGGGAGCGGCCGATGAGGTTGAGCGGCACGGCGGCGCACTGCATCCGGGCCCCGCCGTGCACGAACAGCACATGGTGGTCCCCGGGGAGCCCGGTCACCTCCCGGTACAGCGCCACGGCGGTGTCGAGCACGCCGATGAACCGGGGGTGCTTGTGACTGATCTCGATGATCGACGCGCCGTCGCCCGCGTGCGCCGCGAGCTCCTCGCGCACCCGCAGGGCCACCGGCCGGGGCAGCGTCGCGGGCCCCGCGGAGAAGTTGTACGTGTCCCGGGGCCCCGGCGCGCCGGGCCCGCCCCGCCGGGCTCCCTCCCCCTGCCGCCGCTCCATCCCGGCACCTCCTCCCGGCCGTTCGTACGCTCCCGCGCCCCGTACGCCCTCGGGCTCCGTACGTCCTCGCGCCCCGTACGCACCGAAGCCCCGTACGTCCCAACGCGCCGTACGTCCCAACGGCCCTGTACGTCCCCACTCCCCGCATGTCCCCACGTCCAGGACGGACCGCCCTCCGTACGGGCCCTCCGCACGGCCCCTTCCGTACGGCCCCCTCCGTACGGCCCGTCCGCTCCCTCAGCACATCCGCAGTTCCTCCACGAACGCCCCGACGCCCTCGGCGCGCACCCGCGCGACGGCGTCGGTCGCCGGGCTCGTCCGGTCCCGCAGCCGCCGCGTCAGCGGTTCCAGCTCCTCCACGGGCGCCACCGGCTCCCGGCGCAGCGACCCGGCCGCCAGGTCCAGGGCGCGCCGGCCCCACTCCGTCAGCGGCACGCCGGCGACCTCGGCCGCCCAGCCGCGGGTCTGCACCTCGTCGGCGGCCGTACGGGCGTCCTGGAGCGACCAGCCGCCGAACAGGTCGCGGCAGGCTTCGATGTCGCCCAGCCAGCCCAGCAGCATGGCCAGCCACGCGAACGTTTCCTCCCGGCTCATCGTGGGCAGGTGGCGGATCTCGACGAAGGTGCCGCGTCCGCCGTCCCGGAGCACCGCCTCGCCCCGGCCGGCCGCCACCGCCTCCAGCGCCCCGGCGACGGTGCACGCCTCGTCCAGCCGCATCCGGACCCGTACCGCCGGCCAGCAGAAGACCAGTCCGGACGCCAGGTCGGCGGGGGTGCACTGGAGAGTGCGCTTGCTGCCGCCCGGGTCGACGAACTCGGCGTGGCCCGCCTCGGCGAACTGCCACGTCGTCAGCTCGGGCATCAGCGGGGTGTGGAGGGCGCCGTCCCTGGTGACCTCGAAGATCGGCAGCTCCCACGCCTGACGCATGTAGTCCGCCAGACTGCCGTACAGGTGGCGGGGGTAGTGCAGGCGGTGGGCGAAGAACGGGTTGGTGTCCGACAGTTCCGTGTAGCCGCGCAGCCGCAGGGAGTACCAGGGCTGCACCCGGCCGCCGAACACCGCGGAGTTGGCGCCCCACGCGAAGATCAGCGGCGTCATCCTGATGAGCGTGTTGCAGACGTCGATCACCCGTGGCAGCGGGACGTCGACGTTGAACTGGACGGCGGCGAAGCCGGGCCAGGCGTCACTGGCGTAGTGGCCCGGGTACCGCTCGGCCTGCGCCAGCCACAGGCCGTAGTGGGCCTTGTCCGCCAGGTAGGGGCCGCCGAGGGTCTCGGTCAGCGGCTGGCAGCCGTGGGCGAGGGCGGACAGTCCCTCGGCCGCCAGGGCCGGGAACACCACGTCGTCCAGCGTACGGTTCCAGGCGGTCTTGGCGGCGGCGAACCCCTCTTCCGGCGGCAGTGCCGTCTCGACCGTACAGACGCCGTAGTCGTTGCCCACGTCAAGGGTTCCGTGCCCACGCGCCGACCGGACGCCTACCAGCGTGCCGGTGGCAGCGTCGTGGTACGGGGTGAAATCCGGTCGGGCCGCGAGCCGTTCGAAGACGGCCCGCACGGCCGGACGGCCGGCCGCGACCCCTCGGCGGTCGACCACGGGCAGTTCTGACTCGATGCCGATCTTCATGATCCAAACTTTCCGTCGGAAGAGGGGACGTCGATAGCGGGGCCACGCTAGGGCCCGGAACCGGACGCCCGCCGAACGCCGGGCCGCGCTTCACGCTTTACGGTGAACTCGATCCCGTCCCCGATCGCCAGCACCTGGCTCTGCGCGTCCGGCACACCGCCGACGTGCCGCCGGTACGCGGCGATGACCTCGGCGTTCTTCTTCGGGATCAGGATGTTGTCGGCCACCACCGCGCCGCCCGGCCGCAGCGTCGGCCAGCAGGCGTCGAAGTCCCGTACGTACAACTCCTTCCAGTGGTCCAGGAGAACGAGGTCGACCGGGCCGGCCAGGGTGGGCAGGAGAGCGGGCGCCTCCAGGGCGGTCAGCTCGACGACGCCGGCGAGCCCCGCCTCCCTCACGTTGTCCCGCTGCTCGTCCTGCTTCCCGGGGTCGACCTCGATGGAGTACAGGCGTCCGCCGGTGGCCCGTACCGCCTCGGCGAGCCAGATCGTGGAGTAGCCGACCGAACCACCGACCTCCACGACCGTGTGCGCGGCCATCGCCCGTACCAGGGTGTTCAGCAACTGGCCGACGTCCGGGCCGACGTCGAGCATGAAGGAGCCGGCCCGTTCGCGCAGGGCGGTGCCTCCTTTGGCGCGCAGCGCCTCCAACTCCGCCTGCTCCTTGCGGGAACGTTCCTCCAGCCCGCTCAGGACGGCTGCGACCCGGGCGTCCGGTTCCGGCAGAATCCGCTCCACCGGCCGCTCCCGCTCCATCGACCCCATCGACGCCATCGACCGCTCCCGTCCCACCAGTGGGTCCGGCCCCATCAGTCGATCCCGAAGAAACGGCGGGCGTTGTCGCACAGCAGAAGCCGTTTGGCCGCCTCGTCGATGTCCTCCCGGTCGGCCAGGGCGGTCACGGCGCCGGGGAACTTGGCGTCGAAGTGCGGGAAGTCGCTGGCGAACAGCAGGTTCTCCGCCAGCCCCTGATCGATGAGCATGGGCAGCAGCGGATCCTCCGGCTCCACACCCAGATAACACTGCCGCCTGAAGTAGGTGCTGGGCCGCTCGGGAAGCGGCGGCCGGTCCTTGGCGAACTGCTCCGCGTGGTCGTCCATCCGGTTCAGCCAGAACGGGGCCCAGCCCGCACCGCTCTCCATGAAGGCGAACCGCACCCCGGGGAACCGCTCCAGGACACCGCCGGTGATCAGCAGCATCACGGCCATCATGTGCTCGAAGGTGTGGCTGACGAGGTGGCCCTGCATGGTGTCGTGGGTGCGCTCGGTCCCGATACGGGGGATGCGCGCGACCCCGAACCCCTCGTGGAAGCACACCGCCACGCCGTGTTCCTGGCAGAACTCCCACAGGAGGTCGTAGACCGGGTCGTCGATGTTGGTGCCGGCCACGGTGTTGGGCCGCAGGATGACGGTGCGCACGCCCTGCTCCAGGACCCGGCGCGCCTCGTCCACGGCCAGCACGAGGTCGTGCTGCGGCAGCGCGGCGACCGGGAACAGCCGCTCCCGGTCCTCGGCACAGTAGGCCAGCGCCCAGTCGTTGTACGCCTTGGCGACCTCGTACGCGAAGGCGGAACTGCGCAGGGCCGGAAGCAGGCCGAGCACCTTGGACGGGAAGATGTAGGCGCGGCTGATGCCCTCCCGCTCCATGGCGGTGAGCCGGTCCTTGGGGTCCAGGCCGCCGCGCTGGAGGGCGCCGAGCACGTCCACGGCGGCCGGGTCGTCGTACTTCCAGCTTCCGGGGGTGTACGTGGCGCCCTGCGTGCCCCCGAACCAGGCGGCCTGGGTGGGCCGGCCGTGGAAGGTGGACGAGGGCTGTTCGATGACCCGGCCCTCGGCGGTCAGCCGGTCGTCCTGGTAGGAGGGCATCCAGGCGGCGTACTTCTCGGGCAGCCTGCCCCGCCACCAGTCCTCGGAGTCGGGGAGCACGATGTGGCTGTCCGCGTCGATGACGGGGTAGTCACGGTGAGCGACCATGTACCACTCCTTCGGGAGGTCCCGGGAAGGTCTGCCGGTCGGCGCGTACGGCCCCGCGGACCCGCGCGCAGCGCACACGCGCCGGTCCGGACGCCGGTTCTCGGGCCGGTGACCGCTCACCCGCCCGAGTACGGGTCTTTGAGCGCGGGTCTTCGAGCACGTGTCTTGGAGTACGGGTCTTCGAGCACGGGATTCGAGCGCGGGCCTTGGGTACGGGTGCTCGGGTGCGGGTCTCGGGTGCGGGCGCGCGGGTTCCGCCACCCCTTCCGGCACTCCGGACCATTGTTCCCGCCTCGCGGGGAAAGGGAAGAGGGACGCCCGGCCAATGAGGCATCAACCGGCCTCCCCGCCACTCCCGCCCCGCCGGCCTCCTCCGTACCCGTCCGGCCCCGCCCCACGACAGCGCCTTCCGCTCACCGCTTACGGCACACCTACGTGCGGGCGGCGGTTACCGCACCGGCGCTGGCGGTGACCACCAGCGCGATGGCGACCACTTCCGGCCAGCCGAGGGACTGGTGCAGGACCAGGAAGCCGGCGGTGGCCGCCGCGGCCGGTTCCAGACTCATCATGACCGCGAAACCCGAGGCGGGAAGCTTGCGCAGGGCGAGCAGCTCCAGGGTGTAGGGCATGACGGAGGACAGCAGGGCGACGGCCGCACCCAGACCCAGGGTGACGGGATCCAGGAGGGCGGAGCCCGCGGTGGCGATGCCGAGCGGCAGGCTGAGCAGGGCGCCGACGGTCATCGCCAGGGCCAGGCCGTCCGCCTGCGGGAAGCGCTGTCCCGTACGGGCCGAGAGCAGGATGTACGCGGCCCACAGCGCACCGGCCCCCAGGGCGAACGCGGCACCCAGCGGATTGAGGCCGTCCAGCCCCGCACGGCCGAGCAGGGCCACCCCGCCCAGCGCCAGCGCCGCCCACAGCAGACTCAAGCCCCGGCGGGAGGTGGCCACGGAGAGGATCAGCGGACCGAGGAACTCCAGGGTGACCGCGGCACCGAGCGGGATGCGGTCGATGGCCTGGTAGAAGAGGGAGTTCATGCCGGCCAGGGCGAAGCCGAAGGCCAGGACGGTGGCCCAGTCACCGCGGGTGTGACCGCGCAGTTTCGGGCGGCAGGCCACGAGCAGGACGAGGGCGGCGGCCGTCAGACGCAGGGTCACCACACCCAGCGCGCCGGCTCTGGGAAAGAGGAGTACGGCCACCGAAGCCCCGAACTGGAGGGAAACGATGCCGCCGATCACCAGCCCGACGGAAAGCAGCCGCCCGCCCGGAGCCGCCGTGCCCTGCGCCCCGGACAGCTTCTCGGCCCTACGGACCTCGGCGGACGGCGGAACGCGACGCGAAGCGGGCGTGGCGCCAGTGGTGTCGGTTGATCCATTGGCACTGCGACTACCGGAGGGCGAATCAGTGGCGGGATGGCGATGCGATGCGGTCACCCCGCCACGTTACGGCCCGCCCCGCGTCCCGTGAAATGCCGGTTCCGCTGCCGTTATGCTCCGCACGCATGAGCATCGAGCTGCGTCATTTCCGCTGCTTCCTCGCCGTCGCCGACACCCTCAGCGTGACCCGCGCCGCCGAGCGGCTGCACCTGAGCCAGCCCGCCGTCTCCCGCACCCTGCGCCAGCTCGAACAGGGCCTGGGCGTCCTCCTGGTGGACCGCTCCACCCACCACCTGGAACTGACCGCCGAGGGCCACGCCTTCCGCGACCGGGCAGCCGCCGCCGTCACCGCCTTCGACCGGGCGCTGGACGAGGCCCGGCACACCACCCGCCCGCTCCTCCTCGGCCACCCCTGGGCCGCGGCCGGCGCGGACACCACCGCGCTCCTGCGCCGCTGGGCCGAGACCCACCCCAGGACACCGCTGGTACTGCGCCGGATCGACGACCGTACGGCCGGCCTGACTCGCGGCGACGTCGACGCCGCCCTGCTGCGCGGAGAGATCCGTACGCCCGGACTGAACACCGAACACCTGCGTACGGAGACACGGGTGGCGGCGCTGCCCACCGACGACCCGCTCGCCCGCCGCCCCGCACTCACCCTCGCCGACCTCTGCGAACGCACCCTCGCGATCAACCCCGTCTCCGGCATCACCACCTTGGACCTGTGGCCCGCCGACGCCCGCCCGCGCGCCACCGTCACCATCACCAACACCGACGACTGGCTCGCCGTCATCACCGCCGGCAGCGCCGTCGGCGTCACCGCCTGCGCCACCGCCGGCATGCACCCCCACCCCGGCGTCGCCTACGTCCCCCTGACCGACGCCCCACCGGTCCCCGTAAGCCTCACCTGGCGCCAGGGCCCCAGCCACCCCGACATCCCGGCCCTGGTAACCCTGGCACGCGAGATCATCGGCACACCGCACCCCCAGACCAACGCGCCGGGCTCCTGGGCCGCCCCCTCCCCCGACAGATAACCTCCACCCAAAGAACCGGCCCGACCATGCCCCCCGGGGGCGCGTACCTGTCAGCCCAGCCGCTTGATCCACCGATTACGTCGACCGCCCCAACGGAACGACGGAACAAGGAGAAGCCCTGCCCGAATTGAGCGTTACGCCGCTTCCTCGACAAGTAAGCAAAAACGCCTCCCTCGCCGACTAAAACACCAGGTCAGCTCCTGTGGTCCCCGCGCGTGCGGGGGTGGTCCCGTAGTTGGCATCCGGAGACGAGAACCGGATTCGTGGTCCCCGCGCGTGCGGGGGTGGTCCCGAGGACCCGGACGCCATGTCCCCGAAGCGGCTGTGGTCCCCGCGCGTGCGGGGGTGGTCCCCATCCGCACAGGAAACCCCCGCCCGGCCCGCTGTGGTCCCCGCGCGTGCGGGGGTGGTCCCTTGAGCTCGGCCATGGCGCCCTCGGTCGACTCGTGGTCCCCGTGCGTGCGGGGGTGGTCCCTGATCGAACCCTCAACCGAAGGCGCTCGGGAAGTGGTCCCCGCGCGTGCGGGGGTGGTCCCGCGGCGCCGCGTGCAGCCCGTTCGATTCGGCGGTGGTCCCCGCGCGTGCGGGGGTGGTCCCGCGGTCTCAGCCTCGGTCACCCGCTGCTGCAAGTGGTCCCCGCGCGTGCGGGGTGGTCCCTTGGAGCATGGGTACGGGCGGCGTGTAGACGTGTGGTCCCCGCGCGTGCGGGGGTGGTCCCGAGCTCGCCAAGGACATCAGCGCCATGGCCAAGTGGTCCCCGCGCGTGCGGGGGTGGTCCCAGCACCTCTTCGTCTGGGTGTTCCAGGGCATAGTGGTCCCCGCGCGTGCGGGGGCGGCCCCCAGGGGATCACCTCCCAACGTTGGGAGGTGATGTGGTCCCCCCACGTGCGGGCCTGTTCCCCGAGGCAGGAAAAAGGCGAACCACCTGGTCCGGGGTCCCCGCGCGTGCGAGGGTGGTCCCGCGAACCTGACCGTGACGGGCCTCCTCGCTGTATGGTCCCCGCGCGTGCGGGGGTGGTCCCGCGTTCGAGAAGCGTGGGTTCGGTGAGGCGGCGCTCGGGCCGGGCCGGGCCGGGCCGGAGCGCCGACGTCATCGGGATCAAGCTGTCGTGCGGCTGGGCTGCCGCGAGCTGGTTTGAGGGAGGGGCCGTGTCGAAGGACTCAAGGGACTCGGATGATGGCCTGCCGCCGGAGAAGGAGTGCCCGGACTGCGAGGGTGCGGGGGAAGTCGTATGGGAAGACCAGTTCGGGAACGAGGTCACGACACAGTGCTCCGGCTGCGGCGGCACCGGAACGGTCATCGCGTAGGAGGTGGACATGATGGCGTACCGTGCCCGGTTGGCGAGTGAATTCGTCGGCAAGCTGCCGTGCGGCAACTGCCACAAAGCGCCGATGAAGCTCCCCGGCAGCTCCGTGGGACTGTGCATCCGGTGCTACGGGGTGGAGCGCGACGCCCAGTCGCGGCGGGCCGGTGCCGCCGGCAGGTGGGTGAGCGCCAATTTCGTGGAGGACCCCTGCATGGGGTGCGGCTCCAGCGATGTCGACGCGAACGGCTGGCTGTTCTGGTGCAACCAGTGCGGGATGGAAGTGCAGGTGGCGTCGTAGGCCATCGGTCCGGCGGGGCAGCGGCCGTACGGTGCGGTGCGGCGCGGCTGTGCGGTTACAGGTACTTCTCCAGGACTTCCGCCAGGTGACGTGCGCGGCGCCCGGTGAGCTGGTTGATCTGCGTACGGCAGGAGAAGCCGTCCGCGAGGAACTCCGTGTCCGGCGCGGAATTCCGTACGGCGGGCAGCAGTTGGTCCTCGGCGCAGGCGACGGAGATGTCGTAATGGCCGCGTTCGAAGCCGAAGTCGCCCGCGAGGCCGCAGCAGCCGCCGCTCAGCTCGCCGGTCAGGCCGGCCCGTGCGCGCAGCCGGCGCTCAGCCGCGTCCCCCAGGACCGCGTGCTGGTGGCAGTGGGTCTGCCCGGCGGCCGGGCGGTCCACGCGTGGCGGCTCCCAGTCGGGCGCGTACTCCTCCAGTGCCTGCGCGAAGGTGCGTACGGACGCGGCGATCCCGGCGGCCCGCGGGTCGTCGGACAGCAGCTCAGGAAGGTCCGTACGCAGGGTCGCCGCGCAGCTCGGCTCCAGGACCACCAGCGGGAGCCCGTCCGCCGCCACGGGAGCGAGCGCGTCGGCCGTGCGCCGCATGACGGCGCGGGCCGTACCCAACTGGCCGGTGGACACCCAGGTCAGGCCGCAGCACAGCGGTCCGCCGCCATGGCGCGGCGCTCGCGTGAGAGGTACTTGCTGCGCGAGTCCTACGTTCAGGGCGGCTGCTTGGAGGACACGTACGGCCGCCCGGCCCACCTCCGGGGCGAGGTAGTTCGTGAAGGTGTCGGGCCACAGGACGACCGTAGGCCGCATGGCGACATCCCCCTGCTCGGCTGCACCACCACACTCCACTGCACCACCACCCTCGGCTGTACCACCGCGCTCGGTAACACCCTCGCCCCCGGCATCACCGCCCCGCCCGACAGCACCGCCCCGCCCACCGATCCCGGCAGCCCGCTCGGCCTCCCGGCGCGCCCACCACCGCAGAAACGTCTCCCCGGCCAGCGGCGGCAGGGCCCGCTCGGGCGCGATGCCCGCCAGCCGCTTGCCGACGCCGGCCAGCGGGGTGCGTGCCAGGGCGTTGAGCAGCGGCGCGGCCGGGGCCGCCGCGCGCAGCCAGCGCGGCAGCCGCCCCATCGAGTAGTGCGCGGCGGGCCGCAGCCGCCCCCTGTAGTGGTGGTGGAGGAACTCCGCCTTGTACGTGGCCATGTCCACCCCCACGGGGCAGTCGCTGCGGCAGCCCTTGCACGAGAGGCACAGGTCCAGGGCGTCCCGTACCTCCGTCGAACGCCAGCCGCCGGTGATCACCTCGCCCGCCAGCATCTCGTGCAGCAGCCGTGCGCGTCCGCGCGTGGAGTGCCGCTCCTCGCCGGTCGCCCGGAAGGAGGGGCACATGACCTCGGGGGACGCGTCCGTACGCGAACCGGGCGACGCCGAGCGGCACTTGGCGACGCCGACACACCGGCGCACCGCCGCCGAGAAGTCCCCGCCGTCGTGCGGATACCCGAACGCCACCGGTACCGGCCGCTTCGGCAGCGCCGTGAACCGCAGGTTCTCGTCCAGCCGCGCGGGCCGTACGAGCACGCCGGGATTCAGCCCGCCCGCCGGGTCCCACAGGTCCTTGAACCGCTCGAACAGCCCGACCAGCTCCGACCCGTACATCTTCGGCAGCAGCTCGGCGCGCGCCTGCCCGTCTCCGTGCTCGCCGGAGAGCGAACCGCCGTAGGAGACCACCAGTTCCGCCAGGTCGTGGGAGAACTCCCGGAACCGGCGCACCCCGGGCGCGCTCAGCAGGTCGAAGTCGATGCGTACGTGGATGCACCCCTCCCCGAAGTGCCCGTACGGAATGCCGCGCAGCCCGTACTGCGCCAGCAGGGCGCGGAAGTCCCGCAGGTACGGGCCGAGCCGGGCGGGCGGCACCGCGCAGTCCTCCCAGCCGGGCCACGCCTCGCCGCCGCCGGGTGTCCGGGTGGCGGTTCCGGCCGCGTCCTCCCGTACGCGCCACAGGGCCCGCTGCGCGGCGGGGTCGGTGACAACGGCGCACCCCATGGCGCCGTCCGCCGCCGACACCCGGCACACCTCCTCGGCCCGCGCCCGCGCCTGCCCCGCGCTGTCACCCCCTGTCTCCACGAACAACCAGGCCCCGCCCCGCGGCAGCTCACGCCCGGCCTCCCCCACCAGATCGGCCGCCATCCCCTCCACCGTCAGCGGCTTCAGCGGCAGCAGCGTATGCGCCGCCTCGGCCGCCGCGCTCTCGTCCGGGTAGCCGAGTACCGCCAGCGCCCGGGCGCGGGGTGCGTCCACCAGCCGTACGGCCGCCTCGGTCAGCACCCCCAGCGTGCCTTCACTGCCGGTCAGCGCCCGCGCCACGTCCCGGCCCCGCTCGGGCAGCAGCGCGTCCAGCGCGTAGCCGGAGATCCGCCGCGGCAGACCGGGGTAGCCGGTGCGCAGCAGCGCCAGATCACCGTCCGCCAGCTCCCGTACGCCCCGCGCCAGGCGCTCCGGAAGGCCGTCCGTGCCCCGCCCGGCCCGCACCCGCTCGCCCCCGTACGTCAGCACCTCCAGCTCCCGTACGTTGTCGGCGGTGGTGCCCCACGCCACCGAGTGCGCGCCGCAGGAGTTGTTGCCGATCATGCCGCCGAGCGTGCACCGGCTGTGGGTGGAGGGGTCCGGTCCGAACGTCAGGCCGTACACGCCGGCCGCCCCCCGCAGCTCGTCCAGGACCACCCCGGGCTGCACCACGGCCGTACGCGCCCCGGCATCCAGCGAAACGATCCGCCGCAGGTGCCGGGTGAAGTCCAGCACCACCCCGGCACCGGTCGCCTGCCCGGCGATCGAGGTCCCCCCGCCGCGCGGCACCACCGGCACCCCGCGCTCCCGGCACACCCCCAGCACCGCCGCCACGTCCGCCGCGTCCCACGGCGCCACCACCGCCCGCGGCACCCGCCGGTAGTTCGACGCGTCCATCGTCATCAGAGCCCGGTCCGCCGCGGCCAGGGACACCTCCCCGCGCACCGCGCCCCGCAACGCCCGCCCCAGCTCGACGGTCTCCGTGTGATCAGCGGCCATGCCCCCAGCATGCCCACCACACCGGGCTCATCACCTGGCTCAGCACGTGGCTCATCACCTAACTCGGACCTCCTCGGCGGGAGGTGACCATCCCGGGCACCTGGTGACGCACGACGTCGGCCGCCCCATCGGCCAGTAGGAAGGGGCGGAAGACGTCCCAGGTGGCCGCGGCGGCACGTTCGTGGGAGCGGGCCGCCGCGCGCGGGGCGCGTACCGAGGTGTCCAGGACGAGGCCACGGGCGCCCGGCAGTTGGCCGAGTACGCCGGCCAGGTAGTAACCCGTGCCGCCCCCGATGTCCACGACTGCGCCTTATGTGCCGTGCGCAGGCGCGGCCTCGGCCTGATTACTTGTCGGTGCGGAAGAGACCCGCCGGGTCGTGGGTGGCCTTCAGCTTCGTCAGTCGCTCATAGGTGGGGGGCTCGTACGCGTCGCGAACCGTCCGGGGGTCGTGGTCACCGAAGAGCATGTTGATGTTGCGGCCGATGCGGTAGGGGGCCGTGAGGCCCAGGATCCGGGCGTGAAGGGCTCGTACGGCCTCACGGTCGGTGCCGTCCACCGGGGAGCTGACCCGCAGCAGGTAGCGGGCGTCGCGGTGGCCCACCGCGCTCCCGGGGCGGGGGGAGTCGGCGGCGTCCGTGGGTCCGGCGGCCGGGGTCGCCAATGCGCCGCCCAGGTGGTTGAGCTGGAAGACGCACATGAACGGGGCGCCGGGCCCGGCGAGTGCGGCGGCCTCGCGCAGGGTGTCCGGGTCCAGGTCGGTGAGCAGCGCGTTGTCGCCGTCATAGGCGCGCGGGGTGTCCGGGTCGGCGTGGATGGTGTGCGACTGGGTGTACGGCATCTCGCGCAGGGTGTCGCTCACCCGCGGGCCGACCGCGCGCAGCGGTGCGACCAACCGCTCGCCGTCCTCCACCGAGCCGGTGTAGGCGACGCGGACCGTCAGGAGGTGCCGGCCGCGCAGCGGTTCGGGGAGCTGGGGGATGTCCGGGTAGACCAGGATGCCCAAGGAGGAGGTCAGCGCGTTGGGCAGGTCACGCGTCCAGTCCAGGTACGCGCCCAGCGCCGCGTCGATCAGGTCGGCCCCGAAGACCAACTGCCCGCCGTACAGCCGCCGTACGGGCACCAGGCCGAACTCCATCCCCGTCACGACGCCCAAGCCGTGGCCGCCGCCGAGCAGCGCCCAGAACAGGTCCGGATCACTGTCGGCGGTCACCCGCAGCTCGCGGGCGTCGGCGGTGACCAGCTCGACCGCCCGTACGTGCTCCGCCGCGTAGCCGAACTCCCGGGCCAGCAGGCCCAGGCCACCGCCGAGGGTGTAACCGACCACGCCGACGGCCGGCGCGGAGCCGCTGAGCGGCGCCAGCCCGTGTCGCGCGGCTTCCTCGATCACCTGCGCCCATACGACGCCGGCCGCCGCCCACGCCGTACGGGCTGCCGCGTCCACGCGCAGGCCGGTCATCCGGCGCGTGGTGATCAGCAGGCCGCCCTCGGTGGCGGCGCCCAGGCCGTGGCCGGTGGCCTGCACCGCTACGGACAGCCCGTGGGCGGCGGCGAAGGCCACGGCGGCGCGTACGTCGGCGGCGCCGGCGGCCCCCACGATGACCGCCGGTCGGTGCCGGTGGCCGGTCTGGAAGCCGGAGCGCTCCTCGTCGTAACCGTCGTCGCCGGGGCGCAGGACGGGGCCATGGACCGGGGCGGCGAGGGCGGCGAGGCCGGTGACCGCGGCTTCAGGGAGGGCGGGGGCGGATGCGGACAAGGATGCGGGGGAGGTCCGTGGGGTGTGTGCGAAGAGGTTCATGGCGGCAGAGTCGCGCGATAACTTGACACCTGCCGTCATGTTTTCCGCCGCCCCTTGGAAAGCTTCTCCATGTGAAGTCCGACCGTCTGCTCTCGATCCTGCTGCTCCTCCAGACCCGCGGCCGGGTCCCGGCCGCGGAACTCGCCGAGCGCCTGGAGGTCTCGCCCCGCACGATCTACCGCGACGTCGAGGCGCTGTCCGCCGCCGGGGTGCCGGTCTACGCCGAGCGCGGCCGGCACGGCGGCATCGCGCTGCTGCCCGGCTTCCGTACGGACGTCACCGGGCTGACCACCGACGAGTCCCGTGCCCTGTTCGTCCTGGCCGCGCGGGGCGCGCACGCCGCGCTGGGCCTGGACGAGGCGCTGGGCTCCGCGCTGCGCAAGGTGATGGCCGCGCTGCCCGCGCCGCACCGCCCGGCCGCCGAGCTGACCAGCCGGCGCATCCTGGTCGATCCGGACCGCTGGATGGCGCGCCCGCGCCCGGCCGTGGACCTGGACACCCTGCACACCGCGGTCTTCGCCGACCGCCGGCTGCGCATCCGCTACCGCCACAGCGGCGAGCCCCGTCCCCGTACCTACACCGTCGATCCGTACGGCCTGGTCGCCAAGGCCGGGACCTGGTACCTCGTCGCCGACCGGCGGGGCCGGCCGCGGCTGTTCCGCGCGGACCGGGTGTCCGCGGCCACCGTCACCGACGCCCCCGTACGCCGCCGGGAGGGCGTGGAGCTGGCGGACGCCTGGCGGGAGCTGCGCCGGGAGGTGGAGGAGCGGCCGACGCCACTGCGGGTCCGGGCGCGGGTGCTGCGCAGCCGGCTGGACCTGTTCGTACGCCTCCTGGGGCCGACGCTGGCCGCGCCGCCGGAGCCGGAGCCGACCTCGGAGGAGCCGCCGGAGCCGGACCAAACGCCGGAGGAGCCGACACCCGAGGAGCCGCAGGAGGGAAGGACCGCGGACGAGGAAGGGAGCTGGGTGACGGTCGAGCTGGCCTTCGGCGAGCTGGGCGGCGTACGCCAGCTCCTGCAGTTCGCGGCGTCCGTGGAGGTCCTCTCCCCGCCCGAGGCACGCCAGGAGCTGGCCCGCGCCACCGCCGCCCTCAGTGATCTCTACGCCCGCGAACTCACCTGTCCGCAGCCGCCTCCCCCGTCCGGGACCGCCCCGCTCCCCGTCTCATCCGCTGGACTTCACCCCGTTCCGCGCCCCGCGACGGATTAGGCTTCGTCCGTGGCTGATATCCAGATTCCCGCCGACATCAAGCCCGCCGACGGACGCTTCGGCTCGGGCCCCTCCAAGGTGCGTACGGAGGCGCTCGGCGCCCTGGCCGCCACCGGAAACTCCCTTCTCGGTACGTCCCACCGCCAGGCGCCGGTCAAGAACCTGGTCGGCAAGGTGCGCGAGGGCGTCCGCGAACTCTTCCAGCTCCCCGACGGGTACGAGGTCGTCCTCGGCAACGGCGGCTCCACCGCGTTCTGGGACATCGCGACGCACGGCCTGATCGAGCACAAGTCGCAGCACCTCACCTTCGGTGAGTTCTCCTCCAAGTTCGCCAAGGCCGCCAAGGCCGCGCCCTGGCTGGCGGAGCCCACCCTCGTCACCTCCGACCCGGGCACCCACCCGGAGCCGCGGGCGGAGGAGGGCGTGGACGTCTACGCCCTCACGCACAACGAGACCTCCACCGGTGTCGCCATGCCGATCCGGCGCGTCGCGGGGGCCGACGCGGGCTCCCTGGTCCTGGTGGACGCCACCTCCGGCGCCGGCGGACTGCCCGTGGACATCTCCGAGTCCGACGTCTACTACTTCGCCCCGCAGAAGTCCTTCGCCGCCGACGGCGGACTGTGGCTGGCGGCCTTCTCCCCCGCCGCTCTGGAGCGCGCCAGGTCCGTGCACGCCTCCGGCCGGCACATCCCGGAGTTCTTCTCCCTGCCCACGGCGATCGACAACTCCCTGAAGAACCAGACCTACAACACCCCTGCCCTGGCCACCCTTTTCCTCCTCAACGAGCAACTGGAGTGGATCAACGGGCAGGGCGGCCTGGACTGGGCCGTACGGCGCACCGCGGCCTCCTCGCGCGCCCTCTACGGCTGGGCCGAGGACTCCAAGTACGCGGCCCCGTTCGTCGCCGACCCGGCCAAGCGCTCGCAGGTCGTCGGCACGATCGACTTCAACGAGGAGGTCGACGCGGCGGCCGTCGCCAAGGCGCTGCGCGCCAACGGCATCGTGGACACCGAGCCGTACCGCAAGCTCGGCCGCAACCAGTTGCGCATCGCGATGTTCCCGGCGGTCGACCCGGCGGACGTCGAGGCACTGACCGCGTGCGTCGACTACGTGATCGACAAGCTCTGACCGTAGGAAGGTCCGTGCGCCCGCACATCCGGTCGGCCGGATGTGCGGGCGTACGGCATTTGGGTACCACGCGACCTGCAAAAACCTCCACTCGGGGCGGATCCGTGCTACGTTGATTTCAGTTGCAGTTTTGGTACCCATGAACTTGTGCACCTGACGGGATGTGACCCTCAGGTGCATTTTTGTTATGCCGGTCTTTTCCGGCTGGGCGCATTGCGGCGACGAGGATTCCACACCAGGTGGCATCCGGCACTGCTTCCCAACGAAGGAGAACGACATGGCAACCGGCACCGTGAAGTGGTTCAACTCTGAAAAGGGCTTCGGCTTCATCGAGCAGGACGGCGGCGGCGCCGACGTCTTCGCCCACTACTCGAACATCGCCACCCAGGGCTTCCGTGAGCTCCAGGAAGGCCAGAAGGTGACCTTCGACGTCACGCAGGGCCAGAAGGGCCCGCAGGCCGAGAACATCCTGCCTGCCTGATCACCTGCCTGATCACCTGCCCGGTCGGCGAGACCGGGGGCCGGGGCCCGCTTCCCTTTCCGGGAAGCGGGCCCCGGCCTTTTCCGTCGTTTTCCGGCGGGAAGGCGATCGGAATTCGGTCCGGTGGCCGAATTACGCCGGTCAACGGCCCGGTCAACGGCCCGGTCAGCGGCTGAGCCGCTGGAAGCGCCGTACGGAAAGCGGCAGGAAGACCGCCGTGAGGAGCACCGGCCAGACCACCGCCATCAGTACGGCGTGCTGTTCGATCCAGCTCCCGCCGGACGGAACCGCGTTCCCGAACAGCTCGCGGATCGCATTGGCCGTGGAGGAGACCGGGTTCCACATCGCGATCGCGCCCAGCCACTCCGGCATCATCGAGGGCGGGGTGAACACGCTGGAGATCATCCCGAAGGGGAAGGCGAGCGCGAAGAGGTTGCCCGCCGCCTCCTGGTTGGGGACCAGCAGGCCGAGCAGGACCCCGAGCCAGATCAGCGCGAAGCGCAGGAACAGCAGCAGGCCGAAGGCCCCGATGGCGGCGAGGAGGCCGCCGTCCGGGCGCCAGCCGACGACCAGGGCGATCGACGCCAGCACGGTGAGGTCCAGGGCCGAGCCGATGACGTCGGAGACGCCCCGGCCCGCGACCACCGCCGAGGGCGCCATCGGCATCGAGCGGAAGCGGTCGGTGACGCCGCGGTCCTTGTCGACCGCCACCAGCATCGCGGTGTTCATGAACCCGAAGGACATCGTCATGGCGAACATCCCGGGCATCGCGTACGAGGTGTAGTCGACGCCCTCGCCCACCTCCATCGCGCTGCCGAAGACGTAGACGAACAGGAGGACGGAGATGATCGGGAAGCCGAGCTGCCAGGCGATGTTGGCGGGCTGTTTGGCCAGGTGGGTCAGGTCGCGCCGGACGATGGTCAGACAGTCGGCGACGGCCCAGTAGACCCGTCGCCCAAGGCCGTCCAGAGCCGGGACCGGGCTCGTGTCCATGGTCACGCCACTTCCTCCTTCGCACCGCGCCGCGCGCCGGCCTCCGGGCCGCCCGTTCCGGCAGCCGTACGGTGTCCGGTCAGCCGCAGGAAGACCTCGTCCAGCGTGGGCCGCCGCAGCCCGATGTCCGCCACGCCCACCCCCTCGTCCTGAAGGGTGCGCGCCACCTCGGTCAGCGCCGCCACCCCGTCGCTCACCGGCGCGCTCACCCGTCGCTCCGCCTCCTCCGTCACCGGTCCGGTGCCCGCCGCGGTCACCCGCCCGACGGTCCGTACGGCGTGCGGCAGGTCCGCGGCGTCCCGCAGCACCACGTACACGCTGTCCCCGCCGATCTCCCGCTTCAGCCCCGCCGGGGTGTCCTCCGCGATCGTCCGGCCGTGGTCGATGACCGCGATCCGGTCGGCCAACTGGTCCGCCTCGTCCATGTACTGGGTCGTCAGCAGTACGGTCGTGCCCGCCGCGACCAGCGAACGCACCGACTCCCACACCTCGTTGCGGCTGCCCGGGTCAAGTCCCGTGGTCGGCTCGTCCAGGAAGAGGACGTCGGGCGCCAGGATCATGCCGGCGGCCAGGTCCAGTCGGCGCCGCATGCCTCCGCTGTACGTCTTGACCTGCTGGTCCGCCGCGTCACCGAGCCCGAATCCCGCCAGCAGCTCCGCCGCGCGGGCCCGCGCGCGGCGCCCGTCCAGGTGGAAGAGCCGGCCGAACATCTCCAGGTTCTGGCGGCCGGTCAGGATCTGGTCGACGGCGGCGTACTGGCCGGTGAGGCCGATCCGGCGGCGCACCCGCCCCGGCTCGCGCACCACGTCGTGGCCCGCGACCACCGCTCGCCCGCCGTCCGGGCGCAGCAGGGTGGCCAGGACGCGCACGGCGGTGGTCTTGCCCGCGCCGTTGGGCCCGAGCAGGCCCTGCACGGTCCCGGCGCGGACGACGAGGTCCAGGCCGTCCAACGCCCGCTTGTCGCCGTACCGCTTCTCCAGCCCCTCAACGAGGACCGCCTCGTCCGCCGCCCCGGTGCCCCTCCTGGAGGGGCCGGAACTCGCGGCGGATAAGGGGCTCTTGGGGTTATCAGGGCCCTTGGGGCGCTTGGGCATCGTGGATTTCACGGTTCTCATGACTCCTCCCCGAAACTGGGTACACCGTACTCCATTCCGCGTACAAAGTACCCAGTTTTTTTGCGCGACTTAGGATGGGCCGCACCATGACGACAGAACACAGCGGTGACGGCGACATATCGCGGAGCCTGGAACTGCTCTGGGGCCTGGGCGAACGGCCCAGCCGAGGGCCCAAGCCGGCGCTGTCCCTCGACCGGATCGTCGACGCCGCCGTGGCGGTCGCCGACGCCGAGGGGCTCGGTGCGCTCTCCATGCGGAGGGTCGCCGCCGAACTCGGCGTGGGGACGATGTCCCTGTACCGGTACGTACCGGGCAAGGCCGAACTCCTCGACCTCATGCTCGACAAGATCGTCGAGTTCGACCCCGACGCACACCCGGACCCCTCCGACGGCTGGCGCACCGTCCTGGAGTCGGTCGCCCGCGGCGGACGCCGGCTCCACCAACTGCACCCCTGGCTGCTCCAGGTCGACCAGGCCCGCCCCCTCCTGGGGCCCAACACCCTGACCGGACTGGAATTCGCACTCACCGGCCTGGCCGGCACCGGCCTCACCGACCGCGAGAAGTTCCAGGTCCTGGTCGCCGTGGACGCCTTCGTCACGGGCCACGCCCGCACCCGCCTGAACTCCGCGCAGGCCGAGAAGCGCACCGGCATCAGCGACGAGGACTTCTGGAAGGCCCAGGAACCCGTCATGATCAAGGCGATGGAGACCGGCCGCTACCCCCACCTCGCCGCGCTCGCCGAGGACACCTTCGCCTTCGGCGACAAGGAGGACGACGAGATCTTCGAACTGGGCCTGAAGGGCCTCCTGGACGGCCTGTCAGCCTTCATCGAGCGCCGGGGGCCGGGCCGCCCAAAGAGCCCATAGGGCCTGAGTCTGTAGAGCCTGGGCCTGTGGGGCCTTTCGGCCTGTAGTCCTGTAGGGCGCTTGTAGAGGCGGTACGGCCCGCCGCTCACCTCACGGGCGGGGCCGGGACGGGGGGCCGCGCCACGTACCCGTCCGGACACCGTGGCGCGAGGTGGAACGGCGGCCTCGGCCACCATCAGCATCGTGACGAAACCCTGCCCGAAGAACGTGTACTCCAGTACGCGGTAGCCCAGCGGCCCGGACGGGTCCTCGGCCGCGGTCAGCACACCCCTGCGGCACCACTCGCGCAGATGCGCACCCCGCGCCGCGTCACCGCCGGCCGCGACCGGGTCGATCGCGGCCAGTGCCGCCGCGTCCGGCTCGCCGCCCGCGCGCAGAACGACACCACCGAGGGCCCCACCAACCGTAACCATGCCCGCCATGCTGCCAGTTCGTCCGCGCCGGCCGCCCGGTGCCACCGCTGCGGGCCCGGCACCGGCCTCAGCGGCGGCGCAGGAGTCTGCGGAGGCCGAGGATCAGGAGGGCCGCGACGCCGAGGACCGCGGCGCCGCGCAGGACGTTGCCGGTCGGGCCCGTGCCGGCCCAACTGCCGCCGCCTTTGCCGGCGTTGCTCCCCGGGCTGGACGACGGGCCGGAGGAGCCCGGCTGCCCTGTGGAGCCCGACGAGCCGGTGGCGCCGCCCTTCGCGGCTCCGTCCGGGATCTGGTTGCCGCTCAGGCCCACCGGCTGGACCTCGCTGGACGCGCCCTCCGAGCCGAACATCAGCGTCCGGCCGTCAGGGGTGAAGGAGACGGACTCGCCCTGGCGCTGGAACGGTACGCCCACGCTCCCGATGTCCTTCGGCCGCCCGTTGTGCCAGCGGTACATCCGGGCGCCGAAGTAGCCGCGCAGCACCAGCCGTGAGCCGTCCGGCGAGAAGGCGCCGTCCGTCGCCCACAGGTCGACGTCCGCCACGCGCCGGAAGACGTTGCCGCCAGAGGTGGACAGCCGCTGCGGCCCCTCGTACAGCGCGCCGCCCGACTGCTTCTTGCTCGCGATGTAGACCCGGCCGGTGACGGGGTGGACCATCAGCGACTCCGCGTCACGCGGGCCGTCGTCGTAGGTGACCGTGAACTGGGCCGCCGGGAGCGCCTGGTCGCGCAGTCGGGCCGGCTCGCGGAAGCGGTAGATCCACACATGGCTCCACGTGCCGCCGCGGTTGTCCCCGATGTCGCCGACGTAGACGTAACCGTCCGGGCCGACCGAGACGGCCTCGACGTCGCGCGGGGTGCCGATGCCGCGCAGGGTGACGGTGGCGACCGTACGCCCGGTCCTGGAGTCGACGGCGTAGACGTACGGGCCGTCGTCGCTGTCGTTGTGGGTCCAGTACACACCGGGGTGCGCACGGCTGGCGGCCAGGCCGCTGGACTCGGTGATCCGCGGGTCCTTGATGGTGAATCCGTCGGTTTCCGGCGCGGAGGTCAGCGCGGCGGAAGTTCCCGCAGCGGAGGTTCCCGCAGCGAAAGTTCCCGCAGCGAAAGTTCCCGCAGCGAAAGTTCCCGCAGCGGAGGTTTCCGCAGCGGCCGTCGCGGGCGGCGCGGCGGCCGACAGCAGCAGGAGCCCCGCGGCACCGGCCGCGCACAGTAGCGATCGCATGGTCCAAGCCTGCCATTCCCGCGGGCCGGCCATCCCACGATGGAGTGGCTCTGCGGCGGGAACCGGGCGCCGGGGCCGGGCGGCGTCCATGCTGCCCGCATGGCACCCACCGGCCCCGTCGATCCGAGAACGCCTACGCCCCGTACGGCGAGGGCGCCGCGAGCCCTGCCCCGTACGCCTCCCGACTGTCCGGTCTGCCCCGGTCCGCGGCACTTGTGGAAGGACACCACCGACCTCCACCGCGGCCCGCGGGACTGGGTCTGGTGGTGCTCCGGCTGCCGGCAGCGCTTCGAGCCCGCCGAGGAACACCGCCGGATGTACGCGGGCCGCTGGGGCAGGGGGTGAGCGGCGTGCGGCCGTACGGTACGGACACGGGTACAGGTACAGGTACGGACACGAGTACGGGTACGGGTACAGGTACGGGCTGAGCGCGCGGGCATCCGGCGCCGGCCCGGGCGCGGTTGCCGGCGCGCCCGGCCCACCTGCTTGAATGCAGTATGTTTCTGATGTTCGTCGGCGATTCGATGACCATCGGCAGCGCCGGCGACTTCACCTGGCGCTACCGCATGTGGCAGCACCTGAACCGGACCTATGGCGGCCCGTACCGCATCGTGGGTCCCCGCGCCGAACTCCACGACACCTCCGCCGACCTCCCCGTCTCCCATGACTACGGCGACCCCGCGTTCCCCGGGCACGCCCGCCGCCACCTCGCCGGCTGGGGCGAGGGCTGGTTCCACATGGCACCGCTCATCGGTGACGCCGTCCGCCGCCACCGGGCCGACACGCTGCTGATCTCGCTCGGCCTGATAGACCTCGGCTTCTACACGGACTCCGGGCAGACCATCGAGAACGTACGCCGCTTCGTCGCCGGGGCCCGGGAGGCCAACCCGCGGATACGCGCCGTACTGATGCCCGTCATACCCAACGTACGGGCCCTGAACGACCCCGCCTTCGCCACCGAGTGCGAGCGCTTCAACGAGCTGCTGGCCAAGGCCGTGGCCGACCTGTCCACCCCCGCCTCGCCGCTGCTGCTCGCCTCCACGCCGGACGGGTACGACATCGACCGCGACACCTACGACGGCACCCATCCCTCGCCGTCCGGGGAGCACCGGCTGGCGGCGGCCTTCGCCGACACGATGCACCAGGCGTGGGAGGTGGGCGGTCCCTACGAGCCGCGGCTCTCCTGACGGCGCCTACACCTTGATTCGAGCACGCTCCAGGGCGTTGGCTGGCCTCCATGGAGTACACGCAGCTCGGACGCACCGGACTCAAGGTCAGCCGTATCGTCCTGGGGACGATGAACTTCGGCCCGCTGACGAACGAAGCGGACAGCCACACCATCATGGACGCCGCGCTGGCCGCGGGCGTCAACTTCTTCGACACCGCCAACGCCTACGGCTCCTGGGGCGGGAGCAAGGGCCGTACGGAAGAGATCATCGGCTCCTGGTTCGCCAAGGGCGGCGGGCGGCGCGACAAGACCGTCCTGGCCACCAAGTGCTACGCCAACATGAGCCCGGACGGGCAGGAGAGCTGGCCCAACCACGACCGGCTCTCCGCGCTGAACATCCGCCGCTCCGTCGACGCCAGCCTCAAGCGCCTGGGCACTAACTACATTGACCTCTACCAGTTCCACCACGTCGACCGGCACACCCCCTGGGACGAGATCTGGCAGGCGATCGACGTCCTGGTCCAGCAGGGCAAGATCCTGTACGCCGGCTCCTCCAACCACGCCGGCTGGCACATCACCCAGGCCAACGAGACCGCCGCGCGGCGCGGCAGCTACGGGCTGGTCAGCGAGCAGTGCCTGTACAACCTCGCCGAGCGCCGCGCCGAGATGGAGGTCATCCCGGCAGCGCAGGCGTACGGGCTGGGCGTCATCCCCTGGTCGCCGCTACAGGGCGGGCTCCTGGGCGGCGCACTGCGCAAGGAGCGCGAGGGTGTCGCGGGCCGTACGACCTCCGGTGGCCGCGCGGCCGGGGCGCTGGCCGACCCCGCCGTACGGGCGCGTGTCCAGGCGTACGAGGACCTGGCCGACAAGCACGGGCTGGCGCCCGGCGAGATGGCGCTGGCCTGGCTGCTCACCCGTCCCGGCGTGACCGGGCCCATCGTGGGGCCGCGCACCGCCGACCAGCTCGCCTCCGCGCTGCGCGCCGTCGAACTGAAGCTGCCGGCCGAGCTGCTGGACGCGCTCGATGAGATCTTCCCTGGGCCCGGGCCGTCACCGGAGGCGTTCGCCTGGTGACACCGGACGTGGCCGTGGCGGCGGCCGGCGCTCATGAGGACGACCGGCACCTACGAGGCTGACGGCGCGGGGCGCGTGCTCAGTGCGAGGTGCCTTCTCTGTACGGGGGCACTATCAGCACACATAGCGTTCGGTGCAGAACACGTTCAGCACACAGCACGTTCAGTGCACAGCACGTTCTCAGCGCAGGGCCGCCGCCACGATCACCACGACGAGCAGCACGGCGAAGAGCCCGGACATGATCCGGTTACGAGTCTTGGGGTCCACCCTTCGAGCGTAACCGGCCGTCCCGGTTCCCCAGCGGCCAGGCCGCCACCGTCTCGTACCGGGGCCGCTGCCCGGCCACCCCGTCCACCGGCAGATGGCTCCGTACGAGAACCAGCTCCCCCACCGTCCACTCCTGCCCCCGGAACCCCTCGATGCCCGCCACGAACGGGCGCAGGTCCACTCCGGCCGTACGGTTGCGCGCCAGCGTCAGATGCGGGGCGTACGGGCGCTGCTCCTTCATCGGCACCCCGGCCCGGCGGGCAGCGGCCGAGGCGGAGTCCGCCAGCCTGCCCATCGCCGGCCGGCCGCCCTCGGCGCCCGCCCACACCACCCGGTCGGCGAACCGCCCGCCGCCCGCGATCCGCAGCGGGTACGGCGGGTGGCGGCGGGCCGCCCGAGCCAGCCGCTCGCACAGTTCGGGCAGCAGCTCGGGGTGTACCTCCCCGTAGAACGCGAGGGTGAAGTGCCAGTCGGCCCGCCCGGTCCAGCGCAGCCGGTCGGCGCCGGGCAGCGTGCGGAGCCCGGCCACTTCCGCGGCCAGTTCCCGCACTGCTCCTTCGGGCGGCAGCACAGCGGAGAACAGTCTCATACGGCCAGTCTTACGCGGCTGCCGCGAGCTTCTCCGGCGCGGGCTCGTTCTCCGCCCGCGGCACGAACGCCACATGCCGGTGGCCACGGCGCAGATCGATCTTCAGCCGGAGGCCGCCCACCCGGGCGAGCATCAGGCCGACCCCCGCCGCCGCGGCGACCGAGACCAGCCCGCCGGCCAAAAAGCCGGTGCGCGCCCCGTAGGCGTCGGTGATCCAGCCGACCAGCGGCGCGCCCAGCGGCGTACCGCCCATGAAGACCATCATGAACAGGCTCATCACCCGTCCGCGCATCGCGGGGTCGGTCGCCAACTGCACGCTGGAGTTGGCCGTGACGTTGATCGTCAGGCCGAACATCCCGATCGGGACGAGCAGCAGCGCGAAGCCCCAGAAGGACGGCGCCAGCGCGGCGGCGATCTCCAGGGTCCCGAAGGCCAGCGCCGCGCCCACCAGCAGTCGCAGCCGCGAGGTGCCGCGCCGCGCCGCGAGCAGCGCGCCGGCCAGCGAACCGGCCGCCATCAGCGTGTTGAGCAGGCCGTACGTACCGGCGTCGGCGTGGAAGACGCGGTCGACGAAGGCCGTCAGCCAGATCGGGAAGTTGAAGCCGAAGGTGCCGATGAAGCCGACCAGGACGATCGGCCAGATCAGGTCCGGCCGGCCGGCGACATAGCGCAGGCCCTCACGGAGCTGCCCCTTGCCGCGCGGCGCGCGCTCGATCCGGTGCAGCTCGCCGGTGCGCATCATCAGCAGGGCGGCGACCGGCGCGACGAAGGACAGGCCGTTGAGCAGGAACGCCCAGCCGCTGCCCACGGCGGTGATCAGCGCGCCGGCCACGGCGGGGCCGATCAGCCGGGCCGACTGGAAGTTGGCGGAGTTCAGGCTGACGGCGTTGGGCAGGTCCCGGGGGCCGACCATCTCCACGACGAATGCCTGCCGGGAGGGGTTGTCCACGACCGTGATCAGGCCGAGGACGGTGGCCATCGCGTAGACGTGCCAGACCTGGACGTGGCCGGTGAGGGTGAGGACGGCGAGGAACAGGCCGGTCAGGCCCATCGCCGTCTGGGTGATCAGCAGCAGCTTGCGCTTGGACACCCGGTCGGCGAGGACGCCTCCGTACAGCCCGAAGAGCAGCATGGGCAGGAACTGCAGCGCGGTGGTGATGCCGACGGCGGCGGAGGAGCCGGTCAGGCTCAGGACCAGCCAGTCCTGGGCGATGCGCTGCATCCAGGTGCCGGTGTTGGAGACGACCTGTCCGGTGGCGAACAGCCGGTAGTTGCGTACGCGCAGGGAGCTGAAGGTGCCCTTGCGCGGGGTGCCCTTGCGTGTGGTGCTCGTGCGCGGGGCGTCCGCGGTGCCGTGGCCGGCGGCGTCGGCGGAGTCGTGGTGGGAGTTCGGTGCGGGGGCGGAGTCTGCTCCGGATCCCGTACTCAAAGTGGGTTCGCCTCCTTGGTTCTCTTTCTTATAGCTGGGCGAGCTTCTCCAGCACGGGGGCCGCGGCCCGCAGTGCGGCCCACTCCTCCTCGTCGAGCCCGGAGGCCAGCTCGGTCAGCCATGCGTTGCGCCGGCGGCGGCTCTCTTCGAGCATCGCCTCGGCTTCTTCGGTCTGGGTGACGACCTTCTGGCGCCGGTCGTCGGGGTGCGGTTCCAGCCGGACCAGCCCCTTGGCCTCCAGCATCGCCACGATGCGGGTCATCGACGGCGGCTGTACGTGTTCCTTGCGGGCCAGCTCGCCCGGCGTGGCACGGCCGCAGCGGGCGAGGGTGCCCAGCACCGACATCTCCGTGGGGCTGAGCGACTCGTCGACCCGCTGGTGCTTGAGCCGACGGGACAGCCGCATCACGGCGGACCGCAGGGCGTTCACCGCGGCGGCGTCGTCGGGCACCTCCCAGCCGACCGGCTGGGGGAAGGACAGTTCCGGCATGGTCTTTAGCATAACTCATTACCCTCTCTAAAGAAAGTCTGTTGGTACGGCCCCGCGTTTATCACCCGTACGAGTGAGGACGCAGCGGCACAGGAGACACCTGGCAGCCCGCCGGAACGTCACGGCAACCATGGTGACGGGCGCGGCACAACGCAGGACGAGCGCCCGGGACCTCTCGGTCCGGACGCTCGTCGGGGCGGCTGCGGGCATCGGCCGACGTGGCCGCCGCGGGGCTACTTCACGCCCAGCGCCTGCTCGATCGGGTTGAGCAGGAAGTACACCAGGAAGCAGAGCCCGACGGCGTTCAGCAGCCACGGGATCTCCTTGAACCGGCCGGTGGCCGTGCGCAGCAGGATGAAGGCCAGCACGCCCATGCCGATGCCGTTGGTGATGCTGTAGGTGAACGGCATCGCGATCATCGTCAGGAACGCGGGAATCGCGATCGTGAAGTCGCTCCAGTCGATGTCCTTGATGTTCGCCGACATGATCAGGAAGCCGACGACCAGCAGCGCGGGCGTGGCGGCCTGCGAGGGCACCACGGTCGCCAGCGGGGTGAAGACCAGGGCGAGCAGGAACAGGCCGCCGGTGACGAGGTTCGCCAGCCCCGTACGGGCCCCCTCCCCGACGCCGGCCGTGGACTCCACGAAGCAGGTGTTGGCGGAGGCCGAGCCGGCACCGCCGGCCGCGACCGCGATGCCGTCCACCATCAGGATCCGGCCCATGCCCGGCAGGTTGCCGTTCTTGTCGGTCAGCCCGGCCTCCTCGCCGACGCCGATGATCGTGCCCATCGCGTCGAAGAAGCCCGAGAGCAGCACCGTGAAGACGAACAGGCAGCCGGTCAGCACGCCGACTTCCTTGAAGCCGCCGAACAGGCTGATCTGCCCGATGAGCCCGAAGTCGGGCGCGCCGACGATCTTGTCCGGCACGTTGGGCACGGCCAGGCCCCAGCTCGCGTCCGGGATCGTGGCCACGGAGTTGATGATCACGGCGGCGACCGCCATCGCGACCATGCCGATCAGGATCGCGCCCTTGACCTTCCGTACGGTCAGCACGAACATCAGCGCGAGACCGACGACGAACACCAGCACCGGCCAGCCCTGGAGCTGGCCGCCCTGTCCCAGCGCCAGCGGCACGGTGGTGTGCGCGGCGTCCGGGTTGCGGCTGACGAAGCCCGCGTCGACCAGCCCGACCAGCGCGATGAACAGGCCGATGCCGATCGCGATGGCACGCCGCAGCCCGCCGGGGATCGCGTCCATGACGCGCTGCCGCAGGCCGGAGGCGACCAGGATCATCAGCACCAGACCGGCGAGCACGACCATGCCCATCGCGTCCGGCCAGCTCATCTTGGGGGCGAGCTGGAGCGAGACGACCGCGTTGATGCCGAGCCCGGCGGCGACGGCGATCGGTACGTTGCCGATGACGCCCATGAGGATGATGGACAGCCCCGCCATCAGGGCGGTGGCCGTGACGAGTTGGGCGTTGTCCAGGTGGTGTCCGAACTTGTCCTGGCCGGCGCCGAGGATGATCGGATTCAGCACGACGATGTACGCCATCGCGAAGAACGTGGCGAGGCCGCCGCGCAGCTCACGGGAGACCGTCGACCCCCGCTCGGAAATCTTGAAGAAGCGGTCCAGCCCGCCTTTCGGCTGCTGCGGACCCGGGATCTTGGCGGTGTCGACCGGCTTGGTGGCCGAGGGGGACATGCGAGGACCTCAGTCGTACGGGCCTGTGGAGGCGCGGGGGCCTGAACGGCCCGGAACACAAACGTGAACAACCGGATCAGATTGGATGATCACACGAATCAAACCAGTCGGATCCGGATAGGTTCAGTATGAATAAACAAGTCGATGATCGCTATCTCCGCGCGTAGACCCCTGTGACTCCTGAGGCGTTCGGGCAGCCGTCACCCGGCGGCCGTCCACCGCCGGACGGCCGCCCCCCTCCGTGTCACCCCCGCCACGTAAGCTGACCCCATGTGGAAGAAGTCCGAGCTGCGTGAGGCCCCGGCGCCTCTTGAGGGCCCCGTCGTCGGCACGATCACCGGCGGCACGATCATCTGGTTCGTGCTCTTCCTCGCCCAGCTCCCCTTCTACGGCTGGTTCGCCGACAACCACCACACCTGGTGGGTGTGGACGTGCCTGGCCGGCGGCAGCCTCGGACTGCTGGGCATCTGGTACGTACGCAAGCGCGACGCCGCCATCAAGCGCGCCGCGGCACAGGCGGCGGACCGGCTGCCGGACCGCGCGGACGCGTCCTGAGCCACCGGGGTTGAGCGGTCCGCGGGTAAGAGCGGGTAAGAACCGCCACCGCCTTCGTCTCTCCGTTCAACGGGTGAATTGTCCCTGTCGCCCGTACCGTCGAAAGCATGACGCAGCGGGCGAGGACCGAAGTCGAGGGCCCCGGAACGGGCGGCGGACCGGCCGCCCGCCAGGACGCCGGCGATCAGCCGCGACACCCCGGCCTGAGCGCCGACGAGGTCGCCGAGCGGGTCTCCAGAGGCGAGGTCAACGACGTCCCCGTACGTTCCTCGCGCTCCACCTCCGACATCGTCCGCTCCAACGTCTTCACCCGCTTCAACGCCATCATCGGCGTACTGTTCGTGATCATCCTGATCGTCGGGCCGATCCAGGACGGGCTGTTCGGCTTCGTCATCGTCGCCAACACCGGCATCGGCATCGTCCAGGAACTGCGCGCCAAGAAGACCCTGGACAGCCTCGCCGTCATCGGTGAGGCCAGACCGAAGGTACGGCGCGACGGCGAGACGGCCGAGATCCCCACCTCCGAGGTCGTCCTCGGCGACGTGATCGAACTCGGGCCCGGCGACAAGGTGATCGTCGACGGCGAGGTGCTGGAGACCGACGGCCTGGAGGTCGACGAGTCCCTGCTGACCGGCGAGGCCGACCCCGTACTGAAGAAGACCGGCGAGACCCTGATGTCCGGCAGCTTCGTCGTGGCGGGCGGCGGCGCGTTCACCGCGACCAAGGTCGGGCGCGAGGCGTACGCGGCCCGGCTCGCCGAGGAGGCGTCGCGCTTCACCCTCGTCCACTCCGAGCTGCGTACCGGCATCAGCAAGATCCTCAAGTACGTGACGTGGATGATGGTCCCCACCGCGATCGGCCTCATCCTCAGCCACCTGTTCACGCTGAACATGCCCGGTGACGCCGCCGTACGCCGGATGGTCGCCGGCATCGTCCCGATGATCCCCGAGGGGCTGGTCCTGCTCACCTCCGTGGCCTTCGCCGTCGGCGTGATCCGGCTCGGCCACAAACAGTGCCTGGTCCAGGAGCTGCCCGCGATCGAGGGGCTGGCCCGGGTCGACGTGGTCTGCCTGGACAAGACCGGCACACTGACCGAGGGCGGCATGGACGTCGGCGAACTGCGGACGCTGAACTCCTGCGACGAGCAGCGGATCAAGGAGGTGCTGGGCGCCCTCGGCGCGTCCGACCCACGCCCCAACGCCTCCCTCCAGGCGATCATCGACGCCTACCCCGACTCCGGCCGGTGGCACCGCACCGACGCGCTCCCCTTCTCCTCGGCCCGCAAGTACAGCGGCGCGGCCCTGCGCGAGGCCGACGGGGACGGCGGGGCCGGCGGAAAGGACGGAGCCGACGGGCAGAGCACCACCTGGCTCCTGGGCGCCCCCGACGTCCTGCTGCCCTCCGGCGACCCGGCGCTGGCGGACACCGAGGAGCTCAACGCCCAGGGCCTGCGGGTACTGCTGCTGGCCCGCACCGACCGTGGCCTCAAGGACCCGGACGTGGCGCGGGAGGTGGAGCCCGCCGCGCTGGTCGTCCTCGAACAGCGGCTGCGACCCGACGCCGCCGAGACGCTGCGCTACTTCGAGGAGCAGGGCGTCCAGGCCAAGGTCATCTCCGGCGACAACGCGGTCTCGGTGGGCGCGGTGGCCGGCAAGCTCGGGCTGCCGGGCGCCGGGTCGACCGTGGACGCCCGCGAACTGCCCTCCGAAAAGGACGAGATGGCGGGTGCGCTGGAGGACGCCACGGTCTTCGGCCGGGTCACCCCGCAGCAGAAGCGGGAGATGGTCGGGGCGCTCCAGTCACGCGGCCACACCGTCGCGATGACCGGCGACGGCGTGAACGACGTACTCGCCCTGAAGGACGCGGACATCGGTGTCTCGATGGGCGCGGGCTCCGAAGCGACCCGGGCCGTCGCCCAGATCGTGCTGCTGGACAACAGCTTCGCCACCCTGCCCTCGGTGGTCGCCGAGGGCCGCCGGGTCATCGGCAACATCACCCGCGTGGCCACGCTCTTCCTGACCAAGACGGTCTACTCGGTGCTGCTGGCCATCCTGGTCGCCTGCTGGCAGATCCCCTACCCCTACCTGCCCCGGCACCTGACGCTGCTGTCGACCCTGACCATCGGCGTCCCGGCGTTCTTCCTGGCGCTGGCCCCCAACAAGGAGCGCGCCAAGCCGCACTTCGTCCGGCGGGTGATGCGCTACTCGGTCCCCTCGGGCCTGATCACGGGCGTCGCCGCCTTCGTCACGTACATGATCGCCCGCGCCCATTACACCGGCCCCGACGCGCTGCCGGCCGAGACCAGCGCGGCGACACTGACCCTCTTCCTCGCCGCCATGTGGGTCCTGGCGATCATCGCCCGCCCCTACACCTGGTGGCGCATCGGTCTGGTGCTGGCGATGGCGGCGGGTTTCCTGGTCGTGCTGGTCACGCCCTGGCTCCAGCACTTCTTCGCCCTGCGGCTGGTCGGCACCACCATGCCGTGGGCAGCGGTGGGCATCGCCGCCGTGACGGCGGTCGCGCTGGAGTTCACCTGGCGCTGGACGGCCCGCAGGTTCCCGGACTGAGTGACCGTCCGGGAACCTGCGGGCCGTTCGAGGCCGGCGCGGCGCGCGCGCCGGCCTCGCTCATCCGCTTACGCGTCGGGTCAGCGGACCTCGACGTAGATCCAGCCCGAAGTGACGGCCTGGGTCGTGACGTTGCCGGCCACGGACCAGCGGTAGTCACCGGACGCGCTCGCCTTGACGTTGAGCTTCACGGAGCCGTTCGCGGCGGCCTTGGCGGTCTTGACGTTGGTGATCGCCTTGGCGCCCTTCTTGCGGAACTGGAGCGTGGCGTTCTGGTGGCCGTACGCGGAGTACTGGCCGTTCCTCCAGTCCACCCGCTTGAGCGAGCCGGAGACGGTGACGTCCTGGCCCTTCTTCGCGGGCTTCGGGGTGGCGGCGGCCGACATGGAGGCGGCACGCTTGACCGAGAAGGTCTTCGCGGAGAACTTCTGCCAGATGTCACCGTCGTTGCCGATGGCCCAGGCGTGCACCTTCCAGGTGCCGGCCAGCTCGTTCTTGTACAGCGGGTAGAGCGCTCCGAGCTTGACGGTCGCCGAGCAGGTGGCGGACGTACGCGTGTAGGAGCACTTCAGGTCGGCCCGGATCGCGGCCTGGGCCTTCTTCAAGGCGGTGCCGCGCCAGAGCTGGAGACCCACACCGCCGTACTGGCGGTAGATGCCCGAACGGTCCGTGGCCTTGAACGAGACCTTGACGGACTTGTCGCCGGCCCCGACCACCACGTCCTTGCCGCCGTTGACGGTCAGGTTGGTGATCCGGGTGTCGCCCTTCATCTTGTCGGCGTGCGCGGCCGGAGCGGCCAGCGCACACAGGGCGGCGGTCGAAGCGAGCACGGCGACGGACGCGCTCTTGCGCATGTGTATCCCCCACAGGATGAGAGTGCGCGTGGCGCCCAAATGCACCACGCGCAACAAGTGGCTCAACTGTACGATTCGTCGCACAATTTTCACAGCTATTAACAATTTCTTCACGAGCCACTTAAATCACACGTGAATCACGCGTCACAGCCCAACCGCGACACGGCCCAGCCCCGGCTCGTCCCTGTCCCGGCCCCTCAGTCGAACCAGCGTGCCTCGGCCAGCTCGTCCACCCGCTCCGGGTCCTCCAGCAGCGCGGCCACCTCGAAACGGCGCGGCCACTGACCGGCCGCCCAGGCCAGGCCCGCCGCGACGCCCTCCAGGGTCGCCGCGTGCAACGTGCCGTCCGGCTCCCGGCGCCAGTCCAGCTCCGTACGCCCCTCCGGGCCGTCCACCACCAGCTCGTCGTGCTCCATGTACGCCTCGGGTGCGGCCGGGCCGAGCAGTTCGCGGACCGCGTCCGGGACCTCGTGCCGCGTCCCCTCCGAGCGCACCGGCGCCGCGAAGACCTCGCTCAGCCGCCGGACCTGGAACAGCTCCGCCAGCTCGGCGGCCCGGTCCGGACGTACGGGCAGCAGCGGCACCCCGGCGGCCAGCGGCAGCACGTCCGGCGCGTCGGCGACCACCGCCCGAGCCGCGTCCACCACCCGCACCGACCCGTCGACCACCGCGCGCACCTCGTCCGGCAGCGTGACCTGCTCCGGGTCCAGCTCCGCCAGCGCGCCGTACAGCGCGTGCAGTTGCCCCGGCGCCACCTCCGGTTCCGGGTCCGCCAGCCGGCCCAGCAGCTCCGCCGCGCCGCCCGGCTCCTCCAGCAGGGCGGCGACCGAGGTCCGTACACCCAAGGCACGCAGCACCTGCGCGTCCACCTCGCCGGCGTCCGCGGCCTCGTACAGCCCGGCCAGCAGCGGATCGCCGCCCGCGGACCGCAGACCCGCCGGGCGCCGGCCGTCCAGGACAGGGTGCCCGCGCAGCCACCACGCGGTATAGGGCCGTACGGACTCGGTCGTCCCGTCCGGCAGCAGCACCCGCACCGGCGCGGTCAGCGCGTCCCGCAGCGGCGGCCGGGAGAGCATGGCCAGCGCCTGCGGCCAGGCGTCGTCGTCCACCAGGTCCAGGTCCCGTACGGCGACGATCTCGGTCGCCACCGGCGGCACGGGGGTCTCCGGCAGCCCGTCCAGGACGTCCTCGCACCACACGTCCACCGCGTCCAGCACGCCCACGTCGTCCGGCTCGGTGTAGTCCCCCTCGCGCGGCTCCAGCTCGTCAGGGTCCAGCACCACGTCCTGGGCCCGTACGAGCGTGAAGCCCGCCAGGACGCCCACGGCCGTCAGCGGCTGCTCACCCCAGCGCTCGGCCAGCTCCGCGTCCACCGCCGCCAGTTCACCCTCCCGGATGACGCGCTCGAAGTCGCTCCCCGGAAAGACCAGCTCCCCCGCGGGCGCGAGTTCGCCGTCCTCGTCCGGCAGCGCCAGCGCCCCCAGCCACGGCTCGTCACCGGGCGCCAGGTTCGCCTCCCGCACCAGCCCGAGCACGGTCTCCGCCAGCTCCTCGGCCCCCACCGGACCGTCCGCCGGGCCGTCCGCCGGGCCGTCCGCGAAGAACCCGAAGTCCTCCTCCGCGTCCAGCGACGCCGCCACCGCCGCCCGCACCTGCGGCGTGGTCAGCACGGCGCGCGGCGTGGCCGGGGTCGCCCCCAGCTTCTCCAGCAGCGGATGCACCGCGTCGGGGTGCGCCACCTTCAGCCCCAGCCGGGCGAGCGTACGGTGCCGGGCGGCCGGGTCGTCCGGGCCCGCCCCACCGTTCGGCTCCGCGCCGTCGCCAGGAACCGGCAGCAGCACCTGACGGGGACCGATGACGGTCCGTACGCCGCCACCCGGCCGGATCGCCGGTTCCCCGGCCGCACCCGTCTCCTCGTACGCCTCCGGCTCCCCGCCCACGGAACCCGCCAGCGGCACCGGCAGCCCGCTCAGCCGGTCCGGGTCGGTGCCGGCCAGCGAGTCGTACAGCCGCCACCACCAGCCGGGCGAGCGCTCGACACCCGCCAGCCGGTCGATGATCTCGCCCAGCGGTACCCGGGCGACCCCCAGGGACCGCAGCTCGGAGCGCCGCTCCAGCCCGGCCGGCAGCAGACTCGGGAACAGCTCGGCCAGCACCGCGACCGTCGCCGCCCCGGCTCCCTCGGCCAGCTCCGCGTCCACCGGCCGCAGGACGTGCGGCCTCTCCTGCGCCCGCTCCCCGTCCCAGTCCGCGCGCTCCCCGGCCTCCTCCGCGACGCCGGCGTCCGCCGCCCCGCCGTCCGCCACCGCACCGTCCGTTGCCCCACCGACCGCCGCCGCGCTCGGCAGGAACCGCACCCGCGGCAGTTGCTCCAGCACCAACCGGCGCAAGCTCCCGTCCAGTTCGCTCTTCCCCAGCGGCCCCGGCACCAGGTCGAGCAGCCCCGCCGACACCGGCTCCCACGCGCCCAGCAGCTCCGTGTACGTCTCGGCCGCCCGCTCCACCAGGAAATCCGCGAGCCGGCCGGGCGCGACATGGCGGCGGGTCGGCTCCAGCGGGAAGGACGCGATCAGCAGCCCGGGCAGCCCGTGCGGCTCGTCCGTGGGCGTCGGCGCGTGCACCACCGGCGCGGTCGTCGGCCGCAGCGGCGCGCCGTCCCCGTCCACCGGCACCGCCCAGGTCACCGACCACACCGGCCGCAACCGCTCCTCCACCGGCCGCCCGGCCAGCAGCTCCGGCGTCAGCGCCCCGCCCCGGCGCGCCACCCGCCAGCGCGTGGCGCCGCGCTCGCTGTCCTCGATCAGCACATGCGGCCCGTCCTGGCTGCGCCGCAACTCCCGTACGCCCTCCGGCGTCTCGACGACCACCTCGGCCAGTCCCGGCAGCGTCAGCAGCAGCGCGTCGTCGATGCCGGCCAGCAGCCGCATCGCCAGGTCCTGCGCCGCGGCGTCGCGCAGCGGCAGCACCACCGCGGTGTCGTAGCCGTCCGGGGCGGAGCCCTCGGCGGGCAGCGGAAGCCGCAGCAGCGGTACGTGGCCGTCCCGGCGGCGCAGCTCGCCGCCGAGGCCGGGGCTGTGGGCGGCGACGGCATGCGTCAGCTCCCGGGCCTCGGCGAGCGACCAGCGCACACCGCCCGTACGGCCGATGAGCGCGGGCTCGTCACTGACCGCCAGCACCGCCGAGAAGCCGACACCGAAGCGGCCCACCGGCGTGACGGTGCCCTCTTCGCGCTTCGCGGAGGCGCGCAGCGTCGACAGCGACTCGACGCCGGTGGCGTCCAGGGGCGCGCCGGTGTTCGACGCGACCAGCACCGCGGGATCGTTTCCCTGCGCCGGATGCAGCGTCAGACGCAGCCGGCCGGGGACGCCGGCGCGGGCGGCGGCGTCCGAGGCGTTCTGCGCCAACTCCACGGCGAGGCGGTCACGGTACCCGCCGAGCGCGAGGTCCTCCTCCGCATTGGCATCCTCCCGGAACCGGGCCGGCGAGGCGGCCCAGGCGTCCAGCACGCCGCGCCGCAGCCGTGCGGTGCCGAAGGGGTCTGCCGATACCGGTTCGCTCACGTTCTCTCCCATGTTGTTCTGCAAGGGCGTGTGTTGTCAGGTGCTGTGCCGCCGGGGCTTGTGCATTGTGCCTGTGGCGGTGGTGGCGCGTGTGGGCGGCGGTTCGTTGTGGGTGGTTGCTGTGTGTGGCGCGATGCCTGCGGCGCGACCTTGTCGGTCATGTGCGGATTGTTTGGTCTTGGACCCGGTGCGGTCGGTGGGTGGGGTGGGGCGCGGTCGCACCGGGGCCACTCCTCGGGCCGTGTGCGTGGCTGGTACGCCGCAAAAGGAAGCCCGCGTCTTGCACACGGCCCTGCGGGGAGTCCCCGATACGCCCACGCCCGGCCGTCCCCGAGCCGCCAACCGTGACCACTAACGGCCCCAAGACCCGGCCGGTACGGCCGCCGTGGCGTGCCCCCCTTCGGGGCACGACCTCCGAAGTACGGCCACCCCGCCGGGTACGACCTCCCGTACGCCCGCCCTGTGCTGTTCCCACCAGGAGCCGCCTTCGGGGCACCAACCCGCACGCAGGGCCACCTACCCACCCTCCCCCCAGGGGTGGGCGCGCTACCGGACGGGAGGGGTCGGGCCGGAGGGGGTGCGTATCAAAACGTAAAGCGAAGCAGTTTTGATACGCACCCCCGCAGGCCCGACCCCGCCACCCACCACCCAGCAAGCGCAAAGCGCCCACCCCACCAAACCCTCCCGCCGAAGGCGAACCGCACCCCGCACGGGGGAAGGGGGGAAGGGGGAACACCGCCACCGGGGTAACCCCACGGCGCACGGTCACCCAGAATCGGCCCCCCGCAAGGGTCAAGAGTGGCCGAGTTCCTCAGCCGGCCCGCTCTCCTCCACCGACCCCCCAGCCCGCTCCGGCCGCAACGGAAACGGTTCGATGACGGTCTCGTCGATAACCGGCGCGGCCGGCCGCGGCGGTTTAGGCATGATCGCGGCCTCCGAATGGCCGCCGCAGCCGTACCCGAGGGAGACGACCCGGCCGTCCGCCGGGGCGAACTCGTTGGCGCAGACACCGAACGCCTGGCGCAGGGAGCCGGCCAGGGGGACGAGGAAGCCGCAGGTCATGCAGGCGGCGGGGGCGGCCTGTGCCATGGGGGTCTTGGGGCCGTACGCCTCTTCCCAGCGGTCGGCCGCGGTGTGCAGGCCGTAGCGGGACAGGACGCGGGCGCGGCCCATGCCGATTTCCTGGGCGACGTCGGCGACGCTGCCGCGGGCGGGGGCGGTGGGCTGGGCGGCCGGGGAGCCGGGGGTGACGTCGGCGTCCTCGGCGGCGGCGAGGTCCTGCATTTCTTCGGAGACGACGGAGTTCGGCGGCGGGGTGTCCTCGCCGGAGACGCCCGGTTCCAGGCGCAGGTCCTCGGCCTCGGTGGGCAGCAGGTCGCCGGGGCCCATGTCGCCGGGGCGCAGCCGTTCGCTCCAGGGCACCCACTCGGGGGCGAGGAGGGCGTCGGGGCCGGGGAGGAGGGCCGCTTCGTCGAGGGTGACGTTCTTGGCGCGGGAGGCGCGGGTGACGGTGACGGCCCAGTGCCAGCCGCGGTAGCCCGGTTCTTTGCAGACGAAAAGGTGCGTGACGACGCGGTCCCCTTCGGCGACGGCGTCGACGTGCTCGCCGACCATTCCCGGCAGCGCGGCCTCCTCGGCCGCCGCGCGGGCAAGGTCGACCGCCTCGGCGCACAGGCGGTCAGGGGTACGGCTTCGCATCGCAGCACTCACAAGAATCGATTCTCTCTTCCACGCCGTCTCACGAGTGCGCCAGCCGGAGCTGTCCTGTCCTGTCCGGACGACCGGCGGGCCGGGGCGGGCGGAGCGGACCAGGGGACCGCGTCGACGTCCGCGCCCGATCGTCTCGGTCGAGCGCACCTTTACGAACCATTCTGCGGGATCGCGGCAAGGCGCGCGGCCAAGAGTGACCGCCGGTGGCGCGCTACACACGCTACCCCTTCAATCGTGTACGACCCCTCGGCGGGAGCGGCAAATGTCACCGCCGCGGGGTCGTGTCCGCGGCGCCTCGCGGAGGAAGCCGCGGAAACCGCCATGTCCTGGGCGAGTTGGGGCAGTATGACCACGTGGCTGCCGTAAGGGCGTCGAGGGTGTCCGGGACAACGCGGGTGTCGAAGGCGTCGAGCAGAGGCGGGGACAGGGGCGGCCGGGCGCGTCGGACGGGCCTGGCCGCCGGCCGTGTGCTGCGCCGTCCCTTCACCGCCGCGGGCCGTGGGATACGGCGTGCCACACATGCCCACGGCGCGGGTGAGTCGGGCCTGGCGAAGCTGATCGAGTTGCACGCGGTGAACTCCGCCGGCGACATGCTGATCACGGTCGCGCTGGCCTCGACGGTCTTCTTCTCCGTGCCGACGGACCAGGCGCGCGGCCGGGTCGCGCTCTACCTGGCCGTCACGATGGCGCCCTTCGCACTCCTGGCGCCGGTCGTGGGCCCGCTGCTGGACCGGGTGCCGCACGGCCGCCGGGCCGCGATGGCCGGAGCCATGCTGGCCCGTGCGCTGCTGGCGCTGACCATGGCGGGCGCGGTCGCGGGCGGCGGGCTGGAGCTGTATCCGGCGGCGCTGGGGGTGCTGGTCTCCTCCAAGGCGTACGGGGTGGTCAGGAGTGCGGTGGTGCCCCGGCTGCTGCCGCCGCGTATTTCGCTGGTGAAGGCGAATTCGCGGGTGACGCTGGCCGGTCTGCTGGCCACCGGGCTGGCGGCGCCGGTCGGGGGCGGGCTGCGGCTGATCGGGCCGGGCTGGCCGCTGTACGGCGCCTTCGCGCTCTTCGTCACGGGAACGTTCCTGTCGTTGTCGCTGCCGCACCGGGTCGACTCGGCCAAGGGCGAGGGGCGGGCGCGGCTGGCCTCGGGCGAGGAGGGCCGGGGCGCGGTGGAACGGCGGGTGGCGGGCCGGCGGCGGCCGGGGCTGCGTACGGTCGGCCCGTCCGTACTGCACGGGCTCCAGGCGAACGCCGCACTGCGCTCCGTTTCCGGACTGCTGACCTTCTTCCTGGCCTTCCTGCTGCGCGAGCAGCCGCTGGGCGGGCTGGGCCCCGAGCTGTCGCTGGGCGTGGTGGCGGTCGCGGCGGGCGCGGGGAACGCGCTGGGCACGGCGGTCGGGGCGTGGCTGCGCTCCCGTGGGCCGGAGCGGATCATCGCGTCGATGCTGGGGCTGGCGCTGGGGGTGACGGTGGTGGCAGCGGTGTTCTACGAGGTACTGGACCTCATCGTGGTGACGGCCGCCGCGGCGGCCACGGGCCTGTGCCACGCGCTGGCGAAGCTGGCGCTGGACGCGCTGATCCAGCGCGATGTGCCCGAGGAGGTCCGTACCTCGGCCTTCGCCCGGTCCGAGACGGTGCTGCAGTTGTCGTGGGTGGTCGGCGGGGCCGTCGGGATCGCGCTGCCGCTCGTCGGCGCACTGGGCCTGGCGGTGGCCGCGGCGCTGGTGACGGCCGGGGTGTGCACGGCCGCACGGGGGCTGCTGCGGGCCGCGCGGCACGGCACGCCGTACCCGCGCGTGGCATGACCCGGGCGGCCCGATAGCCTGCCCGCATGACCGCGTTCTCTTCTTGGGGCCAGGGCCGCCGTGCCGCTGCCGCCATCGGTGCCGTGACCATCGGGCTGCTCACCCTCTCCGCCTGCGAGAAGCCGACCCCCATGGCGACGGTGACCGTCGGCAAGGACACCGTGACCGCAGAAGCCGCCTGCTACGACAACGGTGACGTGCTCGGCAACCCCGCCAAGGACAAGAAGGCACAGGCCAAGTTCGAGGAGTGCCTGACCGCCGCCCCCAAGAAGACGATCACCGTGCACCCGGGCGAGAAGGTCCGTATCGGTGTCGACCCGGACATGGCCGACCAGGGCTGGTTCGCACTGACCAGCTCCGCGCGGCTGAACAACCTCAGCAAGCAGACCTACGCCTCCTTCGCCGGTGACGACCTCTTCGTCAACCAGCAGACCCGCTCGCTGAACAAGAACACGGTCATCTCGGTGGTGACGTCCAACAGCGACGGCGGCTACACCGGCGTGTGGAACATCAAGCTGGAGCGCGCGGAGTCCTGACGCGCCCCATGCCCGATCGCTGCCGACGGACCGCCCCCGTCCCCTTGGCCCGCTGATGCGCGTCCTGGTCGTCACGGCCGTCGCCGCCGAGCGCGACGCGGTCACCGCCGCCGCGGCGGGGCCGCCCGCGCCCCTCGCGCTGCCCGGCGGCGCGGAGCTGCGCCGGGTGACGCTGTCCGGGGCCGGGGCAAAAGCCGTTGTGGACGTGCTGGCCGCCGGGGTCGGCCCGGCCGCCGCGGCGGCGGGCACCGCCACGGCGCTGACGGCCGCGGCCCTGGGGTCCTCCGGCGATGCGTACGACCTGGTGATCTCGGCCGGCATCGGCGGCGGATTCGTGCCCGGCGAAGCCGTGGGCGTGCCGTACGCGGACGGCGCGCCCGTCGGCTCGGTCGTGGTCGCCGAGGAGATCACCGCCGCCGACCTGGGCGCCGAGACCGGCGAGGGCTTCGTGCCCGTCACCGGACTGGGTTTCGGCACCGTCACCCACCGGCCGCCGCCGGCTCTCGTACGCGCCGTGGCCCGGGCCACCGGAGCGGCGTGCGGGACCGTGCTGACCGTCTCAACGGTGACCGGGAGCGCCGGGCGCGCGGCCGAGCTGGCCCGCCGTCATCCGCGGGCGCTGGCCGAGGCCATGGAGGGCTTCGGGGTCGCCGAGGCCGCCGCCGCGCACGGGGTGCCCGTACTGGAGATCCGTACGGTCTCCAATCCCGTCGGCCCGCGGGACCGCGCCGCGTGGCGCATCGGGGACGCGCTCGGCGCGCTCTCGGCCGCCTTCGCCGCGCTGCCCGGGGCCCTGACCTCAGGAGGACGCCATGAGTGAGACCGACAGCCCGACCGCGGAGGCGGCCGTGGGCGGGGACGGAGCCGTACGCGCCGAGCGGCCGGACACCCTGAAGATCGCTTACTCGCCGTGCCCGAACGACACCTTCGTCTTCCACGCCTGGGCACACGGCAAGGTTCCCGGCGCGCCCGCCCTGGACGTCACCTTCGCCGACATCGACCTGACCAACAAATGGGCGGCCGGCGAGGCGGGGGGTGCCCGGGACGCGCGGGCGGCGGACTTCGACGTCCTGAAGGTGTCCTACGCCGTACTGCCGTGGGTGCTCCAGGAGTACGCGCTGCTGCCGTGCGGCGGGGCGCTGGGACGCGGCTGCGGCCCTCTGGTGCTCACCCGCGAGCCCGGCGCCGCCGCGGACCTGGCGGGGAAGACCGTCGCGGTGCCCAGCGAGCGGTCCACCGCCTACCTGCTGTTCCGGCTGTGGGCGGCGGACCAGGTGCCGGGTGACATCGGCGGGGTGACGGTGCTGCCGTTCGACGAGATCATGCCGGCGGTACGGGACGGCAAGGTGGACGCCGGACTGGTCATCCACGAGGCGCGCTTCACGTACCAGAACTACGGTCTGCACCGGCTGGCCGACATGGGCGAGCACTGGGAGGCCACCACCGGCCTGCCGATCCCGCTGGGCGCGATCATCGCCAGGCGGTCGCTGGGCGAGCGGCGGCTGCGGGAGCTGGCGGCGGCGGCCCGCGCGTCCGTGCGGATGGCCTGGGAGGACCCCGAGGACTCGCGCGGGTACGTGCTGGAGCACGCGCAGGAGATGGACCCGGCCGTCGCCGACCAGCACATCGGCCTGTACGTGAACGAGTTCACCGCCGACCTCGGCGAGGACGGCTACGCGGCGGTCCGCGGACTGCTCACCCGTGCGGCGGCCGAGGGACTGGTGCCGCCCCTCGGCCGTGACGCGCTGAATTTTGTCTGAACTGTTGTCCGAAAGTTTCACCGGTGCCGGACGCCCGGTCCGCACACGCGGCGGGCCGGCCGGGCACCGTGGCCGCCGGGCTCCGGCCCGGCGGCGGGTCCTCAGACGTCGAGCTGGTCGGCGACCGCGCGCAGCATGCCCGCGATCTTCGCGCCGTGTGCCTTGTCCGGGTAGCGGCCACGCTCCAGTTGCTGGGTGACGTTCTCCAGCAGCGTGGTGAGGTCCTGCACGATCGACGCCAGCTCGTCCGGCTTGCGGCGCTGTGCCGCGGCCACCGACGGCGCGGGGTCGAGGACTGTCACCGAAAGCGCCTGGTCACCCCGCTGACCTGCGACGACGCCGAACTCGACGCGCTGGCCAGGCTTGAGTGCGTCCACGCCGTCGGGCAGCACCGAGGAGTGCACGAAGACGTCACCGCCGTCATCGCGGGAGAGGAAGCCGAAGCCCTTCTCACTGTTGAACCACTTGACCTTGCCGGTAGGCACCGTCTGTCCTCGTCCTCGTACTCGTCGGAAAACTACTGGGTCGGGGGCTACTGCCTGTTCCTGCCGGTTCCCCGGGGGAAACAGCTCTGGATAGCAGTACAGCGGGCCACATGACCCGCCACCACCAAGGCTAATGGTCCGGTGTCCGGTGACAAGACGTCGCCGGGTGGTTCCTCCTCGCTTCTGGCCCGGACTTACCCTTGTCGTGTGTCTGACGAAACTCCCCGGGCCGGGGATCTGCTGGTCCGCATCGGCGCCGTCGTCTTCCTCATCGGCGCGCTGGCCACGATGGCCACGATGACTCCGCTGTTCATCGGCGCCGAGCCGCTGCCGCCGGTCTTCTACTGGGTCTGCATGCTCATGGGCGTCGGTTTCCTGCTCGCCGCGGGCGGGGTGGTCCGTTCCGTCGCCGCCCAGCGCCGTCAGGCCCGGTCGGCCGCCGGCGCCCCGGCCTCGTCCGCCAGGTAGCGCTCCAGCCAGGCCGGGAAGCCGGTCAGGTCACCCAGCAGGACGTCCGCGCCGGCCGCGGACAGCTCCTCGGCGTCGCACGGCCCGGTGGCCACGGCCACCGACAGCGCGCCGGCGGCACGGGCGCCTCGTACGTCACCGGTGTGGTCGCCCACGTAGAACCGCGCGCCGTGCTCCCGCAGCGCCTGTGCCTTGGCCTCGGCCCACAGTGAGCCGATGACGGCGTCCGCCTCGATGCCCAGGTGCTCCAGGTGCAGCTCGGCGTTGGGCTCGTACTTGGCGGTCACCACGATCGCCCGCCCGCCCAGCTCCCGTACGGCGGCCACCGCCTCCCGCGCGCCGGGCATCGCCGGGCTCCCGCTGATCGCGTACGACGGGTACAGCTCCCGGTACAGGCGCATGGCCTCGGCGACCTGGTCCGCCGGGAACCAGCGCCGGATCTCCTGCTCCAGCGGCGGCCCCAGGCGGGTGACGGCCTGGGCGGCGTCCACGTACGTGCCGGTGGCGGCCGAGAGGGCTTCGTAGGCGGCCCGGATGCCGGGCCGGGAGTCGATCAGCGTCATGTCCAGGTCGAAGCCGACCGTCAGAGGGTACGGAGCCATGCCGCCCATTGTGCCCGGGACGCGCCCCGGACCTGGTCGTACACTTAGCCACGCCTTACCTAACCTGCGGGTCGGCGCCCTGACCGCGCCCGGCCCGCTGCGACACCGCGAAATGGAAACCATGTCTGTCGTCCAGGCCAGCCGGCCCGCAGCCGCCCCCGCGGGCTCCGCGACCAGCCGTCGGGCACACCCGGCATGAAGACGCGGACGCGTGGCCGCCGCCTGGGCTGGACGGTGGCGGCGGCCCTGGCCCTGCTGCTGGCGGTGCTCTTCTCGCTGGCCGTCGGCAGCCGGCACTTCGCCCCGTCCGAGGTGCTCGACGCCCTGCTGCACGGCGGGGACGGCGACGCCGCGCAGGTCGTCCGCTTCCTGCGGCTGCCGCGTACCCTCATCGGCCTGATGGTCGGCGCCGCGCTCGCCATGGCGGGCACGGTCATGCAGGGCATCACCCGCAACCCCATCGCCGACCCCGGCATCCTGGGCATCAGCCAGGGCGCGTCCCTGGGCGTGGTGCTCGCCCTGTCCTTCCTCGGCGTCCACACCCTCACCGGCTACGTCTGGTTCGCCTTCGCGGGCGCCGCGGCGGCGGCCGTCGTGGTGTACGCCGTCGCCGCGCGCGGGCGCGGCGGCGCCACCCCGGTCAAGCTGGCGCTGGCCGGCGCCGCCGTCAACGCCCTCCTGGCCTCGGTGATCATGGCGATCCTGACGACGAAGGCCGCGGCGCTGGACGAGTTCCGCTTCTGGCAGGTCGGCTCGCTGGCCGGCCGGGACAGCGAAATCGCCGCCCAGATCTGGCCCTTCCTGCTGCTGGGTACGGTCCTGGTCTTCTCCGTGGCACGCGGACTGGACGCGCTGGCGCTCGGCGAGGACGTCGCCCGGGGCCTGGGGCAGCGGGTCGCGGCCGTACGGATCGTGGGCGGCCTGGGCGCGGCGGTGCTCACCGGCGCGGGCGTCGCCGCCGCCGGGCCGATCGCCTTCGTCGGACTGGCCGTCCCGCACATCGCCCGCGCGCTGGTCGGCGGCGACCACCGCTGGCTGCTGCCGGCCGCCGCCCTCCTCGGCCCGGTGGTCGTGCTGTTCTCCGACACCGTCGGCCGGATCGTCTTCCCGCCCTCGGAGGTCCCGGCCGGGGTGATGACCGCCCTGATCGGCGTCCCCTTCCTGGTCGCCCTCGTCCGCCGCAAGGCGGTGCCCGCATGAGCGGCCGTACGCCCCTGAGCACCGCCCCGGCCCCGCGTCCGCCCGTACGGCCCGCGGGATACCACCTCCTGCGGGCCCGCCGCGGCTCCTTCCTGCTGCACCGCAGGGCGACCGTCGTGGCCGGGCTGCTGGCGCTCGCGCTCGCCGCGGCCTGCGTGGCGTACCTGTGCGTCGGCGAGAGCTTCGTCGCCCCCGCCGACGTGCTCGACGTGCTCCTGGGGCGGCCCTCGGACCAGGAACTGGTCGTCGGCACGCTGCGGCTGCCCCGTATGACCGTGGGACTGCTGGTCGGCGCGGCCTTCGGCGTCGCGGGCGCGCTGATCCAGACCGTGGCCCGCAACCCGCTCGCCAGCCCCGACATCATCGGCATCTCCCAGGGCGCGAGCGCGCTGACCGTCGGCGCGATGACCTTCGGCGTCACCTCCTACGCCGCACTGCCCTACGTCTCCGTCCTGGGCGGGGTGCTCGCCGCCGGCCTGGGGTACGTCTTCGCCTGGCGCGGCGGCCTGCACGCCACCCGCTTCGTCCTGATCGGCATCGGCTTCGCCATCGCGCTGCGCTCGCTGACCCACCTGTTCCTGACCAAGGGCGACTACCTGGTCGCCCAGCAGGCCCAGGTGTGGATGACCGGCTCGCTCAACGGGCGTGGCTGGGCCGAGGCCGCGCCGCTGGGCTGGGCGCTGCTGGCCCTGCTGCCCGCCGTCCTGTGGGCCGCCCGCGCCCAGCGCACCGTCGCCCTGGACGACGACACCGCCACCGCGCTCGGCGTACGGCTGGGCCGCACCCGTCTGGGCCTGGTGGCCCTGGGCGTGGTCCTGGCCTCGATGGCGACCGGCGCGGCCGGCCCGGTGGACTTCGTGGCGCTGCTGGCCCCGCAGATCGCCCGCCGGCTGACCCGTACGGCACAGATCCCGCTGCTGTCCTCGGCCCTGCTGGGCGCGTGCGTCGTGGTGACCGCCGATCTGCTGGCGCGCCGGGTCTTCGCGCCGACCGAACTGCCGGTCGGCGTCCTGACGGCGGCCGTCGGGGCCCCGTATCTCATCTGGCTGATCATCAGAAGTCACGGCACGCGCCGGCGTGCCGGTGGAGGAAAAGCGTGACCGAGACCGGCCGGAGTGCCACGACGCGGACCGCAAGCAGGCTCTCGGCCCGCGACCTGACCCTCGCCTACGAGGACCGTACGGTCGTACGGAACCTGGACCTGGACGTCCCCGACGGCGAGGTCACCGTCGTCGTCGGCCCCAACGCCTGCGGCAAGTCCACCCTGCTGCGGGCCCTGGGCCGGCTCCTCAAGCCGCGCGGCGGCGCCGTACTCCTGGACGGCAGCGACCTGGCGCACCTGCCCACCAAGAAGATCGCCCGCGCCCTCGGCCTGCTGCCGCAGACCCCCGTCGCCCCCGAGGCGATCACCGTCGCCGACCTGGTCTCCCGCGGCCGGCAGCCGCATCAGCACTGGTGGCAGCAGTGGTCCCAGGAGGACGAGCGGGCGGTCACCGAGGCCATGGAACGCACCGGCGTGGCACGTCTGGCCGAGCGCCCCGTGGACGAACTCTCCGGCGGACAGCGGCAGCGCGTATGGATCGCGATGGCCCTGGCCCAGGAGACCGAACTGCTCCTCCTGGACGAGCCGACCACCTACCTGGACATCGCCCACCAGGTCGAGGTGCTGGACCTCATAAGACAGCTCAACCACGACCGCGGCCGGACCGTCGTCGCCGTCCTCCACGACCTCAACCAGGCCGCCCGCTACGCCGGCCACCTGGTGGCGATGAAGTCCGGCCGGATCGTCGCCCAGGGCCCCCGTCCGACATCGTCACCGCCGGCCTCGTCCGCGAGGTCTTCGGCCTGGAATCGGTCGTCGTCCCCGATCCGGTGACCGGCTCCCCCTGGTCGTCCCCGGCCGCCCCTGGCAGTCCCCGGCCGGCTGATCTCCCTCCCTCCCCGAAAGGGCCCCGCCATGCCCCGCACCTCGGCACCCTCCAAGCCCCCCACCCGGCGCCGCACCGCCCTCGCCGCGGCCACGGCCCTGACCGCCTCCCTCACCCTGGCCGCCTGCGGCTCCTCCACCCCCTCGGCCTCGGGCGCCTCCAAGACAGCCGCCGACTGCCCGGCCCAGCCGGAGACCACCTGGGCACGGCCCGCCTCCGGCCCCGGCGACCACACCGTCCATACCGCCATGGGAGACGTACGGGTCCCCAACAGCCCCCAGCGCGTCGTGGTCCTGGACACCGCCGAACTGGACTCCGCGATCACCCTGGGCGTCAAGCCGGTCGGTGCCACCCGCTCCGACGTCGACTCCGGCTTCCTGGACTACCTCCCCAAGGACCGCCTCGCCGGCATCAAGGACGTCGGCAAGATCGGCGCCCCCAACCTGGAGGCCGTCGCCGCCCTCAAGCCCGACCTGATCCTGACCAGCAAGGTCCGCGACGGCGCGCGCTACGCCCAGCTCAAGGCCATCGCCCCCACGGTCATGACCGAGACCACCGGCTACCCCTGGAAGCAGAACTTCGCCACCCACGCCGACGCCCTCGGCAAGATCCCCGAGGCGAAGAAGACCGTCGCCGCGTACGACTCCCACGCCAAGGAGGTCACCCGCGCCCTCGGCGGCCCCGCCGCCGCCAGGAAGCTCACCACCAACGTCGTCCGCTTCGTGGAGGGCGCCGACACCCGCATCTACGGCTGCCGCAGCTACATCGGCACCATCCTGAACGACATCGGCACCGGCCCCACCGCCGTCGTCAAGGACGCCGAGGACGGCCTGATGACCGAGGTCGGCCCCGAAGAGATCGGCCGCGCCGACGCGGACGCGGTCTTCTACACCGCCTACGGCAGCCCCGAGAAATCCAGGGAAACCCAGGTCACCCGCGGCGCCCTGTGGAAGAACATGAAAGCCGTCAAGAACCACCGCGCCGTCCGCGTGGACGACCAACTGTGGATCCAGGGCATCGGCTACACCGCGGCCGACCGCATCCTCACCCAGCTCAAGACCGAACTCACCACCAAACACTGACCCTCACCGCGGCCGTCGCCTCATCCGCCACACCAAAAACAAAGCCGAGGCGACGGCCGCGACCCGCACCGCCACCGGCAGCCCGTCGACCAACTCCTGCCCCATCCGCCCCTCACCGACCGGCTCCCCCATCGCCCCTCCAGCCGCCCCCAACCACACCAACAGCCCACCGGCCACCAGCCCCGGCACCCCCACCGCCGCGAACTTCGCCTCCGCCCGGCTCAGCCGCCGCGACCCGTACGCCAACACCCACCCCGTCCCCAGGGCAACCCACGACCCCAGAGCGGCGCCGACCCCGAGCAGCCCCACCGCCACCACGAGACTCAGGGGCGTCGGCCCGGTCGCGCGATCCACCTGACCCTCCACAAAGGTCGCGCCCCGCCGCCGACGGCGCCACTCCGCGACCACCTGCCGCGGCCCGCGCCGTGGAGCGCCACCCTGCGGCACCGCCCCCTGACGGACGCCCTCCCCCACCCCTCCTTCTCCAGGGACAACGGCCGGTCCACAGCCAGTTGCTCCCGCATCTCGGGGATCTCGATCCCCCCGACGAACCCCGGTACGGTCTCCTCCGGCCCGTCCCCGATCACCGTCCCCTCCGGCCCTATGAACCCGTACGGCCCATCAGCCCCGTACGACTCCGGCGCCACCCGCCACCAGTCGAGCGACGCGGACCCCTCACCCAGCTCCTCCGGCCCCGCCAGATGCGGCGGCGACGCGGCCTGCGCCTCACCGGTCCGCGGCTCCGGCACCCTCCCCTTGAGCCCGCTACGGCGACTGAGCCCCGCCAGCCGCTCACGCGCCCCGGACCGCCGGACCGGCCGTACGTCCGCTCCCGCCCCGGCCGACGGCGCCCCCCTGCCCCCACCACCCGCTGCCGCCACCACCGCCTCAGGACTACCCAAACGGGCCAGCACCCGCCTCACCCCCGAGACCGAATCCGCCCCCTGCGCGTCGATCCGCGCCCGCAGCTCGGCCACCAGCCGCATCCGCACGGCGGACGGCAGCCCACTCCGTTGAGCCAGGTCTCCGACCTGGCTCAGATAGTCGAAGACGAGCTGATCGCTCTCGATGCCCACGAGTTCCCCGTCCTCCTCTTCCGCGGTTTTCCGCCCGTGGCGGCGCGGTTTTCCGCCCGTGGCGGCGCAGCGTAGTCGTTGGGTACCCCGGTGTGGGGTTCCGCTCCTGCACGGGTGCGGGTTTCGCCTTCGGCGGGAGGGTTTGGTGGGGTGGGCGCTTTGCGCTTGCTGGGTGGTGGGTGGCGGGGTCGGGCCTGCGGGGGTGTATGCCAAAACTGCTTCGCTTTACGTTTTGGCATACACCCCCTCCGGCCCGCCCCCTCCCGTCCGTAGCGCGCCCACCCCTTGGGGGAGGGTTAGTAGGTGGCCCTGCGTGCGGGTTGGTGCCCCGAAGGCGGCTCCTGGTGGGAACGACACGGGCGGGCGTACGGGAGGTCGTGCCCGGCGGGGTGGCCGTACTTCGGATGTCGTGCCCCGAAGGGGGCACGCAGCAGTTGTCGTACCGGGTCTTGGGACCGGTTGGAAAGGACTGGCCGGCGGCTCGGGGACGGCCGGGCGTGGGCGTATCGGGGACTCCCCGCAGGGCCGTGTGCAAGACGCAGGCTTCCTTTTACGGCGTACCCGACACGCACACGGCCCGAGGAGTGGCCCCGGTGCGACCGCGCCCCACCCCACCCACCGACCGCACCGGGTCCAAGACCAAACAACCCGCACATGACCGACAAGGTCGCGCCGCAGGCATCGCGCCACACACAACAACCACCCACCAACGAACCGCCGCCCACAAGCGCCACCACCGCCACAGGCGAAAACGCCGCGCCGTCACGGACGGAAAGCCGTGGGCCGGTAACGTAAAGCGGATGAGTGATACGCCGCCCCGCACGCTCGCCGAAGAGCTCCGCACCCGTCCCGACAGCGGGCTCGCCGACCTGCTGCGGGCCCGGCCGGATCTGCTCAACCCGGTTCCCGGCGACCTCACGCAGTTGGCCACCCGCGCCGGCACCCGCGCCTCCGTCGTCCGGGCCGTCGAACGCCTCGACCGTTTCGCGCTGCAGACCGCCGAGGCGCTGGCGGTCGCGCCCGACCCGTGCCCGTACGACACGCTCGCCGCGCTCATGCAGGGCGACGCGGGCGAGGAGACGGTGGCCGCCGAGCTGCCCAGGGCCGTGCGCACGCTGCGGGCGCAGGCCCTGGTGTGGGGCGCCCACGACCGGCTCCGGCTGGTCCGTACGGCGCGTGAGCTGCTCAGTCCCGGTCCCGCGCACCCCTCCCCCACCGGCCTGGGCCCCTCCGTCACCGAGGCGACGTCCGGCATGTCCCCCGGCCGCCTCCAGGAGCTCATCGCCGCCGCCGGACTGCCGCCGACCCACGATCCGGTGACCGCGGTAGCCGCTCTGACGGAGCTGTTCGAGGACCGTGAGCGCATGGCGGCGCTGCTGGACGGCGCGCCGCCCGAGGCCCGTGCCGTCCTGGAGAGGCTGCTGTGGGGGCCGCCGTACGGCGCGGTCACCGACCGGCCCGCCGCCCACCTCCAGTGGCTGCTGGACCGGGGCCTGCTGCTGCCCGCCGGGGCGCGCAACGTCGTCCTGCCCCGCGAGGTGGCGCTGCATCTGCGCGGCGGGCGGGCCCACCGCGTACCCGAGCCGCTGCCGCCCGCCCTCGCGCCCGCCACCGAGCGGGCTCCCCACCTCGTGGACGGCGTCGCCGCGGGCCAGGCGTTCACGGCGCTGGCCACCGTCGAGGAGCTGCTCAAGGAGTGGGACCTGGGCGGCCCGCCCGTACTGCGGGCCGGCGGGCTGAGCGTACGTGACCTGAAGCGGACGGCGACCGCGCTGGACACCACCGAGCCGCTCGCCGCCTTCTGGCTCGAACTGGCTTACGCGGCGGGGCTGGTGGCGTCCGACGGCGAGGCGGACGAGCGGTACGCGCCGACCCCGGCCGCCGAGGACTGGCTCCAGTTGCCCGCCGAGGCCCGGTGGGCGCGGCTGGCCGCCGCGTGGCTGACCGCGACCCGCACGGCGGGCCTGGTCGGCACGGCGGACGCGAAGGGGCGGACGCTGTCCGCGCTGGGTCCCAACCTGGACCGCTCCGCGGCGCCCGAGATCCGCCGCCGCGCGCTGACGCTGCTCGCGACGCTGCCGCCGGGTACGTCCGTACCGGCCGAAGCGGTACTGGCCCGCCTGCGCTGGGAACGCCCCCTGCGCGGCGCGGCCCCGGCCCCCGCCCCCACGCCGGCACCGGCACCGCCCGGCTCCCCAGCACCAACGGCACCCAGACCTCCCCCTCCCCTTGCCCCGCCCCCGAAGACCTCCGCACCCGGATCGCCCAATGGGCCCTGACCGAGGCCGAGTTGATCGGCGTCACAGGCCGCGGCGCCCTGTCCTCCTATGCCCGCGCCCTACTGGCACTCCCCCCGACCCCGCCCCCCACGGCCCCCACCACGAACACCGGCCCCGACGCCACCCCCACCACCCAACCGCTCCCGCCCACCCCCACCGAGGCCACCACCGCCGCAGCCCACGCTGCCTCCCTCCTCGCCCCGCTCCTCCCCGAGCCGCTGGACCACGTACTGCTCCAGGCCGACCTGACCGCCGTCGCCCCGGGCCCGCTGCACCGCCCGCTCGCCGAGGCGCTCGGCGAACTCGCCGACGTCGAGTCCAAGGGCGGCGCGACCGTCTACCGCTTCACCCCCGCCTCCGTACGCCGCGCCCTGGACGCCGGCCGGTCCGCCGCCGAGCTGCGCTCCTTCCTGGCCGCCCACTCCCGTACGCCGGTCCCGCAGCCGCTCGCCTACCTCATCGACGACGTGGCACGCCGGCACGGCCGGCTCCGGGTGGGCGCGGCGGCGGCCTACGTACGCTGCGACGACGAGGCGCTGCTCTCGGAGATCCTGGCCGACCGCCGGGCGATCGTGCTGCGGCTGCGCCGCCTGGCGCCGACCGTGCTGGCCTCGCAGGTACCGCCGGACCAGTTGCTGGAGGTGCTGCGGGCCATGGGGTACGCGCCTGCCGCCGAGTCCGCGGAAGGCGACGTCCTCATCGCCCGCCCCGACACCTACCGCACCCCGCCCCGTACGGCCCCCACCCCCGTCCCCGAGGGCCCGCCCACCCCGGAGCCCGCTCTCCTGGAGGCAGCCGTACGGGCCATCCGCGCCGGAGACCTGGCAGCGACCGCCACCCGCAAACCAACCCCCGGCGCCTCCCCCGCAACCACAACCACCACCCCGGCCGGCACCCCCGCCCCCGCCACCTCCCCCGGCGGCCTGCCGCGTACCACCTCCGCCGAGACCCTGGCGACCATGCAGGCGGCCGTACTGACCAGCACCGCCGTCTGGATCGGCTACGTCAACGCCGACGGTGCCGCCAGCCAGCGCGTGATCGCACCGGTCCGCGTCGAGGGCGGCTTCGTCACCGCCTACGACCACACCGCCGACGAGGTCCGCACCTTCCCTCTCCACCGCATCACCGGCGTGGCCGAACTGGCCGACGAATCCGCCTCCTGACCCGCTCCTACACCTCCTGCCCGTCGCCCGCTGCCCGCTGCCCGCTTCTCGGAAGCACCGGCACCACTTCCTCCTGCGTATCCGCCGGGGAAGTGGAGGGAGAGGCGGCACCGCTGGCCGGCCCCGTCCCACCACTCCGGCCCGCCGGAACAAGGAACGAAGCAATCAGCCCCAGCACCACGAATCCCGCCGCGACATAACCACCGAGCGCGACCCCGTCGGTCATCGCGGAACGCGCCGCCTCCGCGACGGGGACGGTTCGCGGACGGCTCGCGAGCGCCTCGATGGCGGCCCCCGCGCTGTCGGTGACGGCGCCCGCGAACCGGTCGCTCTGCTCCGCCGGCAGACCGGCGTCGGAAAGACGGCTCTGCAGCCTGCTGTCCAGGGTCGTGAAGAAGACCGTGGTCAAGGCGGCGATCCCGAGCGCGGAGCCCAACTGCCGCACAGCGCTCTGGGTGCCGGAAGCCTGGCCCGCGCTGTGTGCGGGGATGTCGTTGAGAACGACGTTGGTGACCTGGGCGGTGGCGAAGCCCACGCCGGTGCCGTACACAAAGAGCATGAGGGAGACGGTCCACCAGGAGCTGTCCGGGGCGGCGATCAGCCCGGTTCCGGCCAGGCCCGCGACCTCCAGTGCCAGGCCGATGCGGACCTGAACGAGCGCCGTGACCTTGGCTGCCATGCCGAAGCCGGCGCCGGTGGCGACGAAGCTGCCGATTGCCACGGGAACCAGGGCCAGACCGGCCTGCAGGGCGCTGTAGCCGAGGGTGAACTGGAGCCACAGCGGGAGGACCGCGACGATGCCGAACTCGCCGATGCCGATGATCAGGGTGGCGATGTTGCCGTTACGGAAGGAGGCGATGCGGAACAGGCGTACGTCCATCAGCACCCGCGTCGGGTCGGCGCCGCGGCCGAGCACCGACTGACGGCGGACGAACACGGCCAGCGCGACGGCCGCCAGTACCAGGGCGACCAGCACGGGCGACGGCCCGCCGTCCCAAGTGAACCCCGCGACATCCAGCGCGCGGACACCGACCACCCATCCATACGTACGCCCTTCGACGAGACCGAAGGCGAGCAGGCCCAGCCCCAGGACGGACAGCACCGCCCCGGCCACGTCCACGCGCCCCTCGCGGCGCGGCGAAGGCGCCATGTACAGCAGCACCCCCGCCGCGACCAGCGCGCTCAGAGGCACGTTGATGCCGAACGCCCAGCGCCAGGAGACGTGTTCGGCGAGCCAGCCGCCCAGCAGCGGGCCGAGGGCCGCGGCGGCACCGATGGTCGATCCCCATACGGCGAACGCCTGACCGCGCGCCCTGCCGGTGAAGGTGGCGTTCAGCAGCGCCAGCGACGTCGGCAGCAGCATGGCCGCGCCCACGCCCTGCAGGAAGCGGGCCACGATCAGCAGACCGCTGTCGGGCGCGAGGCCGGCCAGGACACTGGTGGCGCCGAAGACCACGACGCCCACGACGAAGACCCGGCGGGCACCGAGGATGTCGGCCAGCCGCCCGGTCAGCAGGAGCAGCGCCGCGAAGACGATGGCGTACGACTCCTGGATCCATTGCGCCTGCGCGGAGTTGGCGCCCAGGTCCTCGATGACCGAGGGGACGATCACGTTGACGATCGTGGTGTCCACCACGATCAGCGCCACGCCCAGGGCAATGGCTATCAGCCCGAGCCACCGGCGTCGGGGGGAAGGATCACGCATCACATACCTCCACCGTGAAGTAATTTGACGGTGAAGGTAAACACGGGCCCGGTAAGTTGTCAAAGAAGCCGCGATGCCGCGATGCCGCGGTCCGGACGACGGCACGAGAGGGATCACGAGAGAGAAGGTGCGGGCCTTGGCGCAGGAATCGACGCCCCGCGATGTCGCGGCGGAGCGCGAGCGGCTGCTGGAAGGGCTGCGGGCCTACGGCGGCCAGCACAGGGAGTTCAGCCGCCGCTTCGCCGCCTGGCTGGGCCTCCACCCCACGGACGCGGCGGCGCTGGTGGAGATCACCAACGCCGAGGAACGGGGCACCCCGCTCTCCCCGGCCCGCCTCAGCGAGCGCATCTCCCTGTCCTCGGGCGCCACGACCGCCCTCCTGAACCGCCTGGAACGGGCCGGCCACGTCATCCGCACCCGCGAGAACGCCGACCGTCGCGTCGTCACCCTCCGCAGCGGCCCCCACACCCAGGAACGCGCCGATGAGTTCTTCGGCCCGCTCGCCGTCCGAGTGGACGCCACCCTGTCCCGCTACCCGTCCGAACTCCTGGAGCAGCTCACAGCACTCCTGACCGATCTCTGCGCCACCATGGCCACCCAGCTCACCCACCTGGAAGCCCAGGACGAAAATCCGGCCCGGCGCCAGGACGTCTGACCGGCCGGACGCCCTCTCCTCCCTGGCAGCCCTCCGTCACACCTCGGCCCTTCGCGCCGATGCGGCACACTGGAGGTTTGGCCGTGCCGGCCGATCGTTGAGCGGAAAGGGCGAGGCGCGTGAACGGACCTCTCATTGTCCAGAGCGACAAGACGCTGCTGCTGGAGGTGGATCACGAGCAGGCGGACGCGTGCCGCCGGGCGATCGCGCCGTTCGCGGAGCTGGAGCGGGCGCCCGAGCACATCCACACCTACCGGGTGACGCCGCTGGGGCTGTGGAACGCGCGGGCCGCCGGGCACGACGCCGAGCAGGTCGTGGACGCGCTGGTGGAGTTCTCGCGGTATCCCGTACCGCACGCGCTGCTGGTGGACATCGCGGAGACGATGGCGCGGTACGGGCGGCTGACCCTCACCAAGCACCCCGCGCACGGTCTGGTGCTGACCTCCACGGACCGGCCGGTCCTGGAGGAGGTGCTGCGGTCCAAGAAGGTACAGCCGCTGGTGGGGGCGCGGCTGGACCCGGACACGGTCGTGGTGCACCCCTCCGAGCGCGGGCAGATCAAGCAGACGCTGCTCAAGCTGGGCTGGCCGGCCGAGGACCTGGCCGGTTACGTGGACGGCGAGGCGCACCCGATCGAGCTGGCGGAGGACGGCTGGGCGCTGCGGCCGTACCAGCAGCAGGCCGTCGAGGGCTTCTGGCACGGCGGGTCGGGGGTGGTCGTACTGCCGTGCGGCGCCGGGAAGACGCTGGTCGGCGCGGGTGCGATGGCGCAGGCCAAGGCGACGACGCTGATCCTGGTCACCAATACCGTCTCCGCGCGGCAGTGGAAGCACGAGCTGGTCAGGCGGACCTCGCTGACCGAGGACGAGATCGGCGAGTACAGCGGTACGAGGAAGGAGATCCGGCCGGTCACCATCGCCACGTACCAGGTGCTGACGACCAAGCGGAAGGGCGTCTACCCGCACCTGGAGCTGTTCGACTCCCGCGACTGGGGCCTGGTGGTGTACGACGAGGTGCACCTGCTGCCCGCGCCGGTCTTCAAGTTCACCGCGGACCTCCAGGCGCGCCGCAGGCTGGGGCTGACGGCGACGCTCGTACGGGAGGACGGCCGGGAGTCCGACGTCTTCTCGCTCATCGGCCCGAAGCGGTTCGACGCGCCCTGGAAGGAGATCGAGGCGCAGGGCTACATCGCGCCCGCGGACTGTGTGGAGGTACGGGTCAACCTGACCGAAAGCGAGCGGCTGGCGTACGCGACGGCCGAGGCCGAGGAGAAGTACCGGTTCTGCGCGACGACGGCCAGCAAGCAGCGGGTGACCGAGGCGCTGGTCCGTAAGCACGAGGGCGAGCAGACGCTGGTCATCGGGCAGTACATCGACCAGCTCGACGAACTGGGCGAACACCTGGACGCTCCGGTGATCAAGGGCGAGACCACCAACGCGCAGCGCGAGAAGCTCTTCGACGCCTTCCGGCAGGGGGAGATCTCCGTCCTGGTCGTCTCCAAGGTCGCCAACTTCTCGATCGACCTGCCCGAGGCGACGGTGGCGATCCAGGTGTCCGGCACCTTCGGTTCGCGGCAGGAGGAGGCGCAGCGGCTGGGCCGGGTGCTGCGTCCCAAGGCGGACGGGCACGAGGCGCGCTTCTACTCGGTCGTCGCCCGCGACACCATCGACCAGGACTTCGCGGCGCACCGCCAGCGCTTCCTGGCCGAGCAGGGGTACGCGTACCGGATCGTGGACGCGGACGAGCTGCTGACGGCGGGCGAGGACGTCTGAGGGAGGGGGCTGGTTCTGGCGGGGCTCAGGAGAAGTCGCCGGCGGCCAGGATCGGGCCGGCCAGTGCCAGACCGTACTCGCTCCATACGGCCACGACCCGCGCGCGGTGGCTCAGGCAGACTTCCGGCAGGCAGAGCCCTATGAGTCCCGCGAAGAAGGACAGGCTCATGGCCCATTGGCCCTGCTCGATCAGCGCCCGGGACGCTCCGCCGCTGTACGACTGGTGCAGAACGACGATGATGAAGATCCCGCAGGCGAAGAGGAGGAACAGGAGGCCGATTCCGGCGAAGACGCGGACGGCTTTTGTGGAGAGCGCGAAAGGGCTGGGGTTGGGGTCGGGGCCGGGAGGGGCGGAAGCTGCGGAGCCGGTCATGGTGGAGTCGGTCATGGTGGAGTCGGTCATGGGGGAAGTGTGGGCGGCGCGGGGCGGGGCGGTCATGGTGGCGGGTACTCAGACGCCGCGTGATCACGTACTCAGCTCGTGGTCCGGGCGGGGACGGGGTACGGGGCGGGGCACCGCGGATTCCGGGACCCGCCGTGCGGGCGAGGTGGCCGGCCGTACCGTCCGGACCGGGCGGCGCCAGGTCCACCAGGCCACCGCCGCCAGCACCGCCGGCCCCAGCACCACGTACGGGGAGGCGAGCGGCTGCTGCCACCAGGGCAGGTGCAGGGCCCGGAAGCCGAGGTGCGGCAGGATCCACATGGAGCGTGCGGTGAAGGCGACGGCCACGGCCACCAGGAGCGCGCGCCGCCACCGTACGCGCCGGGTGTACGCGCCGAGCGTCACCAGCAGCGGTACGCACCACACCCAGTGGTGGGACCAACTGATGGGCGAGACGAGCACGGCGGTGACGGCCGTGCAGAGCAGGCCCCAGGAGTCCAGGCCGCGCCGCCGGTGGACCTCGCGGGCCACGATCAGGCCCGCGACGGCGGTGAGCAGGGCCACGGCCGGCCAGACGGCGCCGGGCGCGGGGGTGTGCAGGAGGCGGGCCAGCGCCCCTTGAAGGGACTGGTTGTCGACGATCCACACCTTGCCGATCCGCCCGGTCTCGAACATCCGGCGGGTCCAGAACTCCACGCTGGCGTCCGGCAGGACGAGCAGGCCGAGCAACACGGAGAGGAGGAAACCGGCGAGCGCCGTGAAGGCGGCCCGTATTCGGCCGGTGATCAGGAGGTAGACGGCGAAGAGGGCGGGGGTGAGCTTGATGCCGGCCGCGATGCCGATCGCCAGGCCCTTGAAGCGGGCACCGTCGGGCCGGGAGAAGTCCCACAGGACCAGACATGCCAGCGCGAGGTTGACCTGCCCGAAGGCGAAGGTCTGGAAGACGGGTTCCAGCCACAGGCCGAGGGCGGTGGCGGCGAGCACCATGGACAGCGTCCGGGGCGTCCGGGGCGTCCGGGGTATCCGCTGCGTCCGGGCCTGGCGTGGTGATCCCGTACGTGGGCCGGGCCGTCCCGGTCTGTGGTGCGCGACCTTGTAGGAGAGGTGGATCAGCAGGGCAAGCAGCGCTGTGTTGGCGACGACGGAGGCTGCTTTGAGGGCGCCGACCGTGAGCCAGGTCGTGGGGAGGAAGACGAGCGCCGCGAAGGGCGGGTAGGTGGCGGGGAGGTGCCACTTGGTGACGGTGAAGCCGTACAGGTCGCCGCCGGTGGCGGCTGCCACGCCCTCGGCGCGGTAGACCACGATGTCGGCCATCGGCAGCGGTACGAGCCGGCAGACCACCGCGAAGGCGGTGAGTGACAGGGCGAGCAGCAGGGCCGCCGCAATTAGTTGGCGTACCTCGCGGCGGTGGCGTGTGCCGCGCCGGATCCACGCCCGCGGTCGCGGTCGTGTCCCGTCGGCGGCAGACACCCGTCGATCCTCCTCGTCGCCGGGCGCGCGCGAGTCGCCGGGCGCGCGCAGTGTGTACGCGGTGACGCTAGTGGAACGAAGACGACTGTTCGAACGCCTTTTCAGGTCGTCTGGATGTCGGTTGGTGGTCGCTCAGGCCTTTTTTGGCGCGGAGTGTCGGCGGCTCGGGGGTGATGGCGGTACGGGAGTGGTGACGGTACGCGGATGCCGGCGGTCCGAAGGGCAGCGGGCCCGGGGGGCAGTGCTGGTCGGTGCCGCCGGTGGGCCTGGGGTGGGTCAGGCGGCGTGGGTGCGGGGCTCTTCCGCGTACTCGCCGAGGAGTACGACGCCGATGGCGGCAGCGGCGAAGACCTTGACCGCGCGCAGGACGTTGCCGATCACATGGCGGTTCTCGTCGGTGTCGCGGGCGGCGGTGCCGGGTCCGGTGGCGGTGGTGCCCTGCGGCGTGTGGGCGGACGTGTGGGCGGGGCCTGGGGTGAAGGTCGCGGTGCTCATGTCTCCATCATGGTTTTCCGGCGGGGGCCGCACATCGGCCCACGGGTTTATCCCGCGTACGCCGGAAGTCAGACTCCGGTCCCCGGTAACCCCTACGGGAGATGGACGGTGGGACGTCGGCGCCCCTTACGGGATCGCTCCCGGCGGGCGGGCAGGGAACCATGGCTGCGGACCACGGCCGCAGGACCACGGGCACGAGGCCACGGCCGCGGGCCCACGGCCACATGCCCGCCCGCCCGCCCGCCGCAGAAATACGTTGGCGCCGGAAAAACCCGCTGGCTACAATCGCCGGTCTGCCGCCTCCCGCCCAGGAGTGCCACCGACCGCACGGAAACCGGCCGGACCCGCGCAGTACGCGCCCCGCGCGCCCCTGCGCCGCAGCTCGCACCACTCGCAGTACCCATACGTACCCGCCGTACCCGTACCTGCATCCGTACCCGAAACGCACTCGCGCGCACGCCCGTTCCATATGCGCGCCACCGCACCGCCGGAGGCAACACCGTGCCCTCGCACGCTCCCGAACACACCGACGCCAACGACCCCTTGGAGCGCGAACGCGCCCACCTCGCCGCCTCGCGGGCCGCCCTGCGGGCCATGCGCGCGGACGCCGAGTCCCTGAACATCGCCGACGTCACCGCCAACTGGGTCAACGCCGAAGTCCTCCAGGGAGAGATCGACGCCCGGATCGCGGCTCTCGCCGACCTGGCCGACACGCCCCTCTTCTTCGGCCGCCTGGACTACCTCCACGCCCCCGGCACCGACCTGTCCGAGGGGGCCGAGGGCGAGAACTTCTACATCGGCCGCCGGCACGTCCACGACGCCGACGGCGACCCGATGGTCATCGACTGGCGCGCACCGGTCTCCCAGCCGTTCTACCGGGCCTCCAAGAAGGACCCGATGGGCCTGCGCCTGCGCCGCCGCTTCGGCTACACGGGCGGCCGGCTGACCGCGTACGAGGACGAGCACCTGACCGACCCGGCGGAGGCCGAGCGGACCAGCAAGCTGCTCCAGTCGGAGATCGAGCGTCCGCGCGTGGGACCGATGCGGGACATCGTCGCCACGATCCAGCCCGAGCAGGACGAGATCGTACGCGCCGGGATCGGCGGCACGGTCTGCGTCCAGGGAGCGCCCGGCACGGGGAAGACGGCGGTGGGCCTGCACCGGGTCGCCTACCTCCTGTACGCGCACCGCGAGCGGCTGGCCCGCTCCGGAACCCTGGTCATCGGCCCGAACCGCTCCTTCCTCCACTACATCGAGCAGGTCCTCCCGGCGCTCGGCGAGCTGGAGGTCGGGCAGGCCACGGTCGACGATCTCGTGGCCCACGTCGAGGTGCGCGGCACGGACGGCGCCGCCGCCGCGACCGTCAAGGGCGACGCGCGGCTGGCGACGGTGCTGCGGCGGGCGCTGTACTCGCACGTCTCGCTGCCGCAGGAGCCCTGTGTCGTGGTCCGCGGCTCCCGTCGCTGGCGGGTCCCCGCGTACGAGATCCAGGAGATCATCCAGGAGTTGCTGGACCGCGGCATCCGTTACGGCGCGGCCCGGGAGGCCCTGCCCCAGCGGATCGCGCACGCCGTCCTGGTACGGATGGAGCAGGCGGGCGAGGCCCCGGACGACCGGGTGCAGGACGCGGTGGCCCGTAACCCCGCGGTCAAGGCCGTCGTCAAGGCGCACTGGCCGCCCGTCGACCCGGCCAAGCTGGTGCTGCGGCTGCTGGGCGACGCCGCGTTCCTGGCCGAGCACGCCGAGGGAGTGCTCACGCCCGAGGAGCAGAAGGCGATCCTGTGGGAAAAGCCGCCCCGGAGTGTGAAGAGCGCCAAGTGGTCGGCTGCGGACGCGGTTCTGATCGATGAGGCAACGGATCTGATCACTCGCACGCCTTCTCTTGGTCATGTGGTGCTGGACGAGGCACAGGACCTCTCACCGATGCAGTACCGCGCGGTCGGCCGGCGCTGTACGACGGGCTCGGCGACGGTCCTCGGGGACATCGCCCAGGGCACGACCCCATGGGCGACGGACACCTGGGAGGAGGCACTGGCCCATATGGGAAAGCCGGGTTCGGCCGTCGAGGAGCTGACGCAGGGCTTCCGCGTGCCGCGCGAGGTCATCGCGTACGCCTCCCGGCTGCTGCCGGCCATCGCCCCGGACCTGTCCGAGGCCACCTCCATCCGCGAGTCCGCGGGTGACTTCGAGATCCGTACGGTCCCGGTGGACACCCTGGACGCGGCCGTGCTCGCCGCCTGCCGCGCGGCGCTGACCAAGGAGGGATCGGTCGGTCTGATCGCGGCCGACGCCCGGATTCCGGCACTGCGGGCGGAGCTGGAGGCGGCCGGGCTCACGTGTCTGGCGCCGGGCGAGGAGACCTCGGCCGCCTCCCGGCTGACGCTGGTGCCCGCCACGCTCGCCAAGGGCCTGGAGTACGACCACGTGGTGCTGGACGAGCCCGCCGCGATCGTCGACGGCGAACCCGACGAGCGTACGGGCCTGCGGCGGCTGTACGTGTGCCTGACCCGGGCCGTCTCCGGTCTGACGATCGTGCACGCGGCGGAGCTGCCGGAGCGGCTGGCGCGGCCGTAAGAGGGCTGCGGGGCCGAGGGGCCGCCTTCTTGGCGGGAGTTGCGGGAGTTGAGGGACCGCGGTACCGGGGTACCTGGGTGGCTCCTGGAACTCTCGGGGCGGTCCCTGTTCCCTGAGCGGGTGCGATCCCCGTTCCTCGATCGGGGACGGTCCCCGTTCCCCGGGCGTTCCGCGTCAGGAATCCGTCTTCTCCAGCAAGGCGTCCAGGAGCCCGGGGAAGCGGGCGTCGAGGTCCTCGCGGCGCAGCCGTACGTAGCGCTTGCGTCCGGCCACCCGCGTCGAGGTGAGTCCGGCCTCGCGCATGAGGCGCATGTGGTGGGAGACGGTCGACTTGTGCAGGTGCTCGACGCCGAGTCCCTTCAAGGTGCAGTCGAACTCCGCACCGGTCGCGTAGATCCGCAGCAGATGCAGCCGCGTCGGGTCGCCGAGCGCGTGCAGCACCTTCACCAGCTCGATGTCCTGCGCGTCCGGCTGCGGCAGCCATTCCTCGGTCACCTCGACCACCTCCTGCTTCTCTCCCCCGAACAAAACTGTTTGACAGTCATCCAACAATCGTTATCGTTTGACGCACATCAAACTTACCCGTCCTCGGACCGTGTTCGTACCGGGAAGGACACCCGTGCGTCTCCGCTTGCTCCTGCTCGCTCTCGGCACCTTCGCCATGGGCACCGACATCATGGTCACGGCCGGAATCCTCGGCCTCGTCGCCCGCGACCTGGACGTCTCCGTCGCCGCGGCCGGCCAGATGGTCACCGTCTTCGGCCTGGCCTACGCCGTCCTGGCGCCGCCGCTGGCCGCGCTGACCGCCCGCCGGCGGCGCCGGCCCGTACTGCTCACCGCACTGACGGTCTTCACCGCCGCCAACGTGCTCACCGCCCTCGCCCCCAACTACACGGCCCTGCTGATCAGCCGTGTCCTGGCCGCGGCCGGCGCCGCCCTCTACACCCCCACCGCCAACGCCGTGGCCACCGCGATCGTGCCGCCCGAACGGCGGGGCCGCGCGCTGGCCACCGTCATGGGCGGGATGACCGTCGCCACCGCCCTGGGCGTCCCGCTCGGTACGTACATAGGCCGCACCGACTGGCGGCTGACCATGTGGCTCGTCTCCGGCCTCGGCCTGGTGGCCCTGATCGGTCTGGCCCTGCTGATGCACGGCCTGCCGGCCCCGGCCGGCGGACCCGGCCTGCGCGAACGGATCGCGCCGCTGCGCGACCGCCGCGTGGTGGCCGGTACCGCCACCACGTTCCTGTGCCTGCTGGCCTTCAACTCCGTGTACATCTACCTCGGTACGGCGGTGGCCCCCGCGACCGGCGGCGACGCCGGCCGGCTCAGCGTGATCATGCTGGCGACCGGGCTGGGGTCGGTGGCGGGAAGCTGGCTGGGCGGCCGGGCCGTGGACCGGCTCGGCGCGCGGGCCGTGCTGCTGGCCGGCAGCGCGGGCGCCTCGCTCTGCTTCCTCGCCCTGCCCTGGCTGGGGCAGACCATGCCCGGCGCCCTGGTCTACGCCGTGGCCGCGCCGCTCGCCGGCTGGGCCCTGTCCGTCGCCCTGCCGCACCGGCTGGCGTCCCTGGACCCGCGCAACGCACCGCTGCTGATGTCCCTCAACAGCAGCGCCCTCTACCTGGGCATGGCCGCGGCCGGCGGCGTCGGCAGCCTCGCCGTGACCACGCTCGGCGACCGGTGGTTCCCGCTCGTCTCCACGGTCCTGGACGTGCTGGCCTTCGCCCTGATCGCCGTGACGACGCGCGAAGGCGCGAAGGCGGGCACGGTGGCGGCGGGGAGCGGGAGTACGGGTGCGAGTACGGGTACGGGTGCGGGGAGCGCCGTACGCGGCCCGGACGGGGGCACGGCGGGCACCGCCGCAACCACAGCAACCGCCGCACCGGGGGCGTCCAAGGAGACGGAGCGGGCCCCGGCCGTTTCCTGAAGCGCCCGCGATCCACTGCCCCTCATACGGCCGCGGCCACCCGCGCCCCTTGCGCGTTATGCGGCGGCCACCTCACCGTCCAGGGCCACGCGCCACGCCCGTACGGCCGAGGCGTCCACCGGGGCGGTCCAGCCGGACGGCCGGGCCGCACCCCCGATGTGGAAGGCGTCGACGCCCGCCGCGCGCAGGACGGGCACATGCTCCAGCCCGAGGCCGCCGCCGACCAGCATGCGCGGCTCGTATCCCGGCTCGCCCGCCGTCGCGGCGGCGTGCTCGGCGAGCAGGGTCGGCAGACCGTCCTGGACACCCTGCGCCGATCCGGCCGTCAGATAGGTGTCCAGGCCGGGCACGCCCACCAGTTCCTTGCGCAGCGCGTCACGGTCGGCGGACTGGTCGATGGCGCGGTGGAAGGTCCACGGGCAGCCGTCGATCACCTCGGTCAGCGCCCGTACGGCCGCGAGGTCCGGGCGGCCCTGGGCATCCAGGAAGCCCAGGACGAACTCCTCGGCTCCCTCCGCCCGCAGCGCCGCCGCCGTCGCGCACAGGGCCTCCACGTCGCCCGCGGCGAAGCCCGCGCAGGAGCGCAGCATCACCCGCAGCGGGAGGTCGACGGCCGCCCTGACCTCCGCGAAGGTCGCGAGCGACGGCGAGAGCCCGTCGGCCGCGATGTCGGAGACCAGTTCGAGACGGTCCGCTCCCCCGGCCTGGGCGGCGACCGCGTCCTGGGCGTGGAGCGCGATCACCTCCAGGAGTGCGCGCTTGCTCATGTGACCTCTTTCCTTCGACGGCGACAGGTCTAGTCCAATAACCAGCGTAAGGGGTGGTGCGCCGCGGAAGGGGGTGACGGTCGGTACCCGACCGAAAAGCGCCCTTTGACGCGGGCTTTTCCGCGCGGCACCGCCCCGTCGCTCCCGCACTCCGGTACGGCGCACACCCCGGCCGTACGCCGTGCACAATGGGCCCTATGAGCCCCGTGTCCCGTGCGGATCACCTGTCTGCCGGCCCCGCCCCCGATCTGCGGCAGCGCTGGGCCCTGGCCGTGATCGGCGTACGCGGGCCGGACGGTCCCGACCCGGCGCCGTACGCGGACAACCTGCTCGCCCGCTGGGCCGAGCCGCAGCGCCGCTACCACACCACCGAGCACCTGACCGCCGCACTGGACCGCATCGACGAACTGGCCGAGCACGCAGACGACTTGAACGTCGTTCGCCTCGCCGCCTGGTTCCACGACGCCGTCTACCGGCCCGACCGCTCGGAGAACGAGGAGCGCAGCGCGGCCCTCGCCGAGCGCGCGCTGCCCGAACTCGGCGCCTCCGACGCCCAGACGGCCGAGGTCGCCCGGCTGGTACGCCTTACCGCCACCCATGACCCGGCGCCCGGGGACCGCAACGGCGAGGTGCTGTGCGACGCGGACCTCGCCGTGCTGGCCGGCTCGCCCGAGCGGTACGCGGCCTATGCGGCGGCCGTACGCGAGGAGTACGGATTCGTGCCCGACGCGGACTTCCGGGAAGGGCGCGCCGCGGTGCTGCGGCAACTGCTCGCCCTTGAGCGCCTGTTCAGGACGCCTGTGGGGTACGAGCAGTGGGAGCACACCGCTCGGCGCAACCTGGCCACCGAACTGGATCTGCTGACCGGTTGAGCCGGGCGGCGGCTTGAGCCGGGCGGCGGCGCCGGACTGTCAGGTCAGGGGGCGGACCAGGCGCGGGAGATGGCCAGGCTGTCCTCGTAGAGGCGGTAGCGGACGATCTCCCCGTCGCGCACCGTCAGATGGATCACGAACCAGCTCTTCATCAGCGCGTCGTTGGTCTTCAGGCGGCTCCTGAGGCGGCCCAGCAGGACCGCGTCCGCGCCGTCGGTCAGCACGCGCTCGGCGACGAATTCCTCGCTGTCCAGGTAGATCGGGTGGATCTCGAAGAACTTGGCGACCTGGGCGCGGGACGTCAGCGGGCCGATCCAGGGAATGTTCAGGTCCCCCGGGATGCACCAGTCCACCGTCTCCGCGAACAGGCCCACGGCCTCTTCGATCGCGCCGTTGGCCAGCGCGCTCATGTACGCGTCCACGACCTCGCGCGTCGTCCGGGCCTTCGCCGTCGTCCCGGACGCCCCTGCCTGCCCGGGCGCCCCTGTCGTCCCTGCCCGCCCGGACGTCTCGTTCGTTCCAGCCATGCTGACCTCTCCCCATACGTTCGAGCGGCGGCGCCGCGGTGGACCACCCGTCGGAGATCAAGCTAGCAGCGTTATGGATCGCTGGGTACAAAATTATTCAGCAGCCGTACCAGCGGGCCACAGCCGATCACCGTCCTCGCGAACGGGAATGCCCCCGCTGTACGGAGTGTTCATGTGGAACATGCCTGACCATTCCGAACGTGCCCGCATGCCCCTGGCCGTCTACGTTCTCGGCCTTTCCGTATTCGCTCTGGGAACCAGCGAATTCATGCTGTCCGGGATCCTGCAACCCCTGGCCCGGGACATGGGCGTCTCCATCCCCCAGGCCGGTCTGCTGGTTTCGGCTTTCGCGGTCGGCATGGTGGTCGGCGCTCCCGTACTCGCCGCGGCGACGCTGCGGCTGCCCCGCCGTACGACCCTGATCGCACTGCTCGCCGTGTTCGGCGCCGGGCAGATCGCGGGCGCGCTGGCCCCCACGTACGGCGTGCTGTTCGCCTCGCGGGTCGTGAGCGCGCTGGCCTGCGCGGGCTTCTGGGCCGTCGGCGCGGCGGTCGCGGTGTCCCTGGTGCCCGTCACCGCGCGCGCCCGCGCGATGGCCGTCATGGTCGGCGGACTGAGCATCGCGAACATCGCGGGCGTGCCGGCCGGCGCGCTGCTGGGACAGCACGCGGGCTGGCGCGCGGCCTTCTGGGCCGTGGCCGCCCTCGCGGCCGTCGGTCTGGCCGGCGTGGCCGCGCTGGTGCCGCGTACGGCCGTACCGACCGGTGAGGACCGGCCGCAGTTGCGCCGCGAGCTGAGCATCTACCGGGACAAGCAGGTGTGGCTGGCGCTGGTCGCGACCGCCCTGAACGGTGGCGCGGTCTTCGCGCTGTTCTCCTACCTCTCGCCGCTGCTGACGGACACCGCCGGGCTGGACGAGAGCTGGGTGCCGACCGTGCTCGCCCTCTTCGGTGTCGGCGCGCTGATCGGTACGTACATAGGTGGCCGCAAGGCGGACGCGAACCTGTTCGGCATGATCTTCGGCGGCATCGGCGCCTCCACGGTCGTCCTGGCCGCCCTGGCGCTGACCGCGCACAGCCCGGTCGCCGCCATCGCGCTGGCGCTGCTGCTCGGCGTCACGGCGTTCGCCACCGCGCCCGCGCTCAACGCCCGGATGTTCAATGTGGCGACGGCCGCGCCGACCCTGGCCGGTGCGACCACCACCTCCGCCTTCAACCTGGGCAACACGCTCGGCCCCTGGCTCGGGGGCCTGGTCATCAGCGCGGGCTGGGGCTACCCGGCCGTCGCCTGGACGGCCGCGGGGCTGGCGGCGGCGGCCGTCCTCACCACGGTGATCGCCTTCCGGCTGCAGCGTACGGGTGCCGGGTCCCGGGTGGTGGCCTCCTCGGCCTCGGCCACGGCCTCGGCCGCCGCGCCGGACCCCGACCGCGTCAGGGCGGACGCCTAACTCGTGTGACGCGCCGATCGCGCCGAGGGCCCGACGAACACCGTCGGGCCCTCGGCTTCTTGTCGCGTCCCTCAGTGCGCTTGGTGCGCTCAGTGCGCGGTCGCGCGGGTGGTACGGCGGCGGCGCGTCGCCACCACCAGGGACGTGCCGCCGATCAGCGAAGCGGCGGCGCCACCGGCTATCGGGGCGATACCCGCGGCCCCCGTACCGGCCAGCGCGCCGGCGGTGTCCGTACCGGTGCCGTCCGTGCCTCCGGAGCCCGAACCACCGGCGGCGGCACCGCCCTCTCCGCCGGAACCCGCAGCAGAACCGGAATCAGCACCCCCGCCGGTGGACTTGTCGTCGTCCGACGGCGTGGGCTTCCGGCCCCCGCTCCCCTTCCCGTTACCGCCGGTGTACTTCACCAGGACGGGCGCGGTGTTGTTCTCCTGCTGCGGGTCACCGGCCGGATCGGTCGGGGCGGTGACGGTGCCCCGGGCGCCGGCGACGCGCTTGTCGATGCGGGCCTGGAGGATGGTGCCGAAACCGTCCGGCCCATAGGGGCAGACGGCTTTCTGCGCCTTTTTCTGCACCTCCTGGGCCTTCCGCGCCTTTCCGCCGGCGGTCTTGTCAGGCGTGCAGTACAGCGCCTCTTCCTGGTCGTTCTCGTCCAGCGGCACCACACTGACGCCCTCCGGCAGGGTCACCCGCATCGGGCCCATACGGACGTCCTCGTCGCCGGGCCCGTGGTTCTGCGGGAAGGGCATCTTTACCTGCACCACCTGGCCGACCTTGCCCTTGATGGTGAACCCGACCGCCCGCCAGTCGGCCGTCTGCGTCGTACGCAGGTGCAGTTCCGCGGCTGCGTTCTCGCTGAAGCCGCTGTCCCGCACGGCCTTCAGGCCCAGCGCCGGGCCCTCCCCACGCGGGGCGGATTCGGGCAGACCGCCGTACTCGGGCTGGTTCCCCAGCGGACGCACGCTGTAACCGATGTGCCCGGACATCGTGGCCTTGTGCAGCGTCGCCACGAACGGGTCGTCGACCTCGAAGGCGGCACCCGGCTTCAGCGGGCCGGGGAAGTCGCATTCGGCATGGGTGGGCCCGGTGGCCTTGTTGTAGCGGCAGTTGCTGTGCCGGGCGGCGAAGACGCCGGAATCCGTGTAGACGGACAGCGTCACACCCTCGCGTACCGGGACGGCGCTCTTGTTCACGAACGCCGGCGACAGCGGCACCTTCGCTCCCGGGGGAAGCTGCTCGCGCGCCTTCTCCGGCCGTACGGAGAGCTTGAGCGCGCCCATCACCACACGGGTGGAGTGCTCGACCGTCGCCGCGTTCGAGCTGGTGAGGGTCATCTTCACGGTGCCCTCGTCACCGGCCGCGGCCTTGGCCGCGGGGCGCAGGACGAACGGCGCGAACTCGGTGCGCTGGTAGAAGTCGCCGAGCGGGCACATCACCTCCAAAGAGGCGGCACCGCCCTTCCCCCAGGAACACTTCTCCGTGGGCTGCACCTCGGCCTTGCCCTTGAGCGAGGAGAGGTCGAACCGCGCCTTGACGCCCTTGACCTTCTTCTCCTCGCCCTGGTGGGAACCGCCCGCCGCGAGGGCGATGGAGAAGTCCGGTACCCGCTGGCCGTCCCCGGGCAGCGGAAGGTAGTACGACGTGGGCGCGTGCATCACCAACAGCCGTACGCCGTCGCCGTCCGCCGGGTTCCCCGGGGCCGCCGACGCCGTTCCACCGGCCGCCACCACGAGCCCGCCACCGGCCAGGGCCAGTGCGGCGCCGGCCGCCGACACGCGCCGCGCCCAATCAGCCTTGCAACGTCTGTTCATACGACGTACGACTCGGAAGGTGGCTCAGGGGTTGTGCTGCTGTGCTGCTGTGGTGGTGACGGTGGGGTCGGTGGTTGTGGCGACTTCAGTGGCTGTGGTGGCTGCGGCGGCTGTGATGATCTCAGTGACCGCGGTGGCCTGGCGCGCCTGACGGGGGGCGGTGTTTGGGACGGCGGAGGCCGGACGCGGTCAGGCGGCGGACCAGTTCCTTGCTGCCGACCTCGACGGCCCCGGCCCGTACGGCGTCGGCGTACCGTTCCGCCGGCAGGTCGTAGTGGTCCCGTTCGAAGGCCCGCGGTGGCGCGCCTATGCGGGCGGCGAAGGCGTGCAGTTCCTCGAAGGAGACGTCGCTGACCAGGTGGGACCACATACGGCCGTGGCCCGGCCAGGTCGGCGGGTCGATGTAGACCGTCATTCCGGCGCTCAGCCTCCCGAGGGCGCTCCGAGGGCGCCGACCTTGGCGACCGCCACCGACGTCTTCGGGCAGACCCAGCGCGGGTCGGGACCCAGCTCCGGCTCCACGTCGAGGGCGTGCGGGTCACCGCCCTCCGTGCACACCGGGCACAGCGGCCAGCGGCCGTACCGCTCCAGCAGTGCGTCCTGGACGTCCTGGGCGATCAGCCCGGCCACGAATTCCGCCCCGTCAGGCCACTGTTCCACCCACCACCGCCGGTGCGCGACCGCGTCCTCGACCAGCGAGACGATGCCGGCGTCGGCGACCTCGTCCGCCATGAGATCGGCGAGCACCAGGGCCCGGGCGGCGTGCAGTGCCTGTTCAAGCTCCATGGGCCCATTGTCCCGCCTGTCGGCGACGCTCACCTCGTCGGCCGAAAACCGCCACTTCCGCCCCCCGTGCTCCGGATTTCCCTCTGCCCTGAGTGCCGCGAGCGTTCCGAGCGCCCCGAGTGCCGGTTGCCCCGAAAGGAGTATTGACGGGGCTCACGCGCTGAAATTATTTTTCAACTGTGAGTAACACTCTGAAGGAAACTTTCAGCATCGGCGGTGCCGAGTCCCGCCCGGACCACAGCCCGCCCGCGCCCGCCGCGCTGGCCGCCAAGGTCCGTACGCTCGGCCCGACCATGACGCGCTCGATGCAGCGGGTCGCCGAGGCGGTCGCCGGCGACCCGGCAGGCTGCGCCGCCCTGACCGTCACCGGACTGGCGGAGCGGACGGGCACCAGCGAGGCCACGGTCGTGCGTACCTCGCGACTGCTCGGCTACCCCGGCTACCGCGATCTGCGGCTCGCGCTGGCCGCCCTCGCCGCCCAGCAGGCCGCCGGGGCCGCGCCCGCCGTCACGGCCGACATAGCAGTCGACGACTCCCTCACGGACGTGGTCGCCAAGCTGGCGCAGGAGGAGCGGCAGTGCCTGGCCGACACCGCGGCCGGGCTGGACATCGCGCAGTTGGAGTCGGCCGTCACCGCGCTCGCCACCGCCCGGCGTATCGATGTGTACGGCATAGGGGCCTCCAACCTCGTCGGCCAGGACCTGGTCCAGAAGCTGCTGCGCATCGGCCTGATCGCGCACGCCCACTCCGATCCGCACCTGGCGGTGACCAACGCGGTGCAGATGCGGGCCGGGGACGTGGCCATAGCCATCACCCACTCGGGCCGAACGACCGATGTCATAGAGCCGCTGCGGGTGGCCTTCGACCACGGCGCCACGACCATCGCCATCACCGGCCGGCCGGACGGCGGGATCGCCTCGTACGCCGACCACGTCCTGGCCACCTCCACCGCCCGGGAGAGCGAGCTGCGGCCCGCCGCGATGTCCTCCCGGACCAGTCAACTGCTGGTCGTGGACTGCCTGTTCGTGGGGGTCGCGCAGCGGACGTACGAGACCGCCGCGCCCGCCCTGTCCGCCTCCTACGAAGCCCTGGCACACCGCCACGCCTCTCATGCCATCCGGGGCACCCGCTGACCGCCCGCCCTACGTCCCGTACCTCGCATCCCGTACCCCGTACCCCGTACCCCGTACCTCGCACCCGCCGTCCCGCATCCCGTACCCGCAGTCGCACGAGCACGGAGAGAGCCGCCACGACCATGACTTCCACCACCGACCACGCCCGGCTGCGGGCCCAGTTGGACACCCTGACCACCGAGGCGTTCCGGCCCGAGCTGGCCGACATCGACCGGCTCCCGACCCTGGAGATCGCCCGCACGATGAACGGCGAGGACGCCACGGTCCCCGCCGCCGTCGCCGAGTGCCTTCCGCAGATCGCCGCCGCCATCGACGGCATCGCCGAACGGATGTCCCGCGGCGGCCGGCTGGTCTACGCGGGGGCGGGCACGGCCGGCCGGCTGGGCGTACTGGACGCCAGCGAGTGCCCGCCCACCTTCAACACCGACCCCTCCGAGGTGCTCGGCCTGATCGCGGGCGGCCCCACCGCCATGGTCACGGCGGTGGAGGGCGCCGAGGACAGCAAGGAGATGGCCGCCGCCGACCTGGACGCGATCGGCCTGACTGCCGACGACACGGTGGTCGGCATCTCCGCCTCCGGCCGTACCCCGTACGCCGTCGGCGCCGTCGAACACGCCCGGAACGGCTGTGGCGCCCTGACCGTCGGCCTCTCCTGCAACGCGGACTCGGCGCTGGCCGCCGCCGCGGACCACGGCATCGAAGTCGTCGTGGGCCCCGAGCTACTGACCGGCTCCACCCGCCTGAAGGCGGGCACGGCACAGAAACTCGTACTGAACATGCTCTCGACGATCACCATGATCCGGCTGGGCAAGACGTACGGGAATCTGATGGTGGACGTACGGGCCTCCAACGAGAAGCTGCGGGCCCGCTCGCGCCGCATCGTCGCGCTGGCCACCGGCGCGGACGACGCGGAGATCGAGGCGGCGCTCGCCGCCACCGGCGGGGAGGTGAAGAACGCCGTCCTCACCCTCCTCGGCGGGGTCGACGGGCCGACGGCGGCCCGGCTGCTCGACGATGCCCGGGGCCATCTGCGCGCCGCCCTCCAGGCCGCCCACACCGGCTGACGGCGACCGCACCCCACGCACAGCGAGGCAGCGCACATGTCCGAAGAGAGTTACCGCGCCACCGCCGCCGCGATCCTCCCCCTGGTCGGCGGCGCCCCGAACGTCACCTCCGTCGCCCACTGCATGACCCGGCTCCGCCTGGGCATCGCGGACCGCTCCCGGGTACGGGACGAGGCACTGAAAGCGCTGCCCGCCGTCATAGGGGTCGTCGAGGACGACACGTACCAGCTCGTGCTGGGGCCGGGCACGGTCGCCCGGGTCGCGCCCGAATTCGAGCGACTGCTGACCGAGGCCCGCACCACCGCACCCCCCGTCACGTCAGCCACCCCGTCCGGCTCCTCCCCTCCCCCATCCGCCTCTCCATCCCCCTCCCCCTCCGGTGAGGAACTCGCCGCTCGGGGAGCCGATCTCAAGGCCCTCCGTACGGCCCGTAACGCCACCCCGGTCAAGCTCCTCCTCCGCAGGATCGCGAACATCTTCGTGCCGCTGATCCCGGCTCTCATCGGCTGCGGCATCGTGGCGGGCCTCAACGGCCTGCTCAGCAACCTCGGCCTGCTGTCCTCGCTCACCCCGGCGCTGGCCGCCATCGCCTCCGGCTTCATGTCGCTGATCGCCGTCTTCGTCGGCTACAACACGGCCAAGGAGTTCGGCGGTACGCCCGTACTGGGCGGTGCGGTGGCCGCGATCGTCGTCCACGCGGGCGTCGCGGACATCACCGCCTTCGGGCAGCGGCTCTCCCCCGGGCAGGGCGGCGTGCTGGGCGCGCTGGGCGCCGCGCTGCTGGCGGTACGGGTCGAGAAGTGGTGCCGCAAGCGGGTGCCCGGGTCCCTGGACGTCCTGCTCACCCCCACCCTGACCATCCTGGTCTCCGGGCTGGTCACGGTCTTCGGACTGATGTTCCTGGCCGGTGAGGTCTCTTCCGCCATCGGCACGTTCACCGGCCGGCTGCTCACCGACGGCGGCGCGGGCGCGGGCTTCGTCCTGGGCGGGCTCTTCCTCCCACTGGTCGTGCTGGGTCTCCACCAGGCCCTGATCCCGATCCACACCACCCTCATCGAGCAGCAGGGCTACACGGTCCTGCTGCCGGTCCTCGCCATGGCCGGCGCGGGCCAGGTGGGCGCGGCGGTGGCCGTCCACCTGCGCCTACCGCGCAACGAGTCGATCCGCCGGACCATCAGGTCCGCCCTGCCCGCAGGCTTCCTGGGCATCGGCGAGCCCCTGATCTACGGCGTCTCGCTCCCCCTCGGCCGCCCGTTCGTCACCGCCTGCGTCGGCGGGGCGTTCGGCGGCGGGTTCATCGGCCTGTGCCACCAGCTCGGTGAGGCGGTGGGCACCACCGCCATCGGCCCCTCCGGCTGGGCCCTCTTCCCGCTCCTGAAGGGCAACCGAGGACTGGGCACCACGGTCACCGTCTATGCCCTCGGCCTGGCCGTCGGCTATGCCGCGGGCTTCCTGGCCACGTACTTCTTCGGCTTCGGCAAACGAGGACTGGCCGAGCTGAACGCCCCACCGCACGGGCCCGCCGACGCTCCGTGCGAAGACCACGCCATACGGCCGACCACGACCACCCCGGCCTGACCCCGAGTTGGCCGGCATTCCCCACCGGGGGCACCCCGGGGACACCCCGGGAACGCCGCCGGGGCGGCACCCCCTGGGAGGAGGGTGCCGCCCCGGCTTTCAGGACGGTTGATCAACCAGACGGTCGATCAGAAGTCCATGTCACCGCCCGGCATGCCGCCCGGAGCAGCCGCAGCGGCCTTCTCCGGCTTGTCGGCGATGACGGCCTCGGTGGTGAGGAAGAGCGCCGCGATGGAGGCGGCGTTCTGCAGCGCGGAGCGGGTGACCTTGGCCGGGTCGATGATGCCCTCGGCGACCAGGTCGACGTACTCGCCGGTCGCGGCGTTCAGGCCGTGACCCGGGGTCAGGTTGCGCACCTTCTCCACGATGACGCCGCCCTCAAGGCCCGCGTTCGTGGCGATCTGCTTCAGCGGGGCCTCCAGGGCCAGCTTCACAGCGGCGGCACCGGTCGCCTCGTCGCCGTCCAGCTCCAGCTTCTCGAAGACCTGGGAGGCCTGCAGCAGGGCCACGCCACCACCGGCGACGATGCCCTCCTCGACGGCCGCCTTCGCGTTGCGGACGGCGTCCTCGATGCGGTGCTTGCGCTCCTTGAGCTCCACCTCGGTGGCGGCGCCGGCCTTGATGACGGCCACGCCGCCGGCCAGCTTCGCCAGACGCTCCTGGAGCTTCTCGCGGTCGTAGTCCGAGTCGGAGTTCTCGATCTCGGCGCGGATCTGGTTGACCCGGCCCTGAACCTGCTCGCTGTCACCGGCACCGTCGACGATGGTGGTCTCGTCCTTGGTGATGACGACCTTGCGGGCGCGGCCCAGCAGGTCCAGACCGGCGTTCTCCAGCTTGAGGCCGACCTCCTCGGAGATGACGGTGCCACCGGTGAGGATGGCGATGTCGCCGAGCATGGCCTTGCGGCGGTCACCGAAGCCCGGGGCCTTGACGGCGACGGACTTGAAGGTGCCACGGATCTTGTTGACGACCAGGGTCGACAGGGCTTCGCCCTCGACGTCCTCGGCGATGATCAGCAGCGGCTTGCCGGACTGCATGACCTTCTCCAGCAGCGGGAGCAGGTCCTTGACCGAGGAGATCTTGGAGTTGACGATCAGGATGTACGGGTCGTCCAGGGACGCCTCCATACGCTCCATGTCGGTGGCGAAGTACGCCGAGATGTAGCCCTTGTCGAAGCGCATACCCTCGGTGAGCTCCAGCTCCAGACCGAAGGTCTGGGACTCCTCGACGGTGATGACGCCTTCCTTGCCGACCTTGTCCATCGCCTCGGCGATCAGCTCGCCGATCTGGGTGTCGGCGGCGGAGATGGAGGCGGTGGAGGCGATCTGCTCCTTGGTCTCCACGTCCTTGGCCTGCTCCAGCAGGGCGGCGGAGACGGCCTCGACGGCCTTCTCGATGCCGCGCTTGAGGGCCATCGGGTTGGCGCCGGCGGCTACGTTGCGCAGGCCCTCCCGGACCAGCGCCTGGGCCAGGACGGTCGCGGTCGTCGTGCCGTCACCGGCGACGTCGTCCGTCTTCTTCGCGACCTCCTTGACCAGCTCGGCGCCGATCTTCTCGTACGGGTCCTCAAGCTCGATCTCCTTGGCGATGGACACACCATCGTTGGTGATCGTGGGGGCGCCCCACTTCTTCTCGAGGACGACGTTGCGGCCCTTGGGGCCGAGAGTGACCTTGACGGCGTCGGCGAGCTGGTTCATCCCGCGCTCGAGACCGCGCCGTGCCTCCTCGTCGAACGCGATGATCTTGGCCATGTGAAGTGGTCCTCCCAGGACTGGGGGTCCCCCCGGACTGCGTCTGGGGGAGGGTGGATACTCCGGACCGTGCTGGCGCCCGCGACGGACGGTCTGCCTGCCGGTGGTTCCTTGCTCCACCGGCCTGCGGACCTCACCGACCCGGTCCTCATCAGCACTCTCAGTCGGAGAGTGCTAACGCCAATGATTAGCACTCGGCCCCCTTGAGTGCAAGCGGCTTCACACTCCACGGGGCGACGGTCCGGCCAGAAGTGCGTACGGAAGCGGACCGGCTCCCGGGGCTCATCGGGGCGCGCACGCACGAAGGGCCCGTACCCCATGGGTACGGGCCCTTCGGCGTGAGTGTGCCGGTGGCCGATGCGCCGAGATCAGACGGCGAGCTTGACCATGTCCGCCTGCGGCCCCTTCTGGCCCTGCGAGATCTCGAACTCCACCCGCTGACCCTCTTCAAGGGTGCGGTAGCCGTCCATCTGAATCGCGCTGTAGTGGACGAATACATCCGCACCACCGTCGACCGCGATGAAGCCGTACCCCTTCTCCGCGTTGAACCACTTGACGGTGCCCTGAGCCATGCCTAACTCCCCTATTACTGGCCCTTGCACAGGACCGCACTCCGCGGACCCGGGTCAGACCTCACCCCCGGCGGTCCCCTATGCCAGGCGACATGGGAAGGCCCTGGGGTGTGCGCCGGAACGCGTCGACCGCCGCTGAATGTATCTGCACCACTGCCCAGAGCAACAGGTCAATCGGACGAGAATTCCGCTGTCGAACAATCGCTTATGTCGCCCGAACTAGGGATATTCCACGGCAAGTCGGGCCGGGCATAGCTCACCAACGCGACAATTCATATGCACACTTCGGGCACAACTCGTCGCGTTCTCATACGTGTTCCACACGCTTGCGGTCAGGGAGCGCCCCAACTGTATCGCCTTTAACAACACGGAACTGCCCCATCCGCTTCTCGGCGGACGGGGCAGTTCCGGGGACGGGCGGTCCGGGGAACGGACGGTCCCTGGACGGCGTACGGGGCGGGCTCAGCAGCCGCCGGCCACCGCCGGGATGATCGAGACGCCCGCCCCCTCCGGCGTCGGCGTCTGGAGGCCCTGCTCGAACCGCACGTCGTCGTCGTTGACATAGACGTTGACGAAGCGGCGCAGCTTGCCGGTGTCGTCCAGGACGCGGGCCGCGATGCCCTCGTGGTTCTTCTCCAGGTCGGCGATCACCTCGGAGAGGGTGGCGCCCTCGGCACTCACCTCGGCCCGGCCGCCGGTGTACGTACGGAGGATGGTGGGGATGCGAACGTTGACGCTCATGGGGTCCTGCCTTCCAGCTTCCAGCGGCTTGGGAAAAGCTCGGGGACGTACGGGTTCACGCAGGGGTTCACGTCTGGGTTCCCGTACGGGTTCAGGTACAAGTTCGGGCGGCGGCTTCGACGCCGCGTAGTCGCGGTGGTCGCGGCAGACGCGGCGATCGCGGCAGACGCGGTGATCGCAGTGCTCGCGGTCGGTCTCGTACGCCGGCTCAGCCGGCCAGGCCCGCGGCGCGGAACGCCTCCAGGCTCGGCCGGATCGTGGCGGTGGGCCCGGTGGTCGGCGCCACCGCGTCCAGGGTCTTCAGGCCGTCGCCGGTGTTGAGGACCACGGTGGTCAGCGTGGGGTCCAGCACGCCGTCCTCGATGAGCTTCTTCGTCACGCCCACCGTCACCCCGCCCGCGGTCTCCGCGAAGATCCCCTCCGTACGGGCCAGCAGCTTGATCGCGTCCACGATCTGCGTGTCGTTCACGTCCTCGACCGCGCCGCCGGTGCGCCGGGCGATGTCCAGCACGTACGGGCCGTCCGCCGGGTTGCCGATGGCCAGCGACTTGGCGATGGTGTCCGGCTTCTGCGGCCGTACGACGTCGTGGCCCGCCTTGAAGGCCGCGGAGACCGGCGAGCAGCCCGCGGCCTGCGCGCCGAAGATCTTGTACGGCCGGTCCTCGACCAGCCCCAGCGCGATCAGCTCCTTCAGCCCCTTGTCGATCTTCGTGAGCTGGGAGCCGGAGGCGATCGGGATCACGATCTGGTCCGGCAGCCGCCAGCCGAGCTGCTCGCAGATCTCGTACGCCAGGGTCTTGGAACCCTCCCCGTAGTACGGGCGCAGGTTGACGTTGACGAAGCCCCAGCCCTCGCCCAGCGGGTCGCCGATCAGCTCCGAGCAGAAGCGGTTCACGTCGTCGTACGTGCCCTCGATGCCGACCAGCTCGCCGCCGTAGACCGCGGCCATCACGACCTTGCCGGCCTCCAGGTCGTGCGGGATGAAGACACACGAGCGGAAGCCGGCCCGGGCCGCGGCGGCGCCGACCGCGCCCGCCAGGTTGCCCGTGGAGGAGCAGGACAGGGTGGTGTAGCCGAAGGCGCGGGCGGCCTCGACGGCGATGGCCACCACCCGGTCCTTGAAGGAGTGCGTGGGATTGCCGGAGTCGTCCTTGACGTACAGGCCGCCGGTGACGCCCAGCTCGCGGGCCAGGTTGTCGGCCTTGACCAGCTTGGTCAGGCCCGGGTTCAGGTTGGGGTGGTCCGCCACGTCGGCCGGCACGGGCAGCAGCGGCGCGTACCGCCAGATGTTGTGCGGCCCGGCCTCGATGCGCTTCCTGAGGCCCTCCGGGTCGCCGGCCGGCAGCTCGTACGCCACCTCCAGCGGCCCGAAGCAGACCGCGCAGGCGAAGACCGGCCCGAGCCCGACGCGCTCCCCGCACTCGCGGCAGGTCAGCGCGACGGCGGGGCCCAGGGAGACGGCGGAGTCGGTGGATCCGGCGGAGCCGGGGGAGACAGTGGATCCGGCGGGGACGGCGGAGTCGGTGGTGCTTTCAACAGACTGCACAGCCATGGAGGCGAGGCCCTTTCTCCTCATCTTCCTCGCGGCGCATCTCGCCACGAGACGGATTTGGCACCTTCCCTAGCCGGGAGCCTCGCGGGCCGCGCACTGGCGGCGACGGAGACCGGCTGGAGGGTTGCCGGGGCTTCAACGGGCCGTGTCCCTCTGCCCCTCTGGATGAGCGGTATGGCGCTGGGCGGACCCAGGCGTTTGTCGCGCGGCGACCCCGACATGCGGCGGCCATGCGCGTTGTTCAAGACTGTAACCGAAGGGGCGGACGGCCGAGACGGTCGTCCGCACCGCGAGATGGATCACAGAGGAACACACCGAGGAGTCCGCAGTGCTGGAAGAGGTGGAGCGCTGGCTCAGCAGCCGCTCCTGGTCCGCCGCCGACCGCCCGCTCGACCAGCTTCTGGCCGCGAAGAGCGCGATGGTGAGCGGCGGGACGGTGAGCGTGGTGCTGCCCGCGCTGAACGAGGAGGAGACGGTCGGTGAGATCGTCGCCACGATCCGCCGCGAGCTGATGACGCCGGCGGCCCCGCTCGTGGACGAGCTGGTCGTGCTGGACTCGGGCTCCACCGACCGTACGGCGCACGTCGCGGCCGGGGCCGGGGCCCGCGTGGTGCACCGCGACGACGTGCTGCCGCGGCTGCCGGCCCTGCCCGGCAAGGGCGAGGTGCTGTGGCGCTCGCTGCTGGCCACCCGGGGCGACATCGTCTGCTTCATCGACGCCGACCTGCGCGACTTCTCGGCCACATTCGTGTCGGGCATCGTCGGGCCGCTGCTCACCGACCCCGGCGTCCAGTTCGTCAAGGCGATGTACGACCGGCCGCTGGCCGGGGCGGCGGGCCAGGGCGGCCGGGTCACGGAGCTGGTGGCCCGCCCGCTGCTCAATCTGCACTGGCCGCAACTGGCGGGGTTCGTCCAGCCGTTGGGCGGGGAGTACGCGGTGCGCCGCTCGCTGCTGGAGCAACTGCCCTTCCCCGTCGGGTACGGGGTGGAGCTGGGGCTGCTCGTCGACGCCCTGCACACGGCCGGGCTGGACGCACTGGCCCAGGTGGACGTGGGCGTGCGCAAGCACCGCCACCAGGACGGCCAGGCGCTGGGCCGGATGGCGGCGGCGATCTACCGTACGGCGCAACTGCGGCTGACCCGCGGCCATTTGGTGCGCCCCCGGCTCACCCAGTTCGACCGGGGCGAGAGCGGGTTCATACCCCGTACCGTCGACGTGGACACCGAGGAACGGCCGCCGATGATCGAGATCCCGGAGTACGCGGAGCGCCGGGCGGCCTGACCCGGCGGGGCACGGCGGGCGCGGGATGGCGCCCGGTGGGCGCGCATGGTGCACGGTGGCCAGGGGTGGCGCCCGATGGATGAGCGTGACGCCCGGGAAACGGGCGTGGCGCGTGCGGAGGAGTACGGGATGTGCGCCGGGCGCCGGGGGTACGCCCCCGCGCGCCCTCACCTCCCCGTCCCGGCTTTGCTTCCGCACGTTTGAGCGGATCTGTCGCGGGTTAGTCTCGCGGCATGGTCTCCGAGCGTGCTGGTGCCCAGGTCCTCGTCGCGTCCAACCGCGGCCCCGTTTCGTATGCCCTGGACGAGAAAGGGGCGCTGACCGCCAGACGCGGCGGCGGCGGACTGGTCTCCGGGCTGTCCGCCATCGGGCCGGACGCGGGCGCGGTATGGGTCTGCGCCGCGCTCGGTGACGGCGACCGCGAGGCCGCGCGGCGGGCGGGCGGCCGGCTGGACACCGAGGACACCGGCGGCCAGCAGGTCCGGATGCTGGACATACCCGCGGACGTCTTCGGCGACGCCTACAACGGCATCGCCAACTCCGTCCTGTGGTTCGTCCATCACCTGCTGTACCAGACGCCCTTGGAGCCGGTCTTCGACGACGGCTTCCGCGCCCAGTGGGCGTCCTACGAGGCGTACAACGCGGCCTTCGCCGACGCGCTGGCGCAGGAGGCGGCACCCGGCGCGGCCGTCCTCGTACAGGACTACCACCTGACCCTGGTCCCGGGCATGCTCCGCGAACGCCGCCCCGACCTGCGGATCTCCCATTTCTCGCATACGCCGTGGGCGCCCGTGGACACCTTCCGGATGCTGCCGGACGATGTGGCGGCGCAGGTGCTGCTCGGGGTGCTGGGCGGCGACCGGGCCGGTTTCCTGACGCGGCGGTGGGCCGAGGCGTTCGCGGACTGCTGCCGTACGGTGCTGGGCGCGGAGGTCACGCGCGAGGGCGGAGACGGGAACGGGGACGGAGCCGGGGAGCTGAGCGTCACGTACGAGGGGCGCACGACCCGGCTGGGGGTGCACGGCCTCGGCGCGGACGCGGAGTTCCTGCGGGAGCGCGCCCACCGGCCGGACGTCGACGAGCGGCTGGCGGCGCTGCGCGAGCAGATCGGGCCGGGCCGCAGGACGATCGTGCGGGTGGACCGTACGGAACTGTCCAAGAACATCGTGCGCGGCCTGCTGGCCTACCGCCGTCTGCTGGCCGGGCACCCCCAGTGGCACGGCCGGGTGGTGCATGTCGCCTTCGCCTACCCCTCACGGCAGGACCTGTCCGTCTACCGCGACTACACGGCGCGGGTGGGACAACTGGCCGACGCCATCAACTCCGAGTACGGCACACCCGACTGGCAGCCCGTCGTACTCCACGTGAAGGACGACTTCGCGCGCTCGCTGGCCGCCTACCGGCTCGCGGACGTGGCGCTGGTCAACCCGGTCCGGGACGGCATGAACCTGGTGGCCAAGGAGGTACCGGTGGTGTCGGAGAGGGGCTGCGCGCTGGTCCTCTCCCGCGAGGCCGGCGCGTACGAGGAGCTGCGCGAGGACGCGATCACGGTCAACCCGTACGACGTCAACGGCACCGCCCGCGCGCTCCACGAGGCACTGAGCATGGAGGACGGCGAGCGGGCCGAACGCACCAAGAGGCTGGCGGCGGCAGCCACCGTACTGCCGCCCGCCCAGTGGTTCCTGGACCAGTTGCACGCCCTGACGGGGAGCTGAGCGGCGCCCGGCAACCGTCGCGGCACCACTGCCGGCCGCAGCAGCACTGCCGACGGCCGTCGCGGCACCGGCGACGGCCGACACGGCACCGCCACCGGCCGTCGCGGCGCCGCCGCCCGCCGATCAGTTGTCTGCGGCCCGGGGTGCGCCCAGCCGGTCCGAGAGGGCGGTCAGCAGGGCGATGACGCCCGGCGGCCCGTCGACCACCAGGTCGGCCCGGTCGGCCAGTTCGGTGACCTCCGCGCTCCCGCTGCACACCAGCACCCCGGCCAGGCCGTCCGACCGCAGCTTCTCCACGGCGGCGAAGGCCGCCAGGTCACCTAGGTCGTCGCCGGCGTACAGGACCGAGGTCGCGCCCACCTCGCGTACGTACTCGGCCAGCGCGACCCCCTTGTCCATGCCCGGCGGGCGCAGCTCCAGCACCAGCCGGCCGGGCTCGACGATCAGGCCGTGCCGCTCGGCGAGCTCGTACAGCGGCGCCCGCAGCACCTCGAAGGCGGCCTGCGGGTCCTCGGCCCGGCGGGTGTGGACGGCGATGGCGCGGCCCTTGTCCTCGACCCATACGCCGTGCCAGGCGCCCGACCGGTCCAGGACGCCGGGCAGTTCGGCCTGTATGGCGGCGACGCCGGGGTGCGGCGCCGGCGCCTGTACGGTGCCGCTGACGGCGTCCCAGCGCTCGGCCCCGTAATGACCGAGGACGACGAGGTGTTCCAGGCCGGCCACGCCCGCGAAGCCGCCGAGGCGCACGGCGACCCCGGCCGGACGGCCGGTGATCACCGCCACCGAGCGCAGCAGGGGCGCGAGCCGGGCGAGGGCGGGCACGGCGCCGGGGTGGGCGCGGGCCTTCTCGGGGTCGGGCACGATGCCGGCGAGCGTGCCGTCGAAGTCGAGGGCGATCACCGCGCGCCCGGGTCGGTCCAGCACCTCGGCGAGTCCGTCCTGACCCGCGGAGGTGACCGGCGTCGGCAAGAGATTCGGGGGGCTGCCCATGCCATTGACATTACCGGTGGAGTGCGGGCGCATGCCGGGCGCACGGTGTCATCCGGTCGCGGCGGCTGCGACGGCCGGCCGTTTCACCGCCGGGCCGTACGGCCCGGAGCGCTCAGCGCCGGCCGCGCCGGGCTTCGCGCAGGCGGCGCAGCCGGTTGACGGTGACCGGGTCGTGGGCGAGCGCCCGCGGGTCGTCCAGCAGGGCGTTCAGGAGCTGGTAGTACCGCGTCGGGGAGATGCCCAGGCGCTCGCGGATGACGCGTTCCTTCACGCCGGGGCCCGCCCAGGAGCGGCGCTCGACGCCGAGTACGGCCTCGTCCTGGGCGGTCAGCGGAGCCGTACCGGCGGCGTCGCCGCGCTCCCCGCTTCCCCTGCCGCTCGTCATCACGTCTCCCACGATAATCCGCCGGTACGACATCGCCGGGCGCCCGGCGATGCCGCAGGCCGGCGCCGTGCGGCCCGGCGCCGTCACCGTCACTTGCCGGTGTTGTCCTTTTCGTCCGCCATGTTCTGGATGTCGGCGAGCACACCGGCCGGGTTGCCGTTGGGGCCGACCGCCCCGCCCATCTTCGCCTTGATGGTCTTGCTGACCAGCGGCCAGGAGATCTTGTCGGCCGGGTAGAACTCGGCGCCGCCGAGCTGCTTGAGGAAGCTGTGCAGCTTGGCGTACTTGTTGTCGGCCGCCATGGCCTGGGACGCGGAGACGGTGACCGGCAGCAGCCCGTAGTCGCCGGAGAACGTCAGGACGTTCTTCTCGTTGTAGACGTAGTCCAGGAACTTGCCGACCTGGTCGCGGTGGCCGTTCTTCTTGAAGGCCATCATCCAGTCCGTGACGCCCATGGTGGACTTCGCCTTGCCGTTGACGCCCGGCAGGTCGACGGTGCCGTAGTCGATGCCCTTGTCCTCGGCCTGCTTCATCAGGGTCGGGTGGCCGTTGAGCATGCCGACGTCACCGGCCGCGAACGCGTCGAACGCCTCCTGGCGGTTGAGCTTGGCCGGCGCCACACCGGTCAGGCCCTTGCCGACCAGTTCCTTCTTCACCCACTCGAAGGTCTTGACGTTCTCCGGCGAGTCGATCGTGTACTTGCCGATGCTGTCGGTGTAGTTGCCGCCGCCGCTGAGCATCCACAGCAGCGTCTCGGCCTGGGTCTCCTCCGGGCCGAGCGGCAGCGCGTACGGCATCTTCACGCCCTTGGCCTTCAGGCGGGCGGCGTCGCGGGCGATGTCCTCCCAGGACTCCGGGGTGTCGGTGATCCCGGCCTGGGCGAAGAGCTTCTTGTTGTAGAAGAGACGGCGGGTGCTGGCGCCGAAGGGCATGCCGTACTGACGCCGCTGGTACTCGCCCGCCGACGCCAGGGAGGGCTGGAAATCCGCCTGGACGGGGATGGAGAGGATCTGGTCGGCGCTGTAGAGCTTGCCCTGGGCGGCGTAGTCCGCGTACGCGCCGATCTGGGCCATGTCCGGCGCCTGGCCGGCCTTGACCATGTCCTCGACCTTCTTGTCGACGTCCTTCCAGCTATAGACCTCGACGTCGACCTTGATGCCGGGGTTCTCGGCCTCGAACGCGCGGCGGAGCTTGTCCCAGTAGTGCTTGGAGGAGTTGGATGCGTTGTCACCGTAATCCGCCGCGACCAGCTTGAGGGTGACGTCTCCGCCGTCGCCCGAGCCGCTGCCGCAGGCGGAGAGGGTCAGCGTCATGGCCGTGGAGAGTCCCACCGCTGCCAGGCTCAAGTACCGCCGCTGCACTGCCATTACCGCCTTTTGTCCTGAATGTTCGTTGCTTGTCGGGGTTTTCCCGGGGCCCGGAGGGGCTGTTTCCTGCCGGCATGAGCCGCGAGACCCTCCTGATTACCATCACAAGGTCTACACCACCCAACCGATCACTTGGGTATCGCCCTCTCGCTCGCCGCCTCTCCGGGCCGCCCGGCCTCCTCCCGTACGCATCCGTACGCCTCCGTACACCCCTTTGCGCGCCCGCCCGCGCTCCCGTACGCGCCGGTCAGCACCCCGGTCACGCCATCCGCCGGGGCACCCGCCCGCGAGTGGACTAGACCTTTCATGGCTCATCGCGCGAAACTGTTCCCGTGAGACACGTCATCGCCCTCGATGTGGGCGGCACCGGCATGAAGGCCGCCCTGGTGGGCTCGGACGGCACGCTCCTGTACGAGGCCCGGCGCCCCACCGGCCGCGAGCGCGGCCCGGACGCGGTGGTCGAGGCCGTCCTCGGATTCGCCGCCGACCTGCGCGCCATCGGTCAGGAACGGTTCGGGACGGCCGCGGAGGCCGCCGGCGTCGCGGTGCCCGGCATCGTCGACGAGACCGACGGCATCGCCGTCTACTCCGCCAACCTCGGCTGGCGCGACGTACCGATGCGGTCCCTGCTGTCCGAGCGGCTGGGCAACGTGCCCGTCGCCCTGGGCCACGACGTACGGACCGGGGGCCTGGCGGAGGGCCGGATCGGCGCGGGCCGCGGCGCCGGGCGCTTCCTGTTCGTACCGCTGGGCACCGGCATCGCGGGCGCCATCGGCATCGACGGCCGTATCGAGGCCGGGGCGCACGGCAGCGCGGGCGAGATCGGCCACATCGTCGTACGGCCCGAAGGCGCCCTGTGCGGCTGCGGACAGCGCGGCTGCCTGGAGACCGTGGCCTCGGCCGCCGCGGTCGGCCGCGCCTGGGCGGCGGCCTGCGCGGACCCCGAGGCGACCGCGGTGGACGCCGCCAAGGCCGTCGCCTCGGGTGACGAGCGCGCGCTGGCCGTGTGGCAGGAGGCCGTGGACGCCCTCGCCGACGGGCTGGTCACCGGGCTGACGCTGCTCGACCCGCACTGTCTGATCATCGGCGGCGGGCTCGCCGAGGCGGGCGAGACCCTCTTCCTTCCGCTGCGGGAGGCGGTCCGTACCCGGCTGACCTTCCAGCGGCTCCCCCTGATCGTTCCGGCAGCCCTCGGGGACGCCGCCGGTTGCCTGGGCGCGGGACTGCTCGCCTGGGATCTTCTCTCCACGGAGGTAACTGCCTGATGGCGCTGCAACAGTCCGGGGAACACCCCCCGAGTCCGCGTCGGACCGTCCTGACCGGTGCCCGGGTGGCGCTGCCGACCGGGGTCGTCCAGGACGCATGGATCACGGTCGAGGGCACCCGTATCGCCGGTATCCGGCAGCCCGACGGCGACCGGCGGCGTACGGACGTACGGGAGCCGTCGGACGCCCGGCCGTCTCCGGACACCCGGCAGGCACCCGCCGTTTCCCCCGAGGAAGCTCCCGCCACCACCCTGGACCTGGCCGGGCACCTGATCGTCCCCGGCTTCGTCGACCTGCACGTCCACGGCGGAGGCGGCGGCTCCTTCTCCTCCGCCGACCCCGAGGAGTGCCTGAAGGTCGCCCGGACCCACCGCAGCCACGGCACCACCTCCATGGCCGCCTCGACCGTCACCGGCGACCTGGACGACCTGACCCGGCAGGCCGCCGTCCTGTCCGAACTGGTCGAGCAGGGCGACCTGGCCGGCATCCACTTCGAGGGCCCCTTCATCTCCCCGCACCGCTGCGGCGCCCACCAGCCCGGCCTGCTGCGCGACCCCGACCCCGCCGACGTCCGCAAGCTCGTGGACGCCGCCCGTGGCACCGCGAAGATGATGACGCTGGCCCCGGAGCTGCCCGGCGGCCTGGAGTCCGTACGGCTGCTCGCCGACGCCGGAGTGATCGCGGCCGTCGGCCACACCGACTCCACGTACGAGGCCGCACGCGAGGCCATCGACGCGGGCGCCACCGTCGCGACCCACCTGTTCAACGCCATGCCGGCGCTCGGCCACCGCTCCCCCGGCCCGGTCGTCGCCCTCCTGGAGGACGAGCGGATCACCGTCGAGCTGATCAACGACGGTACGCATCTGCACCCGGCCGTCCTGGAGATGGCCTTCCGCACCGCGGGCGCCGACCGCGTCGCCTTCATCACCGACGCGATGGGCGCGGCCGGCATGAGTGACGGCATGTACCCGCTCGGCCCGATGACCGTCGAGGTCAAGGACGGCGTCGCCCGGATCAGCCAGGGCCCGACGGCCGGCTCGATCGCGGGCTCCACCCTCACCTTGGACCGGGCCTTCAAGCGCGCCCTGACCGTCGACGGGCTGACCGTCGGCCAGGCCGTACGGGCCCTGTCGGCCAACCCCGCCCGGCTGCTGGGCATCGACGGCCGGACCGGCTCGATCGAGACCGGCAAGGACGCCGACCTGGTGGTCCTGGACGGCTCGTACGACCTGGTGGGCGTGATGCGCAGGGGCGCGTGGGTGGTCCGGCCCCAACTGGGCTGATTGTTCGGCTTCCGCGACGGTGGTCGGCCCGGCACTCTGGGCCAACCACCGTGTTCGATGGCATGATCGCTCGCGCACTTGTCCGGGCCGCGGCCCGCACGACCGGGGCGCGACTCGTACGTCAGGATCTGGACCCGTACGTCAGGGTCTCGGACCGTACATCGGGATTTCGACGCGTACGTCGGAATCTCGGCTCGTACGTAAGCGTCTCGATTCGTACGCACGGGTATCACTCGTACGTACGGATTCCGGCCGTACGGCCGCGCCGTGACCGTGCGGCCGGACCGCGCGCCGGCCGGTCAGGCCGCCCGACGGTCCGGACAGCGCGTCATGTCCTGAGATCGGCACGACCAGAGCCTTACGGCCTCTGCGCGGGAGGGGGAACCACTCATGATCCTCACGGTCACGCTGAACGCGGCCCTCGACATCACCTACCGCGTGCCGCGCCTGTGCCCGCACACCACCCACCGCGTCACCGAGGTCATCGAACGCCCCGGCGGCAAGGGCCTGAACGTCGCCCGCGTGCTGGCCGCGCTCGGGCACGAGGCCGTGGTCACCGGCTTCGCGGGCGGCGGCACCGGCGAGGCGCTGCGCTCACTGCTCGCGCAGGAGGCGGAGGTGACCGACGCGCTGGTGCCGGTCGGCGGCGCCACCCGGCGCACCGTCGCCGTCGTGGACGCCTCCACCGGCGACACCACGCAGCTCAACGAGCCGGGGCCGACCGTCACCACCGCCGAATGGGACACCTTCCTGGCCCGCTACCGGGAACTGCTGGCGCGGGCGCGGGCGGTGGCGCTGTGCGGCAGCCTCCCGCCGGGCGTCCCGGTGGACGTCTACGCGCGTCTGGTGCGCGGTGCCCGTACGGCCGGCGTGCCCGTACTGCTGGACACCAGCGGCGAACCGCTGCGCCGGGGGCTGGCCGCCCGCCCGGACCTGGCCAAGCCCAACGCCGACGAACTCGCCGCCCTGACCGGCTCCACCGAGCCGCTGCGCGCCGCCCGCGACGCCCGCCGCCGCGGCGCCCACGCCGTGGCCGCGTCGCTGGGCGCCCGGGGCATGCTCGCGGTCACCGCGGACGGCGCCTGGCAGGCCGCCCCGCCGCAGCGCATCGCGGGCAACCCTACGGGGGCCGGGGACTCCGCGGTGGCCGGGCTGCTCTCCGGCCTGGTGGAGGGACTGCCCTGGCCGGACCGGCTGGCCCGCGCGGTGGCCCTGTCCGCCGCCACCGTACGGGCCCCGGCGGCGGGCGAGTTCGACCGGGCCACCTATGAGGACCTGCTGCACCGCGTCGTGGTGACGGACCGTCCGACGGCGGCGTGAACGTTCCGGCACCGGTGGGTGACATGTCCGGGCCTGGCCGGTCCTGGGGGCCTGGTCCTGACCACTGACGTGCCCGGTCCTAGCTGGTGGCGCGTCCGGCCCTAGTTGGTGACGTGACCGGCCTTCAGCCACACCTTGTCCAGGTTGAACTCACATTTGTTCCCCTGCTCGCAGGAGACCTTGACGGCGTTCTTGCCGCTGCTCAGGTCGACCCAGACGTAGGTCTTGGTCCAGCCCGACTCCCACTTGCCCTCGCCCGCGTGGGCCCAGTTCTGCATACGGATCGGGCGCGGGCTGACCTTGCCGTTGACCGTGAGCGTGGCGTCGGCGTCCTTGCCCGGGACGGTGTAGCCCACGAAGACCGTGTACGGGCCGGGCTTGGGGACCTCCAGGGACCACGTGGCCGACGCGCCGGGCACGTTCATGTTGCCGACGGACACACCGCCCTCCGAGCGGGCGCCCTTGACGTCCTTGGAGGTGGTGGCGCCGCCCCCCAGTTGCAGGCTGCCCGCGTCGAGCTTGGGCAGGGCGCTGGGGGAGGCCGAGGGCGAGGGATTGGCGGACGAGGAGGTGCTCGGGGCGGCCGACGACTCGCCGGCCGTGGTGTCGGGCTGCTTGCCCGCCTCGTCCTTCTTGGAGTCGCTGTTGGCGACCATCGCGACGCCGATGCCGACGCAGACCGCGACGACCACCGCCACCGCGCCGATCAGCAGACCCTTGTGGCTGCGGCGGGGAGCACCGGCCTGGGCGTTGTGGCCGGGGGGCGGGGCGGGGCGGTTGCCGCCCGGGAGGGTCTCGGGCGCGGCGTAGTGGGCGTTCTGCCGGCCGTACGGGCCCTGGGCGGCGTACGGCGCCTGGACGGTCTGGGGGCCTCCGTACTGCTGCTGCCCCGGCTGCTGCGGCCCGGCGTACTGCTGCTGGCCGCCGTAGGTCTGCCCCTGGGCCTGCTGACCGCCGCCGTACTTGCGCTCGCCGACCGCCCGCACCTGGTTGTACGAGGTCCGCGGAACGCCCGGCTGCCGCGGTGCGGTGCCGGCGCCCGTCGAGCCCTGTGCGCCGTCCTCGCCGCCCTCGGAGCGGTAGAGGTAGGCGAACGGGTCGTCGTTCTCCGGCGTGCCCGCGCCGTTGTTGCCGGCCGTCATTGCGTGTCACTCCCCAGCGATCTGTACGCGTTGCGCGTGCTGTTTCCCGGCTGCCGCGTGCCGTTTCCCGGCTGCCGTACGGCTGCCTGCCCGCGGCCTGCGGCAGCCTCGCCGCATCGGCGCAGCCTACCCCGTTCGGGGGACGGCACGGGGGGTCCGAAAGGCCACAGGATCGCTACAGATCGGGGGCCGCGGGTCCGCCACCCGATCGCCACCGGGTCCACCACCCGATCGCCGTCGGGTCCCTCACCCGTCTGCCGCCGGGTCCGTCACCCGACTGCCGCCGGGTCCACCATCCGGCCGCTGCCGGGTCCGCCACCCGGTCACCGCCGCCCCTTCCGGCCGGCCCCGTCAGCCGGTCCTGTCGACCGGCCCCGTCAGCCGGCCCGGCGGTTGGTCTTCGAGCGGGACCGCTTTTCGATGTACATCCGCTGGTCGGCGGACTGCAGGACCTCCTCGGCCGACATTCCGCAGCTCGCCCAGCCGATGCCGAAGCTGGCGCCGACCCGTACCGCCCGCCCGTCCACCCGTATCGGCGGAATGATCGCGTTGCGCAGCCGTACGGCGAGGTCCTCGGCGTCGGCCTTGCCCAGGCCGTCGGCGAGGACCACGAACTCGTCGCCGCCGAGCCGGGCGACCGTGTCGCCGTCGCGGACCCCGTTGGTCAGCCGGTGGGCGACCTCGATGAGGACCGCGTCACCCGTGTGGTGCCCGAAGCGGTCGTTGATCGACTTGAAGCCGTCGAGGTCGCAGAAGAGGACCGCGAGCCCCTTGGTGCCGTCGTCCTCCGGGCCTTCCGTGGGCGGGACGGTGTGGACGTGGTCGTACGGGCCGGCCGCGCCGGTGCCCTCGAAGCCGTCGAAGGAGTCCAGGGAGTCCAGCGAGCCGAAGACCTCGGGGCCGTCGGGCCGCAGCCCCTGGCCGTCCGCGTAGCCCGCGTGGTCCGGATAGCCCGCGTGGTCCGGGTATCCCGGGCTGCCCGGATACGCCGCGTGGTCCGGGTAGGCCGCGCCCGTCACGGCGGCGGCGTAGGCGTCCGCCGGCGGGCCGGCCGGTGCGGGCGGGCCCGGCGGGCGGGAACACAGGCGGGCACTGAGCCGGGCGCGCAGTTCGGCGCTGTTGGGCAGGCCGGTCAGCGAGTCGTGGCTGGCGCGGTGGGCGAGCTGGAGTTCGTGCCGCTTGCGCTCCTCGATGTCCTCGACGTGGGTGAGCAGGAAGCGCGGCCCGTCGGCGGTGTCGGCGACCACGGAGTTGCGCAGCGAGACCCAGACGTAGGTGCCGTCCCGCCGGGCGAGCCGCAGCTCGGCGCGGCCCCCCTCGGCGGACGTGCGCAGCAGGGTGCCGATGTCCTCCGGGTGCACGAGGTCGGAGAAGGAGTAGCGGCGCATGGCGGAGGCGGGGCGGCCCAGCAGGCGGCACAGGGCGTCGTTCGTACGGTGCAGCCGGCCGTGCTGGTCGCCGCCCAGCTCGGCGATGGCCATCCCGCTCGGCGCGTACTCGAAGGCCTGCCGGAAGCTTTCCTCACTGGCGCGCAGCGCCTGCTGCTCGCGCTCCAGGCGGACCAGCGCGCGCTGCATGTTGGCGCGCAGCCGGGCGTTGCCGATCGCGATGGCGGCCTGGAACGCGTACATCTGGAGGGCTTCGCGGCCCCAGGCGCCGGGGCGCCGGCCGTTGCGCGGCTTGTCCACGGAGATGACCCCGAGCAGTTCGCCGTTGCCGTTCGCTGCCGCGTACATGGGCGCGAAGAGGCGGTCCATCGGGTGCCACTCGTCGGGGAAGCGGGGGGCGGGGCCGGCGGTGTGCCACTGGGGGACGTCGTCGTCGTCCAGCACCCAGCCTTCGGTGTACGGGATGAAGCACAGGTCGCCCCAGCGCTCACCCATGCTCAGCCGGCGGTCCCAGGCGGCACGGGAGCCCACCCGGCCGGCCATGAGGGCCTCCGCGCCCGCGCTGCCCGCCACCGCGGCGACGACGAGGTCGCCGTCCGGCCGTACGAGGTTGACCGCGGCCAGCTCGTAGCCGAGTCCGGTGGTGGCACCGTCCGCGACGGCCTGCAAGGTGTCCGCGAGGCTGCGGGCGGTGTTCAGCTCGGCGACCACTTGGTGCAGTTGCCGCAGGGTCGCAAGACGGACGTATGGCTCCGACTCGGTCTCCATCGCTCGCTCTCCCCGAGACCTCGACAGCAACTCCAGGATTCTTTGTCGTCCGATTACCACGGCCACTGAATCACAGTGAGCTGTTCACTCGGTACACAGGGTCAACAATTACTGCCCGCTGTGACTCAAGTCACAGAGCGTGGCGACTCGTTGGCGATCTTCGTTCTGCGGCGGAGCGAGGCATCTCACTTCTCTTCTCCACTTCCTGAACGCAAATTCGAGCGCTTTCGAGCGTATCGGGCACCTCCGTCGTCAGACCTAGGCCGCGCCTGGGTCCCGGGCCCGATGCGGGCCGTACGGCGCCGGGGTTAGCGTTCATGGCGTGTTCACGAAAACCCCTGCCGCAGCGCCCGCCACCGACTCCGCACCCCGTCCGGAGGCCGCCCGCACCCCGGCCGGCGGGGAGATCCCGCATCCTGGTGGGGTGAGTGACGAGGAGTTCCGCGCCGCCCTGTCCCGTCTCGCCGCCGGGGTCGTACTGGTCACCGCCCACGACCCGGAGGACGGGCCGCGCGGCGAGGACGTCGGCATGACCGCCACGGCCTTCATGTCGGTCTCGCTCGAACCGCCGCTGGTGATGGTGAGCGTTCGCAACGACTCACGCATGGACGACCTTCTGGAACGCCAACCGCTGTGGGCGGTGTCGGTGCTTGCCGAGAGCCAGCGGCACATTGCCGGACGATTCGCGATGAAAGGCCGCATCAGCGACCGGCTTCTCTTCGAGGACATTCCGTACGTGCGAGGCAAAGAGGCGGACGCGCCCCTGGTCGGCGGCGCGCTGGCGACCCTGGAGTGCCGCACCGAACAGCGGGTTGTCGCCGGCGACCACACCCTCGTCATCGGCCGCGTACTGGCCGCCGCGACCCCCAGCGCGGACGGCGGCCCCCTGACGTACTTCCGCGGCAAGTACCGTCACCTGTCATAAGCGCCATAAGCGTCATAAAGGCGCCATTGCTGTAAGAGCGCCGTTACAGGGGTGCGCCCGAACCCGCAGCCCCCTCAGGCAGCGGACGCCCCCTGCCCCTTCCTCACACCCAATCGCGCCCCGAACGGCCGCGCTTGGTCTCACCACGCTGCTTCTTCTCCCGCAGCCGCCGCTCATTGATGCCGCGCGGGATACGGCTCTTGCGGCGCGGCTTGGGCGGCGGCGCGCTGACCTCCGCCAGGAGCGCGGCCAGCCGGACCGCGGCCGTCTCGCGGTTGCGCCACTGGGAGCGGTGCTCGGAGGCCCGTACGGACACCACGCCACCGTCCAGCAGCCGGCCGCGCTCCGCCAGCCGCTGGAGCGCGCGCTCCTTCCACACCTCGGGGAGCGCCGCCGTGGCGGCGAGGTCGAAGCGCAGCTCCACCTGGCTGTCGGAGGTGTTGACGTGCTGGCCGCCCGGCCCCGACGACCGCGAGAACCGCCACTGGAGTTCAGCCTCGGGAAGAGCGACCGAACCGCGGATGACGTAGGGCCCGGACATGGTTCCCATGTTCCCGCATCCGCCCCCACCTCGTCATTTCGTTTCTTGCCCATCTGCTTCGGGCCGCCGTTAGTACTTGGCAAAGAAAGTAAAGCGACCTGGAACCCGGTGGTCCCTCCCGACGTTCTCCTGGGTGACGGCAGCTTCGTCCGCAGCACGGAGCCCGATGATTCGACGAGGAAAGGGACACCCCATGCCTGTAAGCCTGTCCAAGGGCGGCAACGTCTCGCTCACCAAGGAGGCTCCGGGCCTGACCGCCGTCACGGTCGGCCTGGGCTGGGACGTCCGCACCACCACCGGCACGGACTTCGACCTCGACGCCAGCGCCATCGCGGTCAACGGCGCGGGCAAGGTCTTCTCGGACCAGCACTTCGTCTTCTTCAACAACAAGTCCACCCCCGACCGCTCCATCGAGCACACCGGTGACAACATCACCGGCGAGGGCGAGGGCGACGACGAGCAGATCAAGGTCAACCTGGCCGCCCTGCCGGCCGAGATCGAGAAGATCGTCTTCCCGGTCTCGATCTACGACGCCGAGGCCCGCAGCCAGAACTTCGGCCAGGTGCGTAACGCCTTCATCCGCATCATCAACCAGGCCGGCGACGCGGAGATCGCCCGCTACGACCTCAGCGAGGACGCGGCGACCGAGACCGCCATGGTCTTCGGCGAGCTGTACCGCAACGGCGCCGAGTGGAAGTTCCGCGCCGTCGGCCAGGGCTACGCCTCCGGCCTGGCCGGCATCGCCCAGGACTTCGGCGTCAACGTCTGACGACTGACGCCTTCTTCATAGAGCGCAGGGGCCCCCGCCGTTTTCGGCGGGGGCCCCTGCGCTCTACGCCTATGACTGCACGCCTGGCGCGCCCCTCACACGAGTACGCTCACCGCGAGGAACGACTGGGCGGAAACAACTGCCCGGCAGCGACAGGCGGTTCGCCGGACGTCTGCCGAACCGACGGGCGGACCCGGGCGACCCGACGTCTTCGCCCCTCGTCCACGCCGGAAACGAAGTACCCCGGAACGGGACGCCTCGGCCCTGCGCTGCGCCGACCTCGACAACAGCTCCCGCCCTCGGCGTGGCGCACGTCAAGCCATAGCGGGTCGAACCAGGGCGAGTGCATCGAGGTCGCGTACGGGCGCGACAACGCTCCCGTACGTGACCCCAAGAGGCCGTACGGACTCGTACCGATCGCTCCCAACGGCCCCTGGGCCGCGTTTGCGGCGGAAGCCGAGGGCGGCGGGTTCGGTCTTGGCCGGGGTCAGGCGGCTGCCGTTTCAGGGGGTGGGGTGGCGAGGGTGGCCAGGTCGTCCAGGGAGAGGCCGAGGGTGGCGGCCAGGGCGACGACGGTGAAGAAGGCCGGGGTCGGGGCACGGCCGGTCTCGATCTTGCGCAGGGTTTCGGCGGACAGGCCGGCGCCGGCCGCGATCTCGACCATGCTGCGGTCGCCGCGGGCGGCCCGCAGCAGCGCGCCGAGCCGCTCGCCGCGTTCGCGTTCCCAGGGGGTCAGTGGAGTGCGCACCATGCCCGTGATACTAATACCGGTAAACAAATACCGGTATAAGTATTGGTTGACGGATCGGGAGTGGTCAGGCGTGGTGGAGATCAAGACGGACGGTGCGCTGGACGCGATGCGGGTGGCGGGGCGGGTGGTGGCCGACGCGCTGGAGGCCGTACGGGGCGCGGCTGCCCCGGGGATGCGGCTGGTGGAGCTGGACGAGGTGGCCCGTACGGTCCTGCGGGAGGCGGGAGCCACCTCACCGTTCCTCGGGTACCGCCCGTCGTTCGCCCCCACTCCCTTCCCCGCCGTCCTGTGCATCTCGGTCAATGACGCGATCGTGCACGGCGTCCCTGACACCTACCGGCTGCGCGACGGGGACCTGGTCAGCGCCGACTGCGGCGCGGTCGTGGACGGCTGGGCCGGTGACGCGGCGCTCAGCTTCTGCGTGGGCACCGCCCGCCCCGAGGACCGGCGGCTGATGGACACCACCCGCCGGGCCCTGGAGGCGGGCATCGCGGCGGCGGTCGTCGGCGCCCGGATCGGTGACATCTCACATGCGATCGGCAGCGTCGGCCGGGCCGCCGGCTACGGCATCCCGGCCGACTTCGGCGGCCACGGCATCGGCCGCCGGATGCACGAGGACCCGCCGGTCCCCAACGAGGGCCGCCCCGGGCGTGGCTTCGTCCTGCGGCACGGCCTCGTCATAGCCATCGAGCCGATGTTCCTGGCCGGCGGCGGCGACGACTACTACGCCGCGCCCGACGGCTGGACCCTCCGCACGACCGACGGCAGCCGCGCCGCCCATTTCGAGCACACGGTCGCCATCACCGACGACGGCCCCCGCGTCCTGACCCTCCCGTAAAGGGGCCGGGGAGGGCAGGGAGACGGTACGCCGGGAGCCGGCGGGACCGGCCGGCTCCCGTGCGTGGTCTGCCGGACGCGCCGGAGAGCACCTCAGAGGGTGTCGAGGTCTATGGCCTCGGCCATGGCGTGGTACCCGGCGTCGTTCGGGTGGAGGTGGTCACCGGAGTCGTACGCGGGAGCCAGCCGGTCCGGGTCGGCGGGGTCGGCCAGTTCGCGGTCCATGTCGACCACCGCGTCGAACTCGCCGGAGGTGCGTATCCAGTGGTTCAGGGCGTCCCGCTTGGCTTCGCCGCGCTCGGAGTAGTACATCGCGCCCTTGAACGGCGTCAGGGTCGCACCGATCACCTTGACGCCCTTGGCGTGCGCCTGGCGGATCACGTCGCGCTGGCCGTTGATCAGTTGCTGCACCGATACGTCGGGGGTGGGGGTCGGTGCGTCCTTCCACCCGCTCATCCCGATGTCGTTGATTCCCTCCATCACGATCACCGTGCCGACCCGCGGCTCGCCGAGCACATCGTGCCGGAAGCGGGTGACTCCCTTCTCCCCGGCCCAGGAGGAGTCGGTGGTGAGCTGGTTGCCGCTGATGCCCTGGTTGAGGACGCTGCGCGGGCGCCCGGCGGCCACGAAGCGCTCGGCCAGCTCGTCGGGGTAGCGGTTGTCCGCGTCGACGGTGGAGGCGTAGCCGTCGGTGATGGAGTCGCCGAAGGCCACCACCGCGTCCCGGCCTCCGCCCCGGTACGCGTCCCGGCCTCCGCCCCGGTACGGTTCCCGGCCCGTACCGCGGTGCGGCTCCTGGCTGCCCGAGACCTCGACTCCCGAGAGGAAGTACCAGGACTGCGACGTCTCGGTGAACGCCCCGGCCGCGGTGTCGGCGCGGTGGTCGCCCGCCGCCCGGTAGCTCGTGGCCGAGGCGAGGGCGTGGTACGTGGCCGGCCCGGTCGGCCCGGCCACGTACAGCGTGACCGTCAGGGACTCCAGCGCCTTGACCTTCATCGGTATCCCGTCGCTGCGCACCTCACCGCCCGCCGGGATCGTCACCGACCGCCGGTGCCCGAAGCGCAGCTCGCGGACCGAGCCTTCCTTGACCGCCGCGCCCTTGTCCGTACGGGCCAGGGTCGCGCCGGTGATCGTCAGCGGCGTACGGCCGTACCGGTTGGACAGCTCGATACGGGCCCGGGAGCCGCCGGTGCTCACCCGTACGACCTGCCGGACCGTCTGCCGCTCGAAGCCCTTGACCGCCCAGTTCGGGATCAGATCGCTCGGCGACTGCGGGGCAGCGGCCCAGCCGCCCCGCCACCCGCCTTCCCCGACGGCGGCGGCAGCAGCAGCGGAATCGGCACCGGTACCGGCCGTGGCGGCATGGGCGCTGCCGCCCCCTGCCGCGGGCGACACCGGCGACACGGGCAGTACGGCCAGTACCCCGGCCGAGAGCACCGCGATTCCCGTACGTCTTGCCAGATGACTCGACATGTTCTGATTCCCACCCTCTGATTTGTCCGCTCCGGCCCGCCCACGCCACGACCGGAGGCGCCGAAGATCAACGGCGCGGGCGTGACACCATCAAGTACGTGATCGACCTCGGCTATTCCCTCTCCCGTCGTTTCCCGGACCCGCCCCAGACGGACTACCGCCGCGCGGACGTACGCGCCCTGCGCCACGACCTTTTCTGCGGCGACGTCTACCTCGCCGACACCAAGGCGGACCGCGAACTGTCCACAGCCTGGGGATGGGTGCCGGTGCTGGATTTCGCCTGGGCACTGTGCGACATCGTCGAGCGGATCGACCGCGACCCGCGCGGCAACCGCGCCGCGCAACCGCAGTACGCCGAGCTGGACTTCACCGAGTCCACCGACCGGATGCTCTTCGAGCGCCGCTTCGGCTGGGTGGATGTCACCGCCGACTGGATGCCGGCCGACGAACCCCCGCTCTCCTTCAACCACGCAGCGCTGCGCCGCGAGACCCGCGACTTCCTGCACGACCTGATCGCCGACCTCACCGACATGCACGAGGGGCTCGCCGACAACCCCGCCGTATGGGACCTCCAGGCCCGCTTCCCCCGCGTCTGACCCCCGCCCCCGCCCGCACCGGGCGCCCTGCCGTCTGCCCCGCCTGCTCCGTCCGGTTCTTTTCCACGCCCGTCACCCCCCACCCTTTTCCTCTCCCCGTTCCCCCCTGCCCAACCCGGGCCCGTCCCTGACTCACCCCCTACTCCACCCCTACTCCACCCCCGACTCGCCCCGCCTCCTCCCTGCATCACTCCACCCGCACCCCCACCTGCGCGGCGAACGCCGGGGCCAGATCCATCAGTTGCGCCGGGCTGATCACGGCCCCCGCCAGCCGGTCGATCCCCCGGGCGATGTCCAGCGCCGCCGTCCCGCGCAGGTCCACGTCCCTCATCCGCACCTCGCTGAAGTCCATGCGCGTGAGCGTGCAGTCCGCGAAGCTGACCCGTTCGAGCTGCGCTCCCCCGAAGTCCGCCTCGACCAGGACACAGCCCTCGAAGGCCACGTCCTTCAGCTTCGCCCGGCGCAGGTTCAGGAAGTCGATCTTCCCGCCGCGGATCACCACCCGTTCCAGCGCCGCGCCGTGCAACTGCGCCCCGCCGAGCCGGGCGTCGGTGATCTCCACATCCCGCAGCGAGGCCTGCGACAGGTCCGTCCCCACCCCGCGCACGCCCTCCAGCACGCTGTCGATGAAGCGCGCCCGGCTCAGCACCGTCCCGTCCAGGACACAGCGCCGTACCGCGCAGTCCAAAAAGCGCGCCCCGCGCCCGGACTGTCCGCTCAGATCGGCGTCCGCGAACTCCAGCCCGTCGTAATCCCCCTCCGTCTCCAGTGCTCCGCCGTCGTGCGTCCGCAGCTCCGGCAGCCGCACCTCGGTCCGCCGCACCGGCCGTACCGACTGCGCCGGCCGCGTCGCTCGCGCCCCGGTCTCTTCGCCTCGCTCCGCCATACGGCCGCCGCCTCCCTCTCCCACTCCGCTCACCTGCCCCCATCGTGGACCACACCACTGACAACAGCCCCGCGGCACTCCTCCGCACCCCATCCGACCTGCGTAAACACCTCCTCCGCCGCCCGCGTGTCACATTTCGCGACGGCCCGTCCGTCCAAGTCGGCGACAGCCGATCACGGCAACCAGGCCGGCCCCCGTCACCGTGCCGGGGACCGCCACCGCCATCGCGGCCGTCACCGAAAACCGTCACCAACCGTCAGTGAAAAACCGTCACCGAAAAGCCGTCACCAACCATCACCACCACCGTCATCACCGGAGGAGAACGCACCGTGTCCCGACAGATCACCGTCATCGGCGGCGGCTTCGCGGGCCTGACCGCCGCCATCTCGTCCGCCGAGGCCGGCGCCACCGTCACCCTCTACGAAGCCCACCGCACCCTCGGCGGCCGGGCCCGTACCGCCGAAGGCCCGTACCACGTCAACGAGGGCCCGCACGCGCTGTACAACCGAGGCCCCCACTGGTCCTGGCTCAAGCGGCGCGACCTGATCAAACCCCTCGCGCCGCTCCCGCTCCGGGAAGCCGCGAGCCTGCGCTTCCACCACCACGGCGCCCTCCGCCGCCTCCCACCGCTGGGCATCCTCAAGCTGCGCGCCCGCAAGGACGCTCCCGTGGACACGGACTTCCTCTCCTGGGCCGGCTCCCTGGTCGGGGAGCCGACGGCCCGGGCCGCCGCGTACTACACCGGCGTCGCCACCTTCCACCACGACCCCGGACAGCTCTCCGCCGCCTTCGTCCAGGAACGGCTGCGCCGCACCACCTCCCTGCCGCCGGAGGCCCACTACATCCGCGGCGGCTGGGGCGAGCTGATCGCCCGTATGGCCCGGTACGCCCTCGCGCTCGGCGTACGGATCGAGACCGGTGCCCGCGTCGACGCGCTGCCCGAGGACCGCCCGGTCATCATCGCCACCCACCTGGACTCCGCCCGTGCCCTGCTGGGCGGCGGCCTCCCTCCGGCCCCGGGCGCCGCCGCCCCGGCGGTCCCCGGCGGCGACACCCCACCAGCCCCGGCCGGCACCGGGTCCCTGAGCTGGAGCAGCGCCCGTACGGTGCTGATCGACCTGGCCGTACGGACCCGGCGCGGCGACCCGTTCGCGCTCTCCGGACTCGACTTCTCCGGCTGGGTGGAACGTTTCACCGCCCAGGACCCCTCCCTCGCCCCCAAGGGAGAGCAGCTCATCCAGGGACAGATCGGCATCGCACCCCACGAACGGCGTGCCGACGGCATCGCCCGTGCCGAACGCCTCCTGGACGCCGGCTTCCCCGCCTGGCGCGAACGCACCACCTGGCGCCGCGAATCCCTGGCCATCGGCCGTACGGGCGCGGTGGACCCGCCCGGCACCACCTGGCGCGACCGTCCCGCCATCGACCGCGGCAACGGCGTCTACCTGGCCGGGGACCAGGTGGCGGCGCCCGGCGTGCTCAGTGAGGTGTCCTTCACCAGTGCCCTGGAGGCCAGCAGTCTGGCCCTCGCCTCCTCGTACTCGCCGCATTCCTTCGCCGCTTGACCTCAACTCAACTTGAGGAGCGAGGCTGAGCCCGGCATCGAACCCCGACGCCGGGCCCCGGCCCCACCAGCTCCGCAGTCCCACCAGGAGAACCATGTACGCGATCCGGCTCCACGCCTTCGGCCCCGCCGAGAACCTGACGTACGAGGAAACCCGGACCCCTGAACCAGGGCCCGGCCAGGTCCGTATCGCCGTCGCCGCCGCCGGCGTCCACCTCCTGGACACCGCGCTGCGCGAGGGCCTGGACAGCGGCCCGATCCCGCCGCCGGACCTCCCGACCGTCCCCGGCCGTGAGGTCGCCGGCACGGTCGAGGCGCTCGGCGAGGGCACGGACCCCAGGTGGCTGGGCCGCCGGGTGGTCGCGCATCTCGGCACGGCCCCCGGTGGCTACGCCGAGCGCGCCGTCGTGGCCGCCGGCCGGCTGCACGAGATCCCCGACGGCCGTGACGAGGCCGAGGCCGTCGCCATGATCGGCACCGGCCGTACCACCATGGGCATCCTGCTCTTCGCGGAACTCACCGCCGACGACATCGCCGTCGTCCCCGCGGCGGCGGGCGGCATCGGCTCGCTGCTCGTCCAGTACGCCAAGAACACCGGCGCCACCGTCATCGGCCTGTCCGGCGGCCCGCACAAGGCCGCCCGCGTACGGGAGCGGGGCGCCGACCTCTCCGTCGACTACAAGGACCCCGACTGGCCCACGCCGGTCCGTACGTTCCTCAAGGAGCGCGGCGCGCCCGGTGCCACCGTCGTCTTCGACTCCGTCGGCGGCGCCACCGGACGTGCCGCCGTGGATCTCCTCGCGCCCGGAGGCCGCCACCTCGTCTTCGGCTGGTCCTCCCAGGGCATCAAGGACGGCGGCCCGCTGGAATTCACCGAGGAGGAACTGGCCGGGCGCGGCATCACCTCCCTGCCGGTCCTCGGCCCGCCGATGCTGGCCAGGGCCGGCGGCGAGGACCCGATACGCACCCTGGAGGACGCCGCACTGGCCGAGTGGCGGGCCGGCCGGCTCGTACCGGACGTACAGCGCTTCCCGCTCGCCGAGGCCGCGGCGGCGCACCGGGCCCTGGAGACCCGCGGCACGACGGGCAAGGTGGTCCTCGTCCCGTAGGCCCCGCGCTTTCCGCAGGCCCTCTCAGGTACGGGCCCTCTCAGGTAGAGGCAGGAAGAACCAGGAGAGGCCACCCACCACAGGGCGGCCTCTCCCCGGCACCCATAGGGCCGCTACCCCACGATCCCCATTTCCCGGGGCGTGTTGTTCAGCCGCCGCCCGCCCGTCTCCGTACAGGTCACGATGTCCTCGATACGGACCCCGAACCGCCCCGGCAGATAGATCCCCGGCTCGATCGAGAAGCACATCCCGGGGACCAGCGGCAGGTGTTCGCCCTCCACCATGTACGGCGGCTCGTGCGTGGTGACGCCGATGCCGTGCCCCGTCCGGTGAATGAAGTACTCGCCGTAGCCCGCCGCCTTGATGACCTTCCGCGCCACCCGGTCGATCTCCTGGCAGGCCGCGCCCGGCCGTACCGCCTCGAACGCCGCCTGCTGCGCCTCCCGCACGATGTCGTGCACCTTGCGCTCCTCGGCGGTCGGCTCCCCCACGTGCACGGTACGTGTCGTGTCCGACCCGTAGCCGTCCTTCAGCCCGCCGAAGTCCAGGACGACCATGTCCCCGTCCTCGATGACCCGATCGCTCGCCTCATGGTGCGGATTGGCGCCGTTGGGTCCCGACCCCACGATCGTGAAGTCCACCTGGCTGTGCCCGTGTTCCCTCAGCAGCCGCGCCAGGTCCGCCGCCACGTCGCTCTCGCGCCGTCCGGCGAAAGGCACCTTCAGGATGTCCTCGTACGTGGCGTCCGCGGCCTGCCCCGCCGCCGCCAGCAGTGCCACCTCGTGCTCGTCCTTGACCGCGCGCAGCATCGGCAGCCCCTCGGTCAGCGAGGTGTACGAGACCTGCGGCAGCGTGCGCTGGAGCCCCAGCAGATGCATCGCCCACGCCGCGTCCGAAATCCCGTAACGGCCCTGATGGGCAAGGCGCCGCGCCATTACGGCGTACGGGTCCTCCCCGTCCCGCCACCCGGCCATCTCCATCGCACCGCCCGCCGGGGACCGCTCCGCGTCCGGCCGCTCCAGCGCGGGCACCACCAGCACCGGCCGCTCATCGGGGCGCAGCAGCAGCGCGGTCAGCCGCTCCGTGACGGGTGGCTGGTACCCGCACAGCCATGCCAGGTCGGGCCCCGGCGTGACGATCAGCCCCGCCAGCCCCGCGTCCGCGGCGGCCCGCCCGGCCCGCCGCATCCGCCGCTCGTAGTCCTCACGTGTCATCGCGTTCATCATCGAACTCGCCATGCCGCGAATCTACGCCCGCCCGCCCGCCTCGGCCCCACGGACAGGCCGCCCCGCTCCCCGCCACAAGCCCCTCACCCGCCCCGACCGGCCACCCCTACCGTACGGCTCCCCATTACCCGCCTGACCTGCGGGAACCTGCCTCTTGTCAGGTTGACGCCCGTATCGGCTAGGCTAGTTGCCGGATCCGCGGATCCATTGCCTCCTTAGCTCAGCTGGTCAGAGCAACGCTCTTGTAAAGCGTAGGTCGTCGGTTCGAATCCGACAGGGGGCTCAGAAGCCGAAGAGCCCCAGGTCGGGTGATGACCTGGGGCTCTTGCTCATGCAGGGCGACTGTCCGAGGACGACCGGCGGTCCTGCGATGGCGGATTCGGCCGGATTGCGTGGAATCAGCCGGCGGCTGCGGGTTTTGATGCGGTGACGTACCGGCGTTTTTGTGGCGCCCCCCGGGGCGGGTCTCTCCGACCGACCGGGCTGTCTTTTACGGGATTTTCGCGAAGTTCGCAGTGAAGCGGATCACATGCGACGTCACCACCTTGCGGCAATTCGTACGGGGAAGGCAAAATCGTTCGACAAACCTGGCCGGCTCGGCTTTCCTTGCCCGTCGGTACCGGATCGACTTTCCGCAGGGGGGTTGCTGGGCATGAGCTGTCGCCGTGGGTCACGGGACCGCGCCACGTCCGCGTATATGTACGCATACGCATACGAATGCGCGCACACATCCGCGTCCGAACAGGGGCGCCGCCGGTAAACCCCTGACGTGCCGGCCTCGGCCGGCCCCATTACTTCAGTTGTCCGCGCTTCCCGGTCGTCGCGCCGCAGTGATCCGGCCGATCCGGACCGTGCGGGCTTTTGTATCGGAAGTGTTGGATGTGCTGGATGTCCGTAGACAGCCTGCCTGGCGCGTTCGCCGCGGGCCGTCCGGATTTCCGCGCGTTTCGCATTCCGCGATGAGAAGGTATTTGTGCGCTTTTCCCGAAGGACCAGAAGCGTTGTCATAGGTCTCGGCGGAGGCATGCTCGTCGCGGCGGGCATCGCCGCGACGGCGGTCGGTACGCCGTCCTCGTCCACCTCGGCATCGTCCTCCGCGTCGGCGGACCCCTCCGCCACGGTCGTCGCACCCGTCCCCCCGCCACCCGCGACACCCACGCCTCTCCCGGTGGCCACGCACAATGTCACCAAGAAATGGACGAGCAAGGACGCGGAGAATTTCTGGACGGCGGCGCGTCTGGAATCCGCGACCGAGGTCGGGCCGCAGGGACCCCGTGGCGGCTCCGCAACCCGGGCGGAAACCAAGGGAGCGGCTCAGCCGCACACGATGACGCTCACGCGGCCGGCCGCCGCGAAGAAGGGCGCCGACGGGGAGTACTTCGACGGCACCCCGACGGTCGGTCTGCTCTTTCTCACCGGGGCGGGCATGGAGGCCCACTTCTGCACGGCCAGTGTCGTACAGAGCCCCGGCAGCAATCTGATTCTCACCGCCGCCCACTGCACCGGCGGTGACAACGCGATCTTCATTCCGCGCTATCAGCGGGGCAAGTCCGCGGACGACCAGCCGCACGGCGCTTTCGCCGTCGACCGCTGGTTCCGGGACAGCCGTTACCGCGCGAACGACCGTGGCCCGATGTCCGATCTGGACTTCGCCTTCGCCAGGGTGAAGCCCAACACCAAGGGCGTGGAGGTCCAGAAGGCGACCGGCGGCGGCAACAAGCTGACCCGCACCCCCGGCTACAACAACTCCGTCTCGGTCATCGGGTACCCCAAGCACGCCTACAACCCCGGCGACCGGGCCCTGCGGTGCCCCAAGACGGCAACCACCCGGCTGACCGGCTACAAGCAGATGCGGATGGAGTGCGGCGGCTTCTACGGCGGCACCTCGGGCAGCCCCTGGCTGCTGGACTTCAACGCCTCCACCGGCACCGGCAAGGTCATCGGCAACATCGGCGGCTGGAACGGCGGCGGCCCCGCCGGCGGCCCCGGCTACGACCGGATCTCCTTCAGCCCGTACTACGACGACGCGATCTTCAAGCTCTACGACGACGCCGTCAACAACCGCACGCCCCAGAACGGCCCCCGCCCCTACACCATGCACCGCGACGGCGGTTCGACCTGGGTCGGCGCCCAGAACCTGGCCACGGGCGACTACACCGGCGACGGCAAGAGCGACATGATCGTGGTGTGGTCCACCGGTGAGGTCACGCTCTACACGGGCAACGGCCGCGGCGGGTTCAGCGGCGAGACCGTACTGAAGGCGAAGAACAAGACCTGGCCGATGGTCCGGTCGATCACCGGCGGCAACTTCGCCGGCGGTGGCCTGTCCGACCTGGTCGTGCGCTGGGTCGACGGCGAGGTGTCCCTCTACACGGACGTCTCCCCCGCCAACGGGCTCTCCAAAGAGACCGAGTTGAAGGCCAAGGGCGCCTGGAAGAACGTCACCGAGATCGTCGCGGGTCGCTTCAGCGGCAACAAGAAGACCGACGACCTCCTCGCACGCTGGTCCGACGGCAGGGTCACCCTCTACACGGACGTCGACGCCGGCGCGAAACTCAAGCGCGAGAAGCAGCTCCGGCCCAAGAGCGACGCGTGGAAGGGCGCCACGGTGCTCGCCTCCGGCGACTTCACGGGCAACGACAACTGGGACGTGCTGGTGCGCTGGAAGAACGGTGGGCTGACACTGTTCACGGACGTCAGCCAGTCCGCCAAGCTCGACAAGGGGCTCCAGATGAAGGGCGCGAACAACACCTGGCCCAGCGCAAGGCCCGCGACCGCCGGCAGCTTCTCCGCCAACGGCTACCCGGACGACCTCATCGTGCGGTGGATCGACGGAGAGGTCACGCTGTACTCCGACAACGGCAAGAGCCTGGGCAAGGAAACCCAGCTCGTCCCCCCGAGGGTGAAGTAACCGCATGACACGTCCCTTCGTACGCCGCGCCGCCTCCGGGGCCTACAGGGCTTCCGGAGACGGCGGGACCGGTCGGGTCGGTCGGACGGCACGGCCCGGTGGGCTCGCCGGGGCCGCCGGGCTCGTGCTGGCTCTGTCGGTGCTGTCCCTTTCGTCCGCCCCGCTCGCCGCCGCGGACGGCACGGACGGCACGGACGGGGGCGACTCCGGCATCGTCGTCCAGGACCCCGGCGTCCCCGCCCAGCGCGGCGCCGAGATCGTGCTGACCGCCACGCCCGGCCTGCTCTCGTTCGCCGACGGCAAGGGCCGGCTGACCCTTGAGTCGCCCGCCTTCACCGGGCCGGTGGTCGTGAGCGAGGAGCGGTTCAACGGCCGGGGTACGGCGCGGGTGCGATGTGACGTCAAGCCGGGGACGTACCCGGTGAAGCTGGTGGGCCCACGGGCTGCCGCCGCCGCGTCCAGCGGCCTGGGCCGTACGACGCTGACCGTGACCGCCAGGACGGACCCCGGCAACGAGCAGGCGTGCGCGGGGAAGCGGGGCCCGGACGACAAGCCCGGACCCGACGAGAAGCACGGCTCCGGCAGGAAAGACGGCTCCGCCGCGCCGGGCACGGCGCACACGCCGACGGCCGGCTCCGAGAAGGGCTCCGGGGACCAGGGCGGCGGCGCTCTGGTTCCTGTGTCCGCGGGCGCGGCCGGAGCCCTCGTCCTCGTCGGCGGCGCCACCTTCGTCGTACGGCGCCGACGGCGCACCGGGCCGTCCGGCCACGAACAGGACGGCCGTTAGGCCCTGTCGTCAACGGACGCCACGCAGACGGCGGGTACGGCCCTGCGGGGCACGGGCACCCCCGCCCCCGGCACCGCGATGTCCCGCATCAGCAGCAGCGTGAGCAGGGCGAGGAGCCCCGCGACGGTGCCGGTCCAGGCGATGGCGGGTCCGGCCTCCGGGGCGCCGCACGCAGCCCCGCACACCGTCCCGTACCGCCCCGTCAGGGACTGGGCGCAGGCCAGGCCGAACGCGCCGCCGATCTGCTTGGTCAGGGCCGATCCCGCGGTGGCCGTGCCCATGTCGGCGGGCGGCACGCTGTTCTGCGCGGCGATCGTGATGCCGCCCATCGCCGGCCCGGTGCCCAGGCCCGTCAGCAGCAGGAAACCGCAGACCAGTACGAGGGGCGTCGAGGCGTCCAAGGCGAAGAATGCGGCGGTGCCGGCGGTGAGCAGGCCCGCTCCGGTCAGCAGCGCGGGTTTGACGCGTCCGCCGCGTACGACGGCGGACGCGGTGAGCCGGTTGCCCAGGGTCATGCCGATCAGCAGGGGCAGCAGCAACAAGCCCGAGCCGGTGGCCGAGTGGCCGCGTACGTACTGGAAGTACAGCGGCACAAACGCCCCTATGGGCAGGGCTGCGGCCTGGAAGAGGAACCCGGCGATCAGCAGCGCACCGTAGCCACGGTGGCGGAAGAGAGACAGCGGCAGCACGGGAACGGCCGCGCGCCGTTCGACCGGCACCAGCAGCGCCAGGAGGGCCAGACCGCCCAGCAGACAGCCCGCGACGGCCGGGTCGCTCCATGGGATCCGCTGTCCGTCGACCGTGTTGCCCTTGAGGCTGAGACCGGTCAGGGTCAGCGAGAGACCGGCGGTGAGCAGCGCGATTCCGGCCACGTCGAGCCGCCCGGCGACCAGGATCGGGGCCGGGGCCGGGCCGGCTGAGGGGACGCCCGACGGACCGGCCGACGGACCGGCCGGCGGACCACCCGACGGACCGGCGGGCCCGGTGGCCGGGCCCCGCTGCGGCAGTACGCGGGCCAGGACGGCCGCGGCGGCCAGTCCGAGGGGCAGATTGATCCAGAACGCCCAGCGCCAGCCCACGTGATCGGTGAGCAGGCCGCCGAGGACCGGCCCGCCCACCATGCCCAGGATCATCATCGCGGCCAGCACCGTCTGCATGCGGACCAGACCGTCGGAGCGGCCGGGCGGGTGGAGATCGCGGATCAGCGCCATGCCGAGGGTGAGCAGCGCGCCGGCGCCCAGGCCCTGCACCGCCCGGGCGACGATCAGCGTCTGTACGGACCCGGACAGCCCGCAGGCGAGCGAGCCGAGCAGGAAGAGGGCCAGTCCGCCGAGCAGCAGCCGCCGGCGCCCGTACAGGTCGGAGCAGCGCCCGTAGACCGGCACGCTCACCGAGGAGGTCAGCAGGTAGGCGGTCAGGAGCCAGACGTACCACGTGCCGGTTCCGCCGAGTTGGCCGACGATGCGCGGCAGTGCGGTGCCGATCACGGTGCCGTCCAGCATGGCCAGGAACGCACAGGCCAGCAGGGCACAGGTCACCAGCTTCCGGCTGCGGCGGGACAGGGAGTCGTACGCGTCGGGGAGCGATTGGTGCGCGTCAGTGGCGGACATGCCGGGTACCGTACGGAGTGAGTACTCACTCCGTCAATGGCCGCCTGGCTGCCCCCACAGCCCCGCCCCCCACAGCACCGCCCCTCATCGACGCCCCATCGCCCCGTACCGCCCCAACCCCGCCCCCCTCCCGCCGATTTCGTGACCTGCCGGCTACTGACACGGGCCCCGCGCCCCGGTAGCGTCACGGACAGTTCGCGGCAGTGGACTACACCACTCGCCGCGCCCCTCCTTTACTCGGATCGTCCGGCACGTTCCTGCCGGTGAAGGGACACACACCATGGCTACGGTCACCTACGACCAGGCAACCCGCATCTACCCGGGTTCCGACAAGCCCGCCGTCGACAAGCTCGACATCGAGATCGAGGACGGCGAGTTCCTCGTCCTGGTCGGCCCCTCCGGCTGCGGCAAGTCCACCTCGCTGCGCATGCTCGCCGGGCTGGAGGACGTCAACGAGGGCAGCATCCGCATCGGGGAGCGCGACGTCACCCACCTGCCGCCCAAAGACCGGGACATCGCCATGGTGTTCCAGAACTACGCGCTCTACCCGCACATGACCGTCGCCGACAACATGGGCTTCGCCCTGAAGATCGCCGGCGTGCCGAAGGCCGAGATCCGGCAGAAGGTCGAGGACGCGGCGAAGATCCTGGACCTGACCGAGTACCTGGGGCGCAAGCCGAAGGCGCTCTCCGGCGGTCAGCGGCAGCGTGTCGCGATGGGCCGGGCGATCGTCCGTGAGCCGCAGGTGTTCCTCATGGACGAGCCGCTGTCCAACCTGGACGCCAAGCTGCGCGTGCAGACCCGTACCCAGATCGCGGGCCTCCAGCGCCGTCTGGGCATCACGACCGTGTACGTCACCCACGACCAGGTCGAGGCCATGACGATGGGCGACCGGGTCGCCGTACTGAAGGACGGCCTGCTCCAGCAGATCGACTCGCCGCGCAACATGTACGACCGCCCCAGCAACCTCTTCGTCGCGGGCTTCATCGGCTCCCCGGCGATGAACCTGGTGAAGGTGCCGATCACCGACGGCGGAGTGAAGTTCGGCAACAGCGTGGTGCCGGTCGGCCGGGAGGCCCTGGCCGCCGCCGCGGACAAGGGCGACCGTACGGTGACCGTCGGCGTACGCCCCGAGCACTTCGACATCGTCGAGCAGAACGGCGCCACCGCCAAGACGCTGACCAAGGAGGCCGTGGACGCCCCGGCGGGCCTGGCCGTGACCGTCAACGTCGTGGAGGAGCTGGGCGCCGACGGGTACGTGTACGGCACCGCGGCGGTCGACGCCGAGGGGCAGGAGCGTGTCGTGTACGACCTGGTCGTACGGGTCGACGGGCGGCAGGTGCCGGAGAAGGGCACGGTGCTGCACGTGGTGCCGCGGCCGGGCGAGATCCACGTCTTCTCCACGTCGACCGGGGAGCGCCTCACCGACTGACGCGGGACGTGCGGCGGCGGTGCGCATATGGGCCAGCAGTGCTCTCCGTACGCGCGCCGCACGGTCTCGTGCGTTCTTCGTGCGTTCTTCGTGCGTTCTTCGTACGTGCCGCGCCGCGCCCGACGCGGCCAGGCGGACCAACGGCCCGGCGGCCGGACGACCCGCCCGGCCGCGCCCGCCGTCCGCCTGCCCCGGCCGTCCCGTACGGCGGTGCCGGACCTCCCGCCCGGCACCGCCGTCGCGCGTCCGGACGCCGCCGGAGAGCCGCTGTGAAGCCCTCGGGGGCTGCCGGGGAGCGGAAACCGCCCGGGTCCGGACCATGTCGACAAATACCCCGGCACTCCCGCCTTTTCGATCCCTCGCGTCAACATCACAAGCGGACGACGGGCCATTCCGTCCCCCGATCTGATGACCAAATGTCGCCAAATCATCACTCCTCGCTACCATCACGTCCGTGAACTCCGCAGCCCGCCGCATCGGCCGAACCCTCGCCCTCGTTCTCCCCGTCGTCCTCGTCCTCTCCGGGACTCTCGCGGTCACCCGCGTCCCGTGGGCGTCGCCGGCCGCGGAGACCCAGGTGCTGACCGCTTCCAACGCCTCCGCCTCCACCAAGGCCGGCTCCCGAGCGCCTCAGGACGTGCTCCGCGACCGGCTCCTGGTCGAGCTCCAGGAACGCAATCCCGGCGTCGCCCTGACCCACCTCCAAGAGGCCACCGACGCCCGGCCCTCGCTGGCCAAGCACTGCGTCTCCATCGCCCGTGCGCTGGGCCGCGCGGCCGTCGCCAAGTACGGCGGCGCGGCGCACCGTGCCCAGGCGTGGTCCCGCCCCGTCTGCGATACGTCCTTCGCCTCCGGCGTCGCCTCGGCCCAGTGACCTTCGCTCGCACCGCATAGGGTGCGAACCATGACAGCCGCCGCTCCGTACCCGCGACCCACGCAGGCGGTGGTCCTGGCCGGGGGCCAGGGCTCACGACTGCGTCCGTACACCGACGACCGCCCCAAGCCGATGGTCGAGATTCCCGGCACCGGAACCCCGATCATCGGCCACCAGCTCGCCTGGCTGGCCGCGGAGGGTGTCACCGACGCCGTCGTCTCCTGCGGCCATCTCGCCGAGGTGCTCCAGGACTGGCTGTCCCAGGCACAACTCCCCCTGCGGGTCACGACCGTGGTCGAGCCCGAGCCGCTGGGCCGCGGCGGTGGACTGAAGTACGCGGCCTCGTCCCTGCCCCGGGCCGGCGAGCCGTGGTACGCCACCAACGGCGACATCTGGACCCGCTTCTCGCTCCGTGAGATGGCCGACTTCCACCACGAGCGCGACGCGGACGCCACTTTGGCCCTCGCCCGGCCGCGCATCCCCTGGGGCGCCGTGGAGACCGACGAGTTCGGCCACGTACTGGACTTCATCGAGTCGCCGCCCTCCCCGTACCTGATCAACGCGGGTGTCTACGTCTTCTCCGCCGCCTTCGCGGACCTGCTCCCGGCCCGCGGCGACCACGAGCGCACCACGTTCCCGCGGCTGGCCCGTGAACGCCGGCTGGCGGGCTTCCCGCTGCCGCACGGGGCGTATTGGCGCGCCATCGACACCGCGAAGGACCTCACCGAGGCCGCCAAGGAACTGGCCGCACAGGGCCGTTGAGGCGGCCCTGACGGCTGCGTGGCATCGGGCGTCGGGCATCGGGCATCGGGCATCGGGCATCGGGTTCCGCCGGTAGGTCCGTACGGTCGCACCGGACCCCGTACGCGCCTGCTGAAGGCACCCAAGCGGGCCCGGCCCCGTTTCCCATGCCTCCCGGCGTCCCAGCCCCCTCAAGGGCCCCTGGCGGGCCCACACCCTCACACACCAGGAATCCGCCCGCCCCCACCGTCACAGGACGCTGGAGGCGGGCGGATCCGCGTACGGAGCAGGGAGCCCCGGCCCGGCATGCCGTGCGCCGCGCCGTATGGCGTACGCCGTACGACGTACGCCATGCCCTACGTCGTACGGCGCGTGGATTCAGCCGAACAGGCCGCCCAGCGTGCCGCGGCTGCTGGAACCGCCGCCGCCGGAACCGCCCGAGCTGCCGCCCGACGTACCGCCGGTCGTGCCACCGCCGGTGCCGCCCGCCGAGGCCGGGGGCCGGGTCGTCGGCGCCGGGGCCCGCGTGGACGCCGTGTGCCGCGGGGGCCTGACGCTGGGGCGCTCGGGCTGTGCGGCTCCGCTGACGCTGCCGGTCGCCCGTGCCGTGCCCGGCGCGGGGACCACCGGCGTGGTGGGGGTCCCCGCCGCGCTGGACGCGCCCGCGGAGGGCGTGTCGCCGTGCCGCGGCACCTTCGACGGACGCTGCTGACTGGGCCGCTGCGAGCCGACCTCCTTCTTCGGCCGGGGCAGCGGCGAGCCGGGCAGGTTGTTGGTCGCGGGTTCGCCGGGCCGCGGTACGGGCGGTACCGAGGAGGACCGTACGGCGCCGCCCAGCACCGAGCCGACCAGCAGCGTCAGACCGGCGACCACGCCCGTCATCGTCGCGCCGCGGCGCAGCACCCGGCGGCGCAGCGCCGACAGTTCCACGCGCGGGCCCAGTCGCCGCCACGCCTCTCCGGCCAGCCGCGCGTCCATGGAGTACACGGGCGCGCCGGCGATGACCAGCGGGCTCCAGGCGGCGAGGTAGATGATGTCCGGCGCGTCGTACACGGGCACGTTGCGCCAGCTCACCGTCATCAGCAGGGCCGCGGAGAGCAGCGCCCCGATCGACGCGGCGAGCCGCTGCCACAGCCCGCACATGGTCAGCACGCCCACCACGACCTGGAGGAAGGCCACCGTCAGCCCGGCGCCGACCGGATGGGAGAGCGCGAGGTCGCGCAGGGGCACGGCCAGCTCCCAAGGGTGGAGCGAGGTGAGCCACTTGACCATGGAGCCGCGCTTGCCGCCGTCGAAGTACACCGGGTCGCAGAGCTTTCCCATGCCCGCGTAGACGGTGATGAGTCCGAGGAAGACCCGCAGCGGCAGCAGCACCACGCCGAGGTTCATCCGGCGCCCGGGGTAGTAGGCGTGCCGGACGGCATCGTGGGCGCGCCGCCTGGACGCGTCGTCGTACCGCTCCTGGCCGTCGAAGCCGCCCTCGGGGCCGTCTCCCGGGCCGCCCTCGAAGCCGTCCCCGTACGGTCCTTCGTCGTACGCGCCTTCGCCGTACGGGACTTCGTCGTACGCGCCCTCGGCGGGCCGTACGCCCTTGAGGAGGGCGGTGCCCGTATCGGCGGGGCCGCGCGGGCCGATCACGGTCGAGCCCGTCGGCGTCTCCTCGCCGGACGGCCCGGGCCCGTCCTCGTCGACGCGCGGCAGCACCTGTGTCGCGCCCACGTCCTCGCCGTACTCGTACTCCCCGGCCGCCGTACTCACCCCCGAATTCCGTACGGCGTGCAGGAGTTGGGTGGTGGCGGCGGCCGGCGCGCCCGGTTCGGTGCGACCGCTCCACACCACGGGCGCGCGGCGCCGGGCGCCGGCGGCCGGCTCCGGGGCGGCGACGGGGACGGGCGCGATGTCGCTCACGACGGGCGCCGCGAGACGTACGCGGAAGCTGGCGTGGTTGACGATGACCTGCGCGGGATCGCACGGCACCTTGACCGAGCTCAGCACCGGCTCGTCATCGAAGCCCGGCGAGCGTCCCCCCGTAGGTGTGCGGGGTGTTCTGGTGTCCACGCTCATCTAACCGAGTGACCCGCGCATAAGACACTGCCTTGACCGGGCCGATCTGTCCGAGACCCGTCAAAAGATCACGGGACGCCCGCAAGAAGCACGGAGCGTCAGGCTTTGCCCCAGGCTGCAGCGGCTTGTCCGCGGCCACTGAACAGCGGGACTGAACAGCGGGACTAAACAGCGGGGCCGCCGGCCCGTCCCGACCGGAACGGTGACCAGCGGCCCCGAGCACACACCGGCGCTCCCAGAAGGAACCTCCAAGAGGGACCCCCAAGAGGGATCCTCAAAAAGGAAAGCGCCTCACTCCCTGGCGTCAGGCGCGGCGGCGCGCCGCCTCCCACAGCACCACACCCGCCGCGACACCCGCGTTCAGCGACTCCGCGCCACCGGGCATCGGAATCCGTACGCGTACGTCACAGGTCTCGCCGACCAGCCGCGACAGGCCCTTGCCCTCACTGCCGACCACGATGACCACCGGCCCGTCCAGCACCTCAAGATCCTGGAGCTCGACCTCGCCGTCCGCCGCGAGGCCCACGACCGTCATGCCGGCCTTCTGGTACGACTCCAGCGCCCGCGTCAGGTTCGTGGCCCGCGCGACCGGCGTACGGGCCGCGGTGCCCGCCGAGGTCTTCCACGCGCCCGCCGTCATGCCGGCCGCACGCCGCTCGGGCACGACCACGCCGTGCCCGCCGAAGGCGGAGACGGACCGGACGACCGCGCCGAGGTTGCGCGGGTCGGTGACCCCGTCCAGCGCGACGATCAGCGGGTCCTCGCCGTCGTCGAAGGCCGCCGCGGCCAGGTCCTCGGGGTGGGCGTACTCATACGGCGGCACCTGGAGGACCAGGCCCTGGTGGTTGAGGCCGTTGGTCATGCGGTCCAGTTCGGGGCGCGGCGCCTCCATCAGGTTGATGTTGCCGCGGTCCGCGGCGAGCTGGAGCGCCTCGCGCACCCGCTCGTCGCTGTCGATGAACTGCTGCACATACAGCGTGGTGGCGGGCACGCCCTCGCGCAGCGCCTCGACGACCGGGTTACGGCCGACGACCAGCTCCGAGGTGCCCTTCGCGCCGCCCCGGCGCGGAGCGGGCCGGCGCGCGGCGGCCTGCTTGGCCTTGGCGTTGGCGAGCCGGTTCTTCACGTGCCCCTTGCGCGCGGACGCGGGCGGGGTCGGCCCCTTGCCTTCCAGGGACCGGCGCCGCTTACCGCCGCTCCCGACCTGCGCGCCCTTCTTGTTGGACGTGCGGCGGTTCCTGCGCTGGCTGTTGCCGGCCATGGGTCACCTGTTTCTTCACTGCTCTCGACGTCTCTCGACGTGGAGTGGATACGTACGTACGGGAAAAGTGTCGCCCGGAGACCGCCCGGACAGCGAATCAGGGCGGCCGGAACCGGGCGCCGGGTCCGCCGGGCCCGGGGCCTGACGGCTGTGGGGTCCGGCGGACCGGCGGAGCACTAGGTCAGCGACCAGCGCGGCCCGGAAGGGGTGTCCTCGATGGCCAGACCGGACTGCTGGAGCTGGTCGCGGATGGCGTCGGCGGTCGCGTAGTCCTTGCGGGCCCGGGCGGCCTGCCGCTGCTCCAGGACGAGCCGTACGAGCGAGTCCACCACGCCGTGCAGGTCGTCCCCGCGCTCGGCGTCACCCGCCCACTGCTCGTCCAGCGGGTCCAGGCCCAGCACGCCGAGCATGGCCCGCACCTCGGCGAGGCGGGCGACCGCCGTCTCCTTGTCGTCGGCGGACAGCGCCGCGTTGCCCTGCCGGACCGTGGTGTGCACGATCGCCAGCGCCTGCGGGACCCCCAGGTCGTCGTCCATCGCCTCGGCGAAGGCCGGCGGCACCTCGGCGGCGGGGGCCACGGCCTCGCCCGCCTTCTCGGTGACCCGCTGCACGAAGCCCTCGATCCGCGCGAACGCGGCCTCGGCCTCGCGCAGCGCCTCCTCGCTGTACTCGATCATCGAGCGGTAGTGCGGGGTGCCGAGGTAGTAGCGCAGCACGATGGGACGCCAGCGCTTGACCATCTCCGAGACCAGCACGGAGTTGCCCAGCGACTTGGACATCTTCTCGCCGCTCATGGTCACCCAGGCGTTGTGCGCCCAGTAGGCGGCGAAGTCGTCCCCGTACGCCTTGGCCTGCGCGATCTCGTTGTCGTGGTGCGGGAAAACCAGGTCCATGCCGCCGCCGTGGATGTCGAAGGCGGCGCCCAGGTACTTGTGGGCCATGGCGGAGCACTCCAGGTGCCAGCCGGGACGGCCGCGGCCCCAGGGGGTCTCCCAACTGGGCTCCCCCTCCTTGGCCGCCTTCCACATGGCGAAGTCGCGCGGGTCGCGCTTGCCGGTCTCGCCCTCGCCGGAGGGCTGGCGCAGGTTCTCCAGCTCGTGGCCGGAAAGCTCCAGGTAGCCGGGGAAGGACTTGACGTCGAAGTAGACGTTGCCGTCGGCGGCGTAGGCGTGGCCGCGCTCGATCAGGCCGCGCATCATCTCGATCATCTCGGGGACGTGGCCGGTGGCCCGCGGCTCGTAGGTGGGCCGCAGGCAGCCGAGCGCGTCGTACGCCGTGTTGAAGGCGACCTCGTTCTCGTAGCCGATCGCCCACCAGGGGCGGCCCTGCTCGGCCGACTTCTTGATGATCTTGTCGTCGATGTCGGTCACGTTCCGTACGAACGTCACGTCGTAGCCGCGGTGGGTGAACCAGCGGCGCATGATGTCGAAGTTCAGCCCCGACCTGATGTGCCCGATGTGCGGGGCGGCCTGCACGGTCGCGCCGCACAGGTAGATCGAGACACAGCCCGGCGTGATCGGGGTGAAGTCGCGAATCTGCCGGGCGCTGGTGTCGTACAGGCGAATGGTCACCCGACAAGGGTAGTCGGAACCGGACAGTGCCCCGCGACCCGTGGGGCCACGGGGACACAGAAGCGTGACAGTCCGGCAGCGTCGCTGACGTGCCGTCGTCCGGGGTGACGGGCCGGCCGCCCCGCAGGCGGGGCCCGCGTGCCCCGGTCGGCGTCAGATGCTGCCGACGACCTTGCGTGGCGTGATCCGTACGACCACGCGCTCGGCGTCGTCCTTGGAGGCGGGGTTGAACTCCGCGTAGGACTTGCCGGTGTACTTCCGCGACAGCTCGTCGATCAGCTCCTGGCCGCCCTGGGTGCTCAGGGTGGCCGTGCCGCGGATCTCGGCGTAGGTGTACGGGGCGTCGAAGGGCTGGAGGAGGACCGTCACCCGGGGGTCGCGGCGCAGGTTCTTCTCCTTGCGGCGCCCCACCGTCGTGGAGATCAGCACGTCGTCGCCGTCGCGCTTGACCCACACCGGGGAGACCTGCGGGCTGCCGTCGGGCTGGATCGTGGCCACGGTCACGAAGACCGGGCTGTCGAGGAGACTCTTGAGGTCGTCGGACAGGGCGGCTGCCACGATGACTCCTTTCTTCGGGCCATTCGGACCATACGTGGGGAAGACCGGTTTCCCTGATCCTGCCCCAGGCTCCGCGCGTCCGCCCGGCATCCCGGACCGCGTGGCGGGGCGGAGCGGCCGGCGGGCGGTGCCGGCCGGCCGCGTCATCCGGGCAGCCTGGCCGACGGGCGGTGCCGGCCGCCGGACGGGGCGCGCCGGCTGTCAGACGGGCAGCACCAGTGCCGTGGCCATCGCGGCCAGACCCTCGCCCCGCCCGGTCAGGCCCAGCCCGTCCGTCGTCGTCCCGGAGACCGACACCGGCGCCCCGACCGCGCCCGACATCACCTTCACCGCCTCGTCCCGGCGCTTGCCGATCTTCGGCCGTACGCCGATGACCTGCACCGACACATTGCCGATCAGGAAGCCCGCGCGCCGCACCAGGCTCGCCGCCTCGGCCAGCAGGGTCACGCCGGAGGCGCCGGCCCACTCCGGGCGCCCGGTGCCGAAGTGCGTCCCCAGGTCACCGATGCCGGCGGCCGAGAAGAGCGCGTCACAGACGGCGTGCGCGGCGACGTCGCCGTCGCTGTGCCCGGCGAGCCCGTACCCCTGGCTCTCGGACTCCTCCCACAGCAGACCGGCGACCCACAGTTCCCGCCCCTGTTCGAAGGCGTGGACGTCGGTGCCGATTCCCACCAGCGGTATCCGCTGGTCATACATAGCCATCAGTGGCCCTCCTCCGGGCGAGTACGGCTTCGGCGAGCACCAGGTCCAGCGGACGGGTCACCTTGAACGCTTCTTCGTGGCCGGGCACCACCACCACGGGGATGCCCAGCCGTTCCACCATCCCGGCGTCGTCCGTCGCGCCCTCGCCGTCGACGGCGACGCTGCGGTGCGCCTCGGCCAGGGTGTTCCGGTCGAAGCCCTGGGGGGTCTGTACGGCGCGCAGCAGCGCGCGCTCCGGCGTGCCCACCACGGGCTCCGCCGCGCCGTCCGGCCGCGGCTGCACCTGCTTGACGGTGTCCGCGAGCGGCAGCGCCGGGACGACGGCCGGGGCGCCGTCCCGTACGGCGGCGATCACGCTGTCGACCGTGTCCACCGGCACCAGCGGCCGGGCCGCGTCGTGCACCAGCACCACGTCGACGTCCTCGGGCAGCGCGGCGATGCCCAGGCCGACGGACTCCTGGCGGGTCGCGCCGCCGGGTACGACGCGGATGTCGGTCCGGCCGGGCAGCGGGTACTCGTCCAGGAGGTGGCGGACCTCGGGGGCGCCGTCCGGCGGGGCGACCACGACGACCAGGGAGACGGCGCGGGAGGCGGCCATCGCCCGTACGGCGTGGACGAGCATGGGCGTGCCGCCCAGCGCGCGCAGCGCCTTGGGGGCGCCCGGGCCGAGCCGCACGCCGCGGCCGGCCGCGGGGATCACCACCGCGGTACGGATCTGCCGGGCGCCCTCCGGCACCAGGTCTGGCGTCGGGGCTTGCATCGGGGCTTTCGTCGGGTCTGGCATCAGGTCTGACATCGGGTTGCTCCGGAGCCCGGGGGCGTCCCCGGAATTGGCGCAGACAGGTTTGTTTTCTCAGCCGATATGGGTATGGCCGGGGTACCCCTGCTCGCGGAGCTTGGGGGAGTGCCGGGCGCGACGCCCCGACCGGTCCCTTCCGTGACTTCCGGTCGAGCGAGCCGCCCGGGCCCGGCACGCCCACCAGGTGACGTACGGGATCCAAGCGGCGTACGGGGTCCAGGCGGCGTACGGGGTCCAGGCGGCGTACGGGTGACGGCGACGAGCAAGGCCGCGCAACCGGCGACGGAGGCCCGCACAGGCCCCCGGGCGCCCTGGGCACCCCGGAATACGCTGCCCAGATATGCCGCAGCGCCCGGCAACGGACCGCTTCCGGAAGAAGTCGGTCGCCACTCGGGCACCGCGGCATTACTGCTGTGCGTCATCTGCGTCACTGCATCATGTACGCCACCGCTTCGCTCCGCGAGCAGTCGTTCGCTCCACGGGCGGTCGCTCCACGAGCAGTCGGCGGCCGGCCGGTACCCGGCCCGCCTGGCTCAGGACGCGAGGACCTCGTCGAGCAGGGCCTCGGCCTTGTCTTCGTTGGTGTTCTCCGCGAGGGCGAGTTCGCTCACCAGGATCTGGCGCGCCTTCGCGAGCATGCGCTTCTCCCCGGCGGACAGCCCGCGCTCACGCTCGCGACGCCACAGGTCGCGCACCACTTCGGCGACCTTGATCACATCGCCGGACGCGAGCTTCTCAAGATTTGCCTTGTAGCGACGGGACCAGTTCGTGGGCTCTTCCGCGTACGGTGCGCGCAGCACCTCGAAGACCCGGTCCAGCCCGTCCTGGCCGACCACGTCGCGTACACCGACGAACTCCGCATTGTCCGCTGGCACACGAACCGTCAGGTCGCCCTGGGCGACCTTCAGCACCAAGTAGGTCTTGTCCACGCCTTTGATCTGGCGAGTTTCGATGGCCTCGATCAGCGCGGCCCCGTGATGGGGATAGACCACGGTGTCGCCAACCTTGAACGTCATGTGACAGGTACCCCTTCCGTGGCTATCCATGCTAACACGGGAACGGGCCGTTCTGAATGGCGTTTTCGCAGGTCAGGGCATATCTCAGGGCTTGACAAGCACGCCCGGGACGTGCTTCGAGGGGCCTTCGGGCGCGGATATTTGCAGGTCGGAGGCGCTTCTCGCGGGCGGTGAATCACCCGCGCCGGACCCCCGGAAGCGCCCGGAGGATTGGGCGTACGTCCCGTTTTGCCGGGATCCGGATGACGTACTTCCGCTACTCCGTTCGGTTGTCCGGGGGCGGGCATGCGCCGTTTCCATAATTGATCACCGGCATCCCCGCGCGGCGCGTGATCAATTTCGGGAAGGCCACGCATTAGCTGCGAATGCTGCTTTTACCCGGACGGCCGGAAACGACCGGGAAACGGTCCGACGACCACCCGAACGGCCCCTTGTCGAAAATTCACCTTCCCTCTATGAGTCCCGCACGGAAGTGATCTTCACGGCGCACTGGAGGACGTATGCCGGGATGCGTACGGAGCCGTATGCCGGGCCGCGTCGGGGCGTATGCCGGAGCGCGCGGCGAGGTACGCGACGGGGCGTGCGGTGGGGCGTGCGGTGGGACACCAGACGTACGTGTGGCGCGTATATGGCGTACGTGTGGCGCGTGTACGCCGGATGTCCGACGGAGCGGACCGGTACGTGTGGCGGATGTGGCGGGCGCGTGATCGCGTTGGGGGCGGGTCGGGTGCGGCGGCGCGGGGACGGCTCGGTAACCTAGCGGCGCTGACACACACTTAGGGCAGCTTTACGCGGCGTCGTCCCGGCGCCGCCGTACGGCCGCCCCCGCCGTCCATCCGCGACCGGGCTCGAAGTTCGGCCGCCGTAGCTCGTCCAAGGAGATGCCGCCGCCGTGAGCCGCAGCCTTCGACGCGGCGTCCTCGCCGCCACCGTCCTCACGCTCTCGATCGCCTCGCTCTCCGCGTGCGCCGCCGGGAACGAAGCCCAGACGCTCCAGGTCAAGCCGGACAACGCCCAGGTCACCTCCGGCGACATCAAGATCCAGAACGCGTCCGTGGTGACCCAGCCGGACGCGGACGCCAAGGGCCCGGCCGTGGTGACCGCGACGCTGTTCAACAGCGGCGCCAACGACCAGACCCTGCGCTCCATCAAGGTCGTGGGCACGGACAAGGAAGCCAAGCTGTCCTCCGCCACGGGCTCCGGCCCGATCACCGTCCCGGCCGGCGGCTCGATCGTCATCGGCGGCAAGGGCAACGCCTCCGCCGTCCTGACCGACGCCCGCGGGGTGGTCAAGGAGGGCGCCGCCCAGCGCCTGTCCTTCGACCTCAGCGCCGCCGGCGAGGTGAAGCTGCGCGCCCTGGTCGTACCGGCGAAGGGCTACTTCAAGGACTTCGGCCCCAGCGAGCTGCCCACGCCGTCCGGCCCGGCCACCCCCTCGAACACCGCCTCGCCCTCCGGCACCCCGTCCGGCTCCCCGGGCACCGCCACGCCGTCGAACTCGGCGAGCGCCTCCGGCAGCCCGTCGGGCGCCGCCACGACGCCCGCCCACAACGAGCACGGCGAGCACTGAGCCCACCGGGCCCGCGGGGCTTCCCCGCCCCGCTCACACCTCTCACAACGCCGCGATCGCCGGGCGGGAGACCAAAACCTCCCGCCCGGCGATCGCGGCGTCGCCGTACCCGACCGATCTCTACGGCTCGGATCTTTACGGCTCGAACTTGTACCCCAGGCCCCGGACCGTGACGAGGTAGCGCGGCGCGCCCGGGTCCGGCTCGATCTTGGCGCGCAGCCGCTTGACGTGGACGTCCAGCGTCTTGGTGTCGCCCACGTAGTCCGCGCCCCAGACACGGTCGATGAGCTGCATACGGGTCAGCACCCGGCCCGCGTTGCGCAGCAGCATCTCCAGCAGGTCGAACTCCTTGAGCGGCAGGTCGACCTTCCCGCCGGAGACCGTGACGACATGGCGGTCCACGTCCATCCGGACCGGGCCGGCCTCCAGCGCCTGCGGGGCGACCTCCTCGGGCTCGCCGCGGCGGCGCAGCACCGCGCGGATCCGGGCGACCAGCTCGCGGGAGGAGAAGGGCTTGGTGACGTAGTCGTCGGCTCCTATTTCCAGGCCGACCACCTTGTCGATCTCGCTGTCCTTGGCGGTCACCATGATGACCGGGACGTTGGAGCGTCCGCGCAACTGGCGGCAGACCTCGGTGCCGGGCAGGCCCGGCAGCATCAGGTCCAGCAGGACCAGGTCGGCGCCGTTGCGCTCGAACTCGTCCAGGCCGTCCGGGCCGGTGGCCGCGACGGCGACCTCGAAGCCCTCCTTGCGGAGCATGTACGACAGTGCGTCGCTGAACGATTCCTCGTCCTCGACGACGAGCACTCGGGTCACGGAAGGACCTCCGGGGCAGGGTGAGCAGGGAGCGGATCGTTGAAGGTCTCGTACGGACGGTCCTCGTCGTCGAGGCCCTCCGCCGACGGTCCGGTGGCAGCGCCGGACACACGGTCCCGTACGGCGCCGGCCTCCGGAAGACGCAGGGTGAACGTGGAGCCCTGTCCCTCGGCGCTCCAGACCGTGACCTCGCCGCCGTGCGAGGCCACCACGTGCTTGACGATGGCCAGGCCCAGGCCGGTTCCGCCGGTGGCGCGCGAGCGGGCGGGGTCCACGCGGTAGAAGCGCTCGAAGACGCGGTCCCGGTCCTTCTCGGATATCCCGATGCCCTGGTCGGTCACCGCGATCTCGATGTGGCCGCCGGAGCCGGAGCCCTGGGCGCGGCCGTTGCCGCTGCCGCCGGTGGCGGGGACGCGCCGGCCGGCGATGCCCACCCGCGTACGGGCCGGGGAGTAGTTGACGGCGTTCTCCACCAGGTTGCCCAGGGCCGCGGCGAGCTGGCCGCGGTTGCCCCATACGTACAGGCCGGCGGTGCCGCCCGCGGCCATGGTGATCTGCTTGCTGGTCGCCTGCTGGCGGCAGCGGTCGATCGCCTCGGCCACCAGTTCGTCCACCCGTACCGGCTCGGCGTCCTCCAGCGGGTCGTCGTTCTGCACCCGGGAGAGGTCGATGAGTTCCTGGACGAGGTTGGTCAGCCGGGTGGCCTCGTTCTGCATCCGTCCCGCGAAGCGCTCGACGGCCTCCGGGTCGTCACTGGCGTCCATGACGGCCTCGGACAGCAGCGACAGCGCGCCGACCGGCGTCTTGAGCTCATGGCTGACGTTGGCCACGAAGTCGCGCCGCACCGCCTCGATGCGGCGGGCCTCCGTCAGGTCCTCCACCAGCAGCAGGACCAGCCGCGAGCCCAGCGGTGCCACCCGCGCCGAGACGGCCAGCGCCTCGCCGCCGCGGCCCGTACCGCGCCGCGGAAGGTCCAGTTCGACCTGGCGTATCTCCCCGTCGCGGCGGGTGTCGCGGGCCATCTGGAGCATCGGCTCGACGGCCAGCTTGCCGCCGCGTACGAGCCCGAGGGCGTACGCGGCCGAGCTGGCCTTGACCACCGCGTCGGCCTCGTCCAGGACGACGGCGGAGGAGCGCAGGACGGACAGGACGGTGTCGACGCCGGGCGGCAGCACGGCTTCGGTGTGCAGGGACGTACGGGTGGGCTTGGCCTGATCCCGCTCGCTCCAGCGGAACGCCAGCATGGCGAAGACACCGGTGCACAGACCGGCGAGCGCTGCCACTGCGGCGACGGCCGCGTCCACGTTCATGACTCAAGGTTATGCGGCGGGTATGACACTCCCCCAGCCATTCCGGGCCCTCCTCGAACACCCGTCGCCCAGAGTTCACCTCGGCGTCAGTACCGGTTCACTCCTGATGGCCCAACCCGACGCGTTCAAGCCGGACCGTGGCAACGTGGGGCCCGAGCCCCGTCCTCCGCACACCCCAACCAACCCCCTCCACCACTCACAGCGAGAGAAGGTCACTGATGCGGGACGCGTACCACGAGGAGCTGGATTCGATCGGCGAGGGCCTGGTCGAAATGGCACGGCTCGTCGGCTCCGCGATCGGGCGCGCCACCACGGCGATACTCGACGCGGACCTCAAACTGGCCGAGAACGTCATCGCCGCCGACGAGAAGGTCGACGACCTCCAACGCGACCTGGAGGCCCGGGCGATAGCCCTGCTGGCCCGCCAGCAGCCGGTCGCCACCGATCTGCGGATCGTCGTCACCTCCCTGCGCATGAGCGCCGACCTGGAGCGCTCCGGCGACCTGGCCCAGCACGTGGCCAAGCTCGCCCGCCTGCGCTTCCCGGACCGCGCCGTCCCGCGTGACCTGCACGCCACCATCCTGGAGATGGGCCAGCTCGCCCAGCGCCTGATGGCCAAGGCCGCCGAGGTCATCATCACCAAGGACGTCGACCTCGCCCTCCAACTGGAACAGGACGACGACGCGATGGACCTCCTCCACCGCACCCTCTTCCAGCACCTGATGGACGACCGCTGGAAGCACGGCATCGAGACCGCCGTGGACGTCACGCTGCTGGGCCGCTACTACGAGCGCTTCGCCGACCACGCCGTCTCGGTCGCCAAGCGGGTGGTGTACCTGGTCACCGGCGAGCACGCCGACGAGATCGCGCCCCCCGCGACGGTGGAGGGCGCGTAACCACCGCCCACAACGCCTCCACGCGCCGTTGCTGCGCCCGTACGTCCGGGCATGGAATGGACGTACGCACAACCCGGAGCCGGAGCCACCCATCCAGGAGGCCCAAACATGACGACGACCCCTGCCCCCATCCAGCCCCCCACCGCCAGCGGCTGCCAGTGCGGCCCCGGCTGCTCGTGCGGCTGCCAGTCCGGCGGCCCCTGCCAGTGCGGCGGCGGTTGTAGCTGACCCCCAGGCAGACGGGCCCCGCCCGGCTCCGGCCGGGCGGGGCTCCGGTCACCGGAGCGCCGCACGTCGTGTAAGATCATCTACGTAATCCGGCGCACACACCGGAACCACGCGTCTGTGGTCCAAGGAAAGACGCCCGCCAGCCGGCGGGAAATGCAGGTGCAAGGCCTGCCGGGCGCTCCAGGGCGAAGGTCCCGTACTCCACGAGTACGGGACCTTTCGCATGCGCCACCACCGCGCCGCCGCCCCCGCTTCGGGACAAGCACCCGCGAAAAGGCCGGTCCCCTGCCCGCGCGAAGCCCGCGAACAGGGGATGCGAACCGCTCGGGCCTACTTCTTCTTGCCCTGGGTCTGGCGGGCCCGTTTTCCGCCCCTGGTCAACGGGCCACGCACCCCAACTGACCTGCGGCCGAACGGTCGTTGTTGGTCGTTGTCTGTCGTCGTTGGTCGTCCTCGGAGGGCCCAGAGAGGGCCCAGCGCGGGGCCCGATGAGTCGCTATCGTTAGCGGCACGTCCCGCTAACGTTAGGCGCTCTTCTTGCTGTTCGGCGGTTAGCGATGGAGAAGAGACCACGGCGGCGCGGGTGGGTGGTCTCTTCTGCTGTCGCGGCGGGAGAGCGCGGCCCGGGGGTGGCCCTTACGGCGGCCGTCGTACGCGCGCGGAGCGAGCCTGCCAAGGCTCGCTCGTCCGGAGAGCATTCATCGTTCCGCACTCGCAAGCCTATGACCTGCGCCGGAGACGGTTATGGCTGCCGCTCGCGATCAGGTGTGTCGGGCATGTGTCGCAGAGCGCCCGAAAGGCAGTCATGGGGCCCGCCGGCGCGCTCGGCTCACCGGCCACCCGCAGCCTCTCCGTTGTCTTCGTTGTCGGCGGGTTCGGGGACGGTGCCGGTCCCGTCGCATCGCTCGCACTGGATCGTATGCTCTGTGCCGCTGGAGTCCTTTACGGTCACCTGGCCGCCCTGGCAGCTTCCGCAGATGGGCACCGCATCCTCCCGCTCCCGTTCGCGTTCCTCCGCGAGGCGCTGAACCAGGTTCAGCAGCCGCCCGTACCGGCCGTCCTCCCGCAGCGCCGGAATCCACTGCGGATCGATCACACCCATGCCGTTCGCCCTCCGCGTGCCCATTGCTGTGCCCCCATCGTCCCGCCCGGCAGGCGGCCGTTCAACGCTCAGGGCGTCACGCTCTGTGCTTGTTGTCGCTTGTTGTCGCTTGTAGCGACAACAAGCTGAAGGGGGCCCGAACGCCTCTCAGGGGCCCTCTCAGGGGGTGCGGCTTGTTGTCGCTTGTAGCGACAACAAGCCGCAACAAGCAACACAGAGTGATGGCGGGTTGGGGTAGCAGGGAGAGTTCCCCGATCATCACCCTGGCCCATCTCCCTGCCTTGATCGGCGCGAACGACCGCCAGGGAGACAGGGACATCCGCGGTGACGGGCTCCGCGAAGGGCTCAGAATCGCGTTTTTCCTCCCCGTCGCCGTCCGTGCGGGTCGGGGTGGGAAGGGCATGAACGAGCGGCTACGCCGCACGATCCTTGGCGGGCTCGCTCCGCTCGCGCGCGACGGCCGCCGTACGGGCCGGGCGCCGCCGCGCGCTGCGGTGTACTGCTGTGGGAGCTGAGTTTTCCGAAAATGCCCGGCTCACCCGGCTCAGCCCGTCTCAATGCAGGTCAGAGGCATGGCCGGGGATCTCCGTTGCCCGGCTCATGCCCGGCTCAGACCCGGCTCACCCGGCTCAGACCGAAGAACGGCTCTTAAGGAGGGGGGCTCCGGTTGCCGCTGCGCGGCTGCCCGGTGCGCGGCGGCCACCGCGCGGCAGCGGCGACCAGGCCGCGGGCCGCCGCGCGGTGCGGGAGCACCAGGGCCAGGACGGCATTTCAGTGGGGGCGGAACTGCGCCGGCCAATCGCCGCACCACCTCGGAACCTGGGCGGACCTGCGTGACTGCCTCGTCGCGGGGCGTAGTGCCGCGCGGCGGTGGCCGGAGCCAAAGCGGCTGTAACACTGGGGGACGCCCCCGTGTTGCAGCCGTCTGTACGGGGGCCGCGCGCCGCCGCGCGCCTTCCGCGCACTTCCGCGCGCACCGCGCGGCGGTGGTAGGCCCTGCCGCGCGCCGCCGCGCGGTGCGTCTCGCCGTACCGTCCGGTGCCGCGCACCGTGATGTTCACCTGCACGCGCGGCACCACTCGCGTGTGGTGCTCGATGAGGAGCCGCACGGTGGCCGGTCGGCTCGGCCTGCGGGACAAGCAAGAAGGGCACCCGGGGCGGGCGGCGGGTGCCCTTCTTGCCACTGAAATGCCGTCCTGGCCCTGGTGCTCCCGCACCGCGCGGCGGCCCGCGGCCTGGTCGCCGCTGCCGCGCGGTGGCCGCCGCGCACCGGGCAGCCGCGCAGCGGCAACCGGAGCCCCCCTCCTTAAGAGCCGTTCTTCGGTCTGAGCCGGGTGAGCCGGGGTCTGAGCCGGGCATGAGCCGGGCAACGGAGATCCCCGGCCATGCCTCTGACCTGCATTGAGACGGGCTGAGCCGGGTGAGCCGGGCATTTTCGGAAAACTCAGCTCCCACAGCAGTACACCGCAGCGCGCGGCGGCGCCCGGCCCGTACGGCGGCCGTCGCGCGCGAGCGGAGCGAGCCCGCCAAAGATCCTGCGGCCGTAGGCCGCTCCTTCTATCGCTCTGCGTAGCCAGACCAGGGATGCCAGAGGGTGCTAGGTCTAGCAGCGCCTGCTGCTAGACCTAGCACCCTCGCTAGTACCCAAAACCGCCCACTGATCAGGCACCTAGCACCTAGCAGGCCAAGTACCAAGACCTCAGATTCCTGCTCAATCAGAGGTCTTGGGCTGGTTCAGCTCCCGCTGCGGGTCCACTCTCGATCAAATGCAGAGCGTCACTGTGCCATGAAGCCCGGTGCCTGCTTGGCCAAGTCGTGTAGGTGTGCAAGGTAGTCCTGAGCGGCAGGCTCGGAACTATAGCGTTTGCGCATCTCGGCGGCTAGTTCGCGACTCCACATAATGAGCGATGGCACCGACTGGCGCTCGCCTGTAAGGGCCCGTTCTCCCAAGATGAGCGCCTGTTCGAGATCGCCTTCACGCGCTGCTGTCACACCGAGCGTGACCCGTGCCTCGGCATTCCGCATGGGCGCACGCTCCGTGCCGTCGAAATCCGTATTGGCACGAAGCACTTCCTCGGCAAGAGTGCGGGCGAGCTTGTCTTCACCGACGAGGCGGTAACAGTCCATGGAGTAGTAGTCGAATTTTGCCGGGTCGACTACGAAATGGTTATCCAAGTTCTCGGGGTAAGGCATCCCTTCGAGCAGCCGCCGCCCCTTGTCGAGTGCGACTTCCACTTGGCGACGGTCACCGAGACGGGCCCAGGCTTTTGCTTCCTGCGCGGCGAGCTGTACGGCAACGCCGTGGTTCGCTGCCGACTCACTTCCCGCCTGTGCCGCCGCGATGACGCCGCGATAGTCGCCAGTCGTTAGGGCGAACCATGCCCGCATCTCGTGTGCCCACCCAGCGACTTCGGCGTGACCAGCTTCCGTCGCAATCGAGAGTGCAGCCTGCCGCGTCGACTCGGCGGCGTGCCGGTTTCCCATGTCGTATTCAACGCAGCCGACAAGGAGCGCTAGCCAGCCGGAGAGCGCCAATATCTCTCGGTGTTGGGTTAGCGTGAGGTTCTTCGAGCGGAGTTCGACAATCCTGCGCAGCCACTGACGCCCCTCGATGACCAGTGATTCACTGGGCATGTACCGATAGTCCGAACACAATCGATCCGTTGTGACGCGTAGGGCATCGAGCGTGGCATTGTCGACGTCCGAGTGATTGAGGCGGCTTACGATCTCCAGAGTTTCCATGCCGCTCGCAGCCAGGATCTCTTTGTCTCCATCCCGGTGTGACGGAGCGGGAAAGAATGCGTGCGTCACGGTTCCGAACGTTGCCGCGATAATCGGGCGGTAGAACTCATCCGGGCTGGAGCCAGCTTCCCACCGCTTCAGGTTCCGAAGCATGGTCTCGTCGCTCGGGAGCTCCCTTGGCGCATGCCCCCGCATCGCTCTGACCAAGTCACGCTGAGACATGTCACGCGCTTCGCGCTCGGCAATCATGCGTCGCGCCCACGCCGGCCGTTCGTCGCTCATGTGCCCTCCTCCGAATGCCTACTCCGAGTCTCCCCCGTCGACTGGGGGGACAGGGAAGGGGACAGCAAGGGGACAGGGGACGTGCCCCCTATGTCGCTTCATCGTCCCCGGGCTGTCACTTACGCAACAGCCACTGCGGCTCGCATGCTGAATGCAGATCACGCATCACCTCGTTCACAGCGGTCTTCGAGCGCTGCGAGTCGTTCAGTCAACGCCTGAACTTGGGAGCGGATTTCCTTGATGTCGTCATGCACGTCGCTGGTCAGGGCGGAGCCGTCACTGACGAAGTTGCCGAGGTTCCCGGCCGAGATGATCAGCCCCTCGGCCCGGAGCGCAGCCAACCCGTTCTGAATCGTCTGGCTCGCGAACCCGAATCTGTCTATCAACTCCCGCTGCGACGGGAGGCGTTCACCCGGCTTCATCTTCTTGATGTCCTCGCGGAGCGCGTCCGCGACCTGCACCGCTTTCGACTTGGGACCTCCTGTGACTGTCATGCCTTGAGGGTACCCACCACAGCGAACTAGCGCACAGCACCGCACGAGGGTTGCGCACCATAGCTGACTAGTTCACGCTAGTCAGCAAGCGGGCGTCTGATCCCAGGGCGTGAGGTCCGCAGAAGAGTCCTGGTAAACGCCAGGATGCAAGCAGGGAGCGGCCCTCCACCGCCAAGCAGATAGCCGCTCCCCTGACCCGAAAGGGGTGTCTCCATCATGCCTGGAATCACTACGGAACGGGCAACGAAGCAGGTCACGGCGTTGCGAGCAGCACGAGACGAGCGGGGCTGGAGCGTTGCGCAGCTTGCCGAAGCGCAGCGGGCACACGACGTGCGGCCAGCCGCCGTGGAGCGACGCGCCTCCTGCCGTGCCACACACAAGCGGGCTGCGGCGGTGGCGTCATGAGCATCATCGTCCCTGAGCGCAAGTGGACCGAGACGGCCGCCGGTTCGCAGGTGACCGTCACCGTTGAGGGCTCCGCCCCGGTGCAGCCGCAGCCGCAAGGACTGCGCGCGCCGGATACCCCGCTGGGCCGTGCCCGGCTGGCCCGTGGTTGGTCGCGCGAGCGCACTGTGCGGGCGCTGCTGGCGCTGGCCGACCACTGGGGATGGCAGGTGGCCACCGAGGACTCGCTGAAGGTGCAGTTGCACCGCTGGGAGCACCAGCGGGGTACGCCCTGCGAGACCTACCGCGTACTGCTGTGCGCCCTCTTCCGCGCCACCCCGGCCGCGCTGGGCTTCACCGACCGGCCCCAACCCGCCGCCACCCGCCAGGAGCTGGCGGCCCGGCTGGACGCGCTGGAGTCGATGGTCATGCGGCTGACCGCCGCCGTGACCGCCATAGGCACCGCGGAGGCGTCGGCGTGAGCCAGACCTACATGCCGCTGAATGCGGCCGGTCGCCGGGCCAGGCGTCGCACCCTGGCTCGGCGGGACGGGCACCAGTGCACGTACTGCCGTATCCCGTTCGCCGCCGACCTGCGCGACGCCACCATTGATCATGTCGTGCCGCTGCGCCTGTTCCACACCTGGCGGGTGGAGCACACCGTGCTGGCCTGCCGCCGTTGCAACACTCGCAAGAGCGACCGCCTGCCGCTGTCCATGGCGCTGCTGTTGTGCTGGACCGCCGCTGGTGAACGAATCGTGTCCGGGCTCAGCCCGGTAGGGGCGGAGTGGTGACCATGAGCGTGAAGACGAACCCCGACCGGATCGGCAACCCCTACTTGCGGGCCGCGCTCATCGAGGCCGGGCTCACGTACGAGGAACTGGCTGACCGGCTGCACATTGCCCCCAAGACCGTCGAACGCTGGGTGAACGAGCCCGGACGGCGCCCCTACGCCCGCCATGCCCACGCCGTCGCCCAGACGCTCGGCTGCGACGTGTGGAACCTGTGGCCCGCCCTGCGCCCGGCACTGCCCGAGCCCGCCGACACCGTGGCCGGTCCGCTGGTTGACATGGCCCGCCGCGCCCTGGAGCGCGCCGAAAGCCTCAACCTGGCTGCCGCTCAGCCCATCGAACTGGCGTTGATGGTAGGTGAGTTGACTGCCTGTCTGCGCGGTCTGGCCGGTCTGCACGAGACCGCGCCTGGGGAGACGGCATGAGCGGCACGCGACAGATCGGCTCTCAGCGGCGCCGCGTGCGCAGGGGACTGGCCCGGCTCGCGGCCGTCCGGGAGGCGGCCGTGAACACGGACCGATCGGGCGCACGGTCTACCCCTGAGTGGCGGGAATCGACCCCGGCTCCGGTCGTGAACACGCGCGCTCACGACGCGTTCCGCCGCTGCGTGTACCGGTCCGACCGTCCCGCCCCGCGCCGCGCCGCAGCACCCCCGGCCCGGTACACCCCCACGCTGAAGGGCGGGCCGTCGCGTGAGCACCCCCGGGCCCCTGGACGATGTGACGGACGGCCCCCGCCGCCCCGCCGCCGTTACGAAAAGCGAGACGCATACCCCCGCCCCCGACGCCACCCCTGCTCCCGTAGCGGCGGATGCCGAGGTGGTGCCCGCGCCGACCCACCCCATGGCCGTGGCCCGGCACCTGGCCCCGCAGTGGGAGGTCAACGGACTGCTGACGCTGCGGCACTGGCGCGGCAGTTGGATGCTCTGGCAGGGCTCGCACTGGCGGGAGCTGGATGACCAGCAGATGCGCACCAGCCTCTACCGGCAACTGGAGGATGCCGTGTACTGGTACCTGCCGCCGCGCCAGAGCGAACCGGAGCTGCGCGACTGGGCACCGACCGGGCGTAAGGTCGCCGACCTGATGCAGGCGATTGCGGCCGTCACGCACCTGCCGCCCACCATCGACCCCCCGTCGTGGATCGACCCGCCCGGCCACGTGCTCAGCCGCCAAGCCCCGCCTCCGGCGCTGCACACCGACCGGGGTCCGCTGGTGGCGTGCGCCAACGGCCTGCTGCGGGTCACCGACCGGGCCCTGATGGACCTCACCCCGGCGTTCTTCAACCTGATCTCCGTGCCGTTCGTCTACGACCCGCACGCCACCGCCCCCGCCTGGCTCGCCTTCTTGCGGCAGGTCTGGCCGGACAACCCCGAAGCCATCACCGCGTTGCAGGAGTGGTTCGGCTACGTGCTGTCCGGCCGCACCGACCAGCAGAAGATCCTGCTGATGGTCGGCCCGTCGCGCTCCGGCAAGGGCACCATCGCGCGCGTCCTGGCCCGCCTGGTCGGCACCGGCAATACCGCCGGGCCCACCCTGGCGGGCATGGCCAGCAACTTCGGCCTGTCGTCCCTGGTGGACAAGTCCCTGGCCATTGTCGCCGACGCGCGCCTGTCCGGCCGCGACTCCCATCAGGTGGTGGAACGCCTACTGACCATCTCCGGGGAGGACACCATCGATGTGGACCGCAAGTACCGGCAGGTGTGGACCGGGAAGATGCCCGCCCGCATCGTGATTCTGTCCAACGAACTGCCCAACTTCGGCGATCCCTCCGGCGTGATCGCGCGGCGCTTCATCGTGTTGAACATGACCGTTTCTTGGCTGGGCAAGGAAGACCCGCACCTGCTGGACAAGCTGCTGGCGGAGCTGCCGGGCATCTTCAACTGGGCACTGGACGGGCTGGACCGGCTGGAGGACACCGGGCGCCTGAGCGCACCGACCAGCTCTCAGGAAGCCGTCACGACCATGCAGGACACGGCGTCCCCCACGTCGGCGTTCCTGCGGGAGCGCTGCGATACCGGCCCGGACCGCTCGGTGCCCGTCGATGCCCTGTGGGCGGCCTGGCGCACTTGGGCAGACGATGCCGGGGTGCCCGTCGGCAGCAAGGCAGTCATGGGCCGCAACCTGCAATCCCTGGTCCCGCAGATGCGCCGCAGCAAACCCCGCGACCCCACCACCGACAAGCAGGTGCCCACCTACGTCGGCATCAGCCTGCAAACCGACCCGGCCGCCCCAAAGCGCCCGGAACCGCGCCTGACGCTCGTACAGCGCCCGCCCGAGCAACCGCCGCTGTGCACGGTGTGCGGCCAGCCCCTGGCCCCGACACGGCCAGGCCAGACCGAACACCCCTCCTGCGCCACCACCTGACCCCGCGGCCGGACCGGGCGGTGCACCCCGCCGCCCGGCCCCTGGCCCGCCGACACACCCCCTGGGAGACACCGTGACCGCACAACCGCACGGCGACCCGCGCGCCGCGCTCCGCTCCGGCCTGCCGGACCGCTACCTCACCCCGGAAGACCTTGTGGTGATGTTCAGCCTGCCGAGCGTGGAGACCGTCTACCAGTGGCGCCGCAAGCGCATCGGCCCGCCCGGCTTCCGCGTCGGCCGCTACCTCCGCTTCAACCCCGCCGCCGTACGGGCCTGGGAGGCCGAACGGACCGCCCTTACCGACGCGGCCTGACGCCTCCACCTACTGAAGGAAGGGGCCTGACATGGCAGGCAGCATCCAGGACCGTTGGTTCAAGACCGAGACCGACGCCGATGGCAAGACCATCCGAGTCAAAACCGACCGCCACGGCACCGGCCTGCGCTACAGGGCGCGCTACTTCGCGCCCGATGGAAAGCGAAAGTCCAAGTCGTTCGCCGACGGGCAGAAGCGCCTCGCCGAGCAGTGGCTCAGCAGCATCAGCGCAGATGTGGCTCGCGGCCAGTACATCGACCCGAACGCGGCCCGGACATCGTTCCAGGAGTTCGCGGGAAAGTGGCTGGCGAGCCAGAGTGGCGACCCGAACACCCGCGCGTCGATGGAATCGCAGCTCAAGCTGCACGCCTTCCCCCGCATCGGGGCGCGTCCGTTGGGCTCGTTCCAGCCGAGCCACATACGCGAGTTCGTGACACAGCTCGAAAGCTCCGGCATGTCTGGCTCGTACGCCCGCGTCATCTTCTCCAACGTGCGCGCCATCCTGAGCGCGGCCGTCGAAGACGGTTGCTTGCCCAGGAACCCATGCAACTCGCGCACGGTGACACTCCCGGAGATGGGCGCGCGGCGCGTGGTCCCGTGGCTGCCGGGACGGGTCTTCGCCATGCGCGCCGCCCTGGTCCAGCGGTTCCGGCCCATGGTGGATGTAGGCGCCGGGTGCGGTCTCAGGCAGGGCGAGATCCTCGGGCTTTCGGTCGAAGAGCTGGACTTCGACAACGCCACGATGCACGTCGTCCAGCAGCTCAAGCTGAGCCGCAGCAAGGCCGTATTCGCTCCGCCAAAAGGCGGCAAGCTGCGAGACGTGCCGCTTCCCGATCCCGTGGCGGACGCGCTGAAGGCGCATATGAAGCTCTTCCCGCCCGTTGAGATCACGCTGCCGTGGATGCGCGCCGGCGGTTCCCCGGTGACCAAGCGTCTGGTCTTCACCGGGCCCCTTGGCGGGCACGTCTGGCGTACGTCGCTGAATGAGGACCATTGGAAGCCCGCGCTCGCCACGGTCGGCGTCATCCCCAAGGCGAAGAGCCGTGAGCATGCCGCCGCGCGGGAGCATGGCATGCACGCCCTGAGGCACTTCTACGCCTCGGTCCTGCTGGACGCGGGAGAGAGCATCAAAGCTGTGAGTGAGTACCTGGGGCACTCCGACCCGGGGCTGACGCTGAAGGTGTACGCCCACCTGATGCCCAGCAGCCGCGACCGTGCGCGGAACGCTCTTGGCAAGGCTCTGCGGCCGGACGATCTCCAGCGCTGAGGGCCCACGGCGGGCCCAGAGCAAACGAAGGCCCCTGAACTGCACCACAAGTGCAGGTCAGGGGCATGATCGCTCTTCTTACTTCTTCTTGCCCTGGTTCTTCACTGCCTCGATGGCGGCCTTGGCGGCCTCGGGGTCGAGGTAGGTGCCCCCGGGGTTCAAGGGGTGGAGGTCGGCGTCCAGGTCGTAGGCGAGGGGGATGCCGGTGGGGATGTTCAGGCCGGCGATGTCCTTGTCGGAGATGCCGTCGAGGTGCTTGACCAGGGCGCGCAGGGAGTTGCCGTGGGCGGCGACCAGGACGGTGCGGCCGGTGAGGAGGTCCGGGACGATGCCGTCGAACCAGTACGGGAGCATGCGCGTGACGACGTCCTTGAGGCACTCCGTCTGCGGGCGCAGCTCCGGCGGGAGCGTGGCGTAGCGCGGGTCGGAGAACTGCGAGTACTCCGCATCGCGGTCCAGCGGGGGCGGCGGGGTGTCGTACGAGCGGCGCCAGAGCATGAACTGCTCCTCGCCGAACTCGGCGAGCGTCTGCGCCTTGTCCTTGCCCTGGAGCGCGCCGTAGTGGCGCTCGTTCAGGCGCCAGGTGCGGTGCACCGGGATCCAGTGGCGGTCGGCGGCCTCCAGGGCGAGCTGCGCGGTGCGGATGGCGCGCTTCTGGAGGGAGGTGTGTACGACGTCGGGGAGCAGGCCGGCGTCCTTGAGCAGCTCACCGCCGCGGACCGCCTCCTTCTCGCCCTTCTCGTTGAGGTTGACGTCCACCCAGCCGGTGAACAGGTTCTTCGCGTTCCACTCGCTCTCGCCGTGGCGGAGGAGGATCAGCTTGTACGGTGCGTCGGCCATGGCGTCGAGCGTAATCGAATTCCGGCCGCGGCTTCGCGCCGGGCCCGTCCGCGCCCGGGGCTCGGACGATTGACGGGAGCCGTCAATTGATTGGTACGGGTGATCCCCGCTATGTAGGTTGTGATCATTGATTGCGCCACTTACACAGCGGGGGATGCCCAATGCCGGCAGTTCGATTGAGACGTGCGCTCACCGAGAGCGTCTCGGGGCTTCCCCGGCAGTTCTGGTGGCTGTGGACCAGCACGCTGGTCAACCGGCTGGGCGCGTTCGTCGGCACGTACCTCGCCCTGTACCTGACCGTCCAGCGCGGCTACTCCGCCTCGTACGCGGGTCTGGTCGGCGCCCTGTACGGGCTCGGCGGCGTGGTCTCCTCGGTCGTCGCGGGTGTGCTGGCCGACCGGATCGGGCGGCGGCCCACCATGCTGATGGCCCAGCTCTCCACGGCCGCGTCGGTGGCGCTGCTGGGCTTCATGGAGGATCCGGTGGCCATCGCCGTGGTGGCGTGCTGGGTGGGCATGTCGGCCAGCGCCTCGCGCCCGGTGGTGCAGGCGATGATGGCGGACATCGTCGCCCCCAAGGACCGCGTACGGGCCTACGCGCTCAATTACTGGGCGCTGAACATGGGCTTCGCGATCTCCGCCTCGGCGGCCGGGCTGATCGCCGCCCACAGCTATCTCGCGCTGTTCGTGATCGAGTCCGTGATGGTCCTGGCCTGCGCCGTCGTGGTCTTCCTCAAGCTCCCCGAGTCGCGCCCGCAGGCCGTCCCGGCAGGCGCCCGCGGCGCCGAGGACCAGCGGGTGTCGATGCTGACGGTGATCCGTGACGGCCGCTTCATGACCGTGGTCGGCCTCGCCTTCCTGCTGGGGCTGATCTTCCAGCAGTCCTCGGTGGCCATGCCGGTGGCCATGGGCCGGGACGGCTTCTCCAGTACGGAGTTCGGGCTGGTGGCCGCCGTCAACGGGGTGATGATCGTGCTGCTCCAGATACCGGTCACCCGCTTCATCGAACACCGCAGCCCCGCCATGCTGCTCATCGGCTCGGCACTGCTGGCCGGCTGGGGCTTCGGCCTCACCGCCTTCGCCGGTTCGGTCGCCATGTACGCGCTCGCGGTCGCCGTCTGGACCCTCGGCGAGATCATCAACTCGCCCACCCAGATGGGCCTGGTGGTACGCCTCTCCCCACCCACGGCCGGGGCCGCTACCAGGGCATGTACTCCCTGTCGTGGTCGGTGGGCTCCCTGCTCGCGCCCCTGATCGCCGGGACGGTCATCGACCACTTCGGGACGGACACCCTGTGGGCCGCCTGCGCGGCCGTCGGCACGGTGACGGCTCTGGGATACGCGTTGCTGCTGCGCCGCCTCGGGCCGGACCGGCCCGCCACCGAGCCGGTCTCTCCCGACGAGGCTGCGGCTCGGATTCCGGCTCGGATTCCGGCTCAGGCGTCAGCTCCGGCGGAGTCCCGTACGGCCGGGGACAAGCCCCGTACGGCCGATGACGGTGCTCGTACGGGTTCCATGGCCTGACCGGCCCGCGACCACTCCACCCCCCGCGACCATTCCGCCCGCGACCACTGCACCCGGCCGGCGTTCGTGGTGGCCACACCCCGTATCCGGGGGCCCGCACGATCGTGTGCCGCGTACGGAGCCGGAAGGCTGGTCGTACGGAAGACCCGATCGACCGGGGATCTGCCGCACGAGCGTACGGCCGGCCGGACGGACAGATGGATGGAGTGGAGTGGTGTGGTGATGCAGTTCCACGAGCGCGATGGTTTTGGCGCGGACGGCAGACGTGGTGCACGGCGCCGGCGGATGACGGGCGTGGTGCTCGCGGTGTCGGCGGCCACCGTGGCCGCCACGGCCCCGGCCGTCGCCCAGCCCGAGAAGGACGTACCCGGCGTACAGCACGTACGGAAGGCGGCGCCGGCGGACACCGCGCAGCGCCTGGCCCGTCCGACGCTGCCCGCGCCCACCGGTCCGTACGCGGTGGGCACCACATCGCTCCACCTGGTCGACCACGGGCGCGCCGACCCCTGGCTGCCCTCCCGGCCGTACCGGGAGCTGATGGTCAGCGTGCGCTACCCGGCGCGGTCGGTCGCGGGGCACCCGCGCGCACCGCACATGCTGCCGGCTGAGGCGGCCGGGTTCGATGCGGTGAACAGCCTTCAGGACGTCCCCAAAGGCAGGGTGGACTGGGCGGCGACACGCAGCCACGCGCACCGGGACGCGCCGGTGCTGCGGCCCTTCGGCCGGCGGCTGCCCGTACTGCTGTACTCGCCCGGCGCCGGTGATCCGCGCTCGCTGGGCACCACGCTCGCCGACGACCTGGCCTCACGCGGATACGCCGTGGTGACCATCGACCACACGTACGACGCGACCGCGGTGGAGTTCCCGGGCGGACGGGTGGAGCGCACACGGCTGCCGGAGGAGGCCGTCAAGGCGAAGAAGGAGGGCCGGATGCCCGAGCTGCTGAAGAAGACGGTGGCGGTGGACGTGGCCGACACCCGCTTCGTACTGGACCAGGTCGAGGCACTCGCGGCCGGGCGCAACCCCGACGCCGGGCAGCGGCGGCTGCCGTCCGGGCTGCGCGGCGCGCTCGACCCGGGCCGGGTCGGGGCGTTCGGCCAGTCCGCCGGGGGCTTCACCGCGGCGCTGGCGATGCACGACGACCGCAGGATCAAGGCCGCGGCGAACATGGACGGCGTCATGGGCTACACCGAGGACGACCACGACCCGGCGAATCCGTCGACGGTGGCCACGGAAGGGGTGGACCGGCCGCTCCTGCTGATGGGCATGGAGGGCGACGACCACCACACGATGCCGTCCTGGGGCGGGGCGTGGCGCAACAGCACGGGCTGGCACCGGGATCTGACGCTGACCGGCTCGCGGCACGCCACCTTCACCGACGCCGGGTCGCTGGTACCGCAGATCGCCCGGCAGTTGGGGCTGCCCGCGAAGACCGTCACGGAAAACGTCGGGACGGTCGATCCGGGCCGGGCGCTGGCCGCGCAGCGGGCGTATATGGCGGCGTTCTTCGACCGGTGGCTGTGCGGCCGGGACAGCCATCTGCTGGACGGGCCCTCCGGCCGGTTCCCCGAAATGCGGTTCGTGTCGTGACAGCCGTGATGGTTGTGACAGCGGTGACAGCCGTGGCAGCGAGAGCCGTGGCAGAGGCGGGGTGCCGCGCTACGGCGTGAACCGCCGTACGTAGCGCCGCTGCCACGGGGTTTCCACGGCCTTGGGGTCGTAGTGCCGGCGTACGAACTCCACCGCGCGGTCCGCGGGCACCCCGTCCAGGACCGCTATGCAGGCCAGTGCCGTCCCGGTCCGGCCGCGGCCCCCGCCGCAAGCGACCTCCACCCGCTCGGTGGCGGCCCGGGACCACGCCTCGCCGAGTGCCTGCCGGGCCTCCGCGCGGTCCGCGGGCAGCCGGAAGTCCGGCCAGCGCAGCCAGTGGGCCTCCCACGGGACCTCCGGCGGACGTTTGCCGAGGAGGTGGACGGCGTACGTGGGCGCCGGTCCGGGCGGGAGCGGCCGGCGCAGCCCCCGGCCGCGCACCAGGCGCCCGGAGGGGAGCCGCAGGACTCCGGTGGCGGTCGGATCCCAGCTCCCGGTCATTCCTGCCCGCTCCCCGTCTCGTCCCCCGAATCATCCGCCTCCGTGGCCGCCGGACGCCGCGTCAGGTGCGCGAACGCCTCCAGGTTCCGCGTGGACTCCCCACGCGCCACCCGCCATTCGTACTCCTTGCGGATGGCACCGGCGAACCCCATCTCCAGAAGGGTGTTGAAGCTGCCGTCGGCGTTCTCCAGGACCGTACCGAGGATGCGGTCCAGCTCCTGCGGGGTGACGGCCGCCAGCGGCAGCTTGCCGACGAGGTAGATGTCACCGAGCTTGTCCAGGGCGTAACCGACGCCGTACAGCCGGGTGTTGCGCTCCAGCAGCCAGCGGTGCACGGCCTCGTGGTTCTCGTCCGGGCGGCGTACGACGAAGGCGTTGACGGACAGGGAGTGCTTGCCGACGATCAGCGAACACGTCGTGGAGAGCTTGCGGGTGCCGGGCAGCTTGACCACGTACGAGCCGTCCGCGGGCGACTCCCATGCGAGGCCGGCGTCGACGAGGGTCGACTCGATCACCTGTTGTGCGGCACGTGTGTCCTCAGCCATGCGGTGATCGTACGTGGTGCCTCGCCCCCCGGCCCGGCCTCAGCCGCCGGCACCGGTCTCAGCCGCCGGGACCGGCCTCAGCCGCGCGGCGAGCGCAGTCGGCGGCGCCGCTCCTGCATCGCCGCCGTGTAGACCTCGCCGGTCGCCGCCGCCGCGGTGTCCCAGCCGAAGTGCCGGGCGTGCCGGGCGGCGGCCGTGCCCATCCGCGCGGCGAGCGCGGGGTCGCGTACGAAGCGGCCGAGGACGCGGGCGTAGTCGGCCGGGTCGTGCCCGTCGACCAGGAAGCCGCTGACCCCGTCCCGTACGGCCACCGGCAGACCGCCCACCGCAGCCGCCACGACCGGCGTCCCGCACGCCTGGGCCTCGATCGCCACCAGCCCGAAGGACTCGCTGTAGGAGGGCATGACCAGGACGGACGCGGCCCGGTACCAGTCGGCGAGCTGGTCCTGCCCGACCGGCGGGCGGAACCGCACCACATCGGCGATGCCGAGCCGGGCGGCCAGCTTCTGCAGGCCCTCGGGCTTGGCCAGCCCGCTGCCGCTGGGCCCGCCGACCACCGGCACCACGATGCGGGAGCGCAGCGCGGGGTCCTCCTCCAGCAGGACGGCCACCGCGCGCAGCAGCACGTCGGGGGCCTTCAGCGGCTGGATGCGCCCGGCGAACAAGGGGATCAGCGCGTCCGCCGGCAGTCCGAGGCGAGCGCGGGCGGCGGCGCGGCTCGCGGCGCTGTCGAAGCTGTGGGAGCTGTGCGAGCCATCGGCACCGCCGGCCCCGTGGGCGCCGCCGTGCACCACGGGCCGGAACCGGTCGAGGTTGACGCCGGGGTGCACGACGGCGACGGCCTCGGGCGCGGCGTCGTAGTGCCGTACGAGTTCCGCCGCCTCCTCCTCGGTGTTCGCGATCAGGCGGTCGGCGGCCCGTACGATCTGCGTCTCCCCGATGACCCGGGCGGCGGGCTCGGGGGTGTCGCCCTCGGCCAGCGAGGCGTTCTTGACCTTCGCCATGGTGTGCATGGCGTGGACGAGCGGGACGCCCCAGCGCTCGGCGGCGAGCCAGCCGACGTGTCCGGAGAGCCAGTAGTGGGAGTGCACCAGGTCGTAGTAGCCGGGGCGGTGGCCCGCCCATTGCTGCATCACGCCGTGGGTGAAGGCACAGAGCTGGGCCGGCAGCTCCTCCTTGGCCAGCCCTTCGTACGGTCCGGCGTCCACATGCCGTACGAGCACGCCCGGCGCCAGCTCCACGGCGGGCGGCAGCGTGCCGGTGGTGGCCCGGGTGAAGATCTCCACCTCGATGTTGATGGCGGCGAGCTTCTTGGCCAGCTCGACGATGTAGACGTTCATGCCGCCGGCGTCGCCGGTTCCCGGCTGGTGCAGGGGGGAGGTGTGCACGCTCAGCATCGCCACCCGGCGCGGGCGGCGGGGGCCGCCGGGCCGGCGCAGCCGTGGCTGGCCGGAGGCCGGCCCGTGGGGACGGCCGCGGAGCCTGGTCACGTATTGGCTCACTGCGAGCTACCTCCTAGCCGGGACGGCGTGCGCCTCCGAAACCGCTGCAACAACGGGCCGGCCGCATCCATTTCCGTAGGCACCATCCTCTTCCGACTTTGCCAAAGCGTGATGTACGGGGGGCGAGGGCGCGAAGTGCGCGGACGTGGCCGGAGCCGGGACCGGAGCCGGGACCGGGACCGGGAGCCGCGGCAGAGCCGGTGTCCCCTGCCCGTACGGCCTGGAGAAACATCCGCACGTCCCGTACGCAGAGTTACGCATAGGCTCGAACCATGCCCCGCAGCTCCTCCCCCCTCCCCTCTTCCCCCTCTCCTCCTCTCCCCTCTCCTCCTTCACCGCGCCGGCCTCCCGGCCGCTCGGGAACGTGACCCGCGGGACCACCAACCCCAACCGCCTGCGCCGCATGGACCGCTGGATCGCCGCCGCGCACGGCCCCGAGCTGCGGCGCACCGCCGACCCGCTGGCCGTCGACCTCGGCTACGGCGCCGCGCCGTGGACCGCCGTGGAGCTGCTCGCCCGGCTGCGTACGGTCCGGCCGGACGCGGCCGTCGTCGGCGTCGAGATCGATCCGGCGCGGGTCGCGGCAGCCCGGCCGTACGAGCGCGAAGGGCTGCGCTTCGCGCACGGCGGCTTCGAGGTGCCGCTGCCGGACCGCCGCGCACCGGTCCTCATCCGGGCCGCGAACGTGCTGCGCCAGTACGACGAGGAGCAGGTCGCCGCCGTGTGGGAGCGGCTGTGCGCGCGGCTGGCGCCCGGCGGGCTACTGGTGGAGGGCACCTGTGACGAGATCGGACGGCGGCACGTATGGGTGGCGCTGGGGCCCGAGGGCCCGCGCACGGTGACCTTCGCGGCCCGCCTCGGCTCCCTGGAAACCCCCTCCGACCTGGCCGAACGCCTCCCCAAGGCACTGATCCACCGCAATGTGCCGGGTGAGCCCGTACACGCCTTCCTGCGGGACTTCGACCGCGCGTGGGCGGCAGCGGCACCGTACGGGGCACTGGGCGCCCGGCAGCGCTGGATCCGCTCGGTACGCTCCCTGGCCACGGACTGGCCCCTGGCGGGCGCCCGGCAGCGCTGGCGGCAGGGCGAGGTCACGGTCCGCTGGGAGGCACTGGCGCCCCGCCACTGACGTACATGCCGGGCAGGTTGGCTGGCGCCGGGGCAGGTTGGCGCGCGCGTGCCGGACAGGTTGGCGGGAGCCGGGCTTTCCCCGGACCTGAGCCCGCAGAACAGTGGGGCCATGGCCGAAGAATTCAGGGAACTGCACTGCGCGACGTGCGGGTCGCGGGAGGAGCACCGGGCGCTGGAGAGGCCCCGGGAGCGGCAGTGGCTGCGGGAGCAGACCGGGCGGGCTCCGGACGGGTACTGGATGTGCACCCGCCCCGGGTGCCGCAACATCCGTACGTACTGGGAGGACGAGCCCTTCGACCCACCGCTGCGGTTGCCGCATCTCGGCTGACCCGCCCCGGCGCCGCCCAGCCACCCGTCCCGCCCCAGCTCCTCACCTCAGCTCATTCCCCCCTCAGCTCATTCCCCCCTCAGACCCCACTCCCCACCGGCGCAGCCGGCCGTGCCAGCTCGCGCAGCCGCAGCGCCGTCGGCGAGTCGCGCGGCGCCGTGTACGTCACCAGCACCTGGTCCGGATCGCCCGGCAACCGGAGCGCCTGGAAGGTGATGAGGAGTTCGCCGACCTGCGGATGCAGGATGCGCTTGGTGCCGGACAGGCACTCGTGCACGGCCTGCGCCTCCCACACCCGCCGGAAGTCCGCGCTGCGTTCGCGCAGTTCACCGACCACCTCGCGGATGCGCGGGTCCTCGGGGTGGCGTCCGCTCTCGGCCCGCAGGTTGCCGACCGCCTCCTCCGCGATGCGCTCCCAGTCCGGGTGCAGCTCGCGTGCCCGCGGGTCGAGGAAGACCATCAGCGCGGAGTTCCGCCGGTCATCGGCGGTCCCTTCGAGGTCGAAGGCGATCCGTCCGCCCAGCGCGTTCCACGCCAGGACGTCCAGGCCGCGCCCCAGCACCATGGCGGGTACGCACGCGTCCATCGCGTCCAGGAGCTGACGGGTCTGGGGCCGTACGCGCCGGTCCGGCCCGGCCTCGTACCGCCGCCGGGGCGTCGTGACATTGCGCAGATACGTCACTTCACCGGCCGTCAGGCGTAGCGCCCGCGCGACGGAGTCGAGGACCGTGTCCGATATCGCCTGCGTGCGGCCCTGTTCGATGCGCGTGTAGTAGTCGACGCTGATGCCGGCGAGCTGCGCCACCTCCTCACGGCGCAGACCGCGCACCCGGCGGCGGTTGAGGCCGGCGGGCAGGCCCAGGTCGGCCGGGTCCAGTGCTGCCCGGCGCGCCTTCAGGAACGCCCCGATCTCCAGTTGACCATGCTTCATCGCACCAGTATGCGGGGCGCGTTCACGCAAGGTGGTTCCGGCAGACCCAGGTTGCAACGGGCCTGTTCGGGTCCCCGTACGGGTCGCAGAGTGGATGTCACGAAGCCACGAACGGCTACGGAGCGGGCGTCACCGGATCACCCGCTCGCAGGCGGAAGAACGCAGAAGAAACAGAAGAACGAGGACGGGGAGCAGTCTCATGCGGCGCAGGATTCTTGGCGGCACCGGCATATCGGTCAGCGAGTACGCGCTGGGCACGATGATGTTCGGTGCCTGGGGGAACCCGGACCACAAGGACGGCGCACGGATCGTGCACCGCGCGCTGGACGCGGGCATCAACCTCATCGACACCGCCGACGTGTACTCGGCCGGTGAGGCGGAGCAGATCGTCGGCAAGGCGCTCAAGGGGCGCCGCGAGGACGTCGTACTGGCCACGAAGTTCTTCAACCCGATGGGCCCGGACGCCAACAACGGCGGCAACTCGCGCCGTTGGATCATGCGGGCCGTGGAGGACAGCCTGCGGCGGCTGGGCACCGACCACATCGACCTCTACCAGGTGCACCGCCCGGACCCGGCCACCGACATCGACGAGACGCTCTCCGCGCTCTCCGACCTCGTACGGTCGGGAAAGGTACGCGCCGTGGGCACCTCCACCTTCCCCGCCGAGCAGATCGTCGAGGCGCAGTGGGTCGCCGAACGCCGCGGCCACGTCCGCTTCCGCACCGAGCAACCGCCGTACTCGCTGCTGACGCGCGGTGTGGAGGCCGCGGTGCTGCCGACCGCGCAGCGTTACGGGATGGGCGTGCTGACCTGGGGGCCGCTGAGCGCGGGATGGCTCTCCGGGCGCGATCTGTCCGTCAGCGGGCGGGCGGCTGTGGAGACGGCCAAGTTCGACCTGTCCGTTCCTGAGAACGTGCGCAAAGCGGCGGCGGTGCAGGAGCTGTCCAAGGTGGCGCAGGAGGCCGGGCTGCCCCTGCCGCACCTGGCGACCGCGTTCGTACGGTCCCACCCGGCGGTCACGTCCGTGATCGTCGGCCCGCGCACCATGGAGCAGCTCGACGGGCTCCTGGAGGGGGCGGAAGCCACGCTGAGCACGGAGGTGCTGGACCGGATCGACGAGATCGTGCCGCCGGGCGTGGACCTCAACCGCGCGGACAGCTACTACCTGGCCCCGGAACTGACGGACGCCGCGCTGCGCCGGCGATGAGGGGGCACGGGTGAGGTGACACGGGTGAGGTGACACAGATGCGGTGACGCAGATGCGGAGACACAGGTGAGGTGAGGCGGTGGGAAACGGCGGGGCCCGGCAGCCCGGGCCCCGGACATCACCGACCAGCCGCCGGAAGCGGTTGATCAGCCGCTGATCTGCTTCCGCGAGCTGCCGCCCGTGATCTGGATCTTGCGGGGCTTGGCCTGCTCGGCGACCGGTATCCGCAGCGTCACCACACCGTTCTCGTACGAGGCGTCGATGCGCTCGGTGTCGAGCGTCTCACCGAGGAAGAGCTGCCGGCTGAACTTGCCCGTGGGACGCTCGGCGGCGATCAGCTCGGCGCCTTCCGGTGCGGTCGAACGGCGCTCACCGCGCACGGTCAGCACATTGCGTTCGACATCGAGGTCGATGGTCTCCGGGTCGACGCCGGGAAGGTCGAAGTGCACCACGAAGTCGTCGCCCGACCGGTAGGCGTCCATCTGCATCGCCGCGGGACGCGCGGCCGTACCGAGCACCTGCTGCGTGAGCCGGTCGAACTCGCGGAAGGGGTCGGTGCGCATGAGCATCACGGGTCATCTCCTTTCGCCAGGCACTGGGTGCGATGCCCTACGCCTTCCGGTATAGCGCGACAAACTCACCTTGACAAGCCTCGACTCAATTTCATTCGCAACCATTCGCTCATAGGGTCCACGATCGAGACGAACCCGCAGGTCAGCGTCGTCGGCGGCGGCCCGGTGGTGACGTCCGGGTCGTTACGGGCGTCTATCGGGGAGGCGGAAGGCGTCGAGGAGGGCGTCGATCAGGGAGCGGTCGCGGTCGTGGGTGAGGCGGTTGCGAGCCGGGGCGGGCGGGAGCCACAGGAGGCGGTCGACCTCCGTGTTGGGGGAGAAGGCGCCGCCTGTCGCCTCGGCTGCCCAGTAGCGGACCTCTTTGGGGCGGCCGGCCACGACGTAATGGGCGGTGGGCAGCGGAGCGCCGGGGCGGCATCGCATGCCGGTTTCCTCGGCCACTTCCCGCACGGCTCCGTCCAGGGCGCTCTCGCCCCGCTTCAGTTTCCCTTTCGGGTGGGACCAGTCGTCGTATTTGGGCCGATGGACGAGGGCGATCTCCAGCTCGCCGTCGAGGGGCGAGCGCCGCCACAGTACGCATCCGGCCGCCCGGATCGGCCGCTCCGGCTTCTCCGCCGTCTCCGCCATGTCCTCGGTTCCCCTCACGACCCGCCCTCACCTCTCGCTCTCACCCTCACCTCTCGCCCTCGCCTCGCCTCTCACCCTCACCCTCGCTCTCGCGCGGCCCACAGGCGGCCGAAGGCGAAGCGGGCGGCCTCGACCTCGTGCCGCTGGTCGGCGTGCAGTACCCCCAGCGCGTACGCGGTGGCCGGCGCGATCCGGGGCGTACGGGCCGCCGCGGCGGCAGCGGCGGCGGCCTCGGCGGCGTCCCGGTGCCGTTCCAGTACCCGGCTCGCCTCCGCCAGCCGCGCGTCCACGTTCCCGGGCCGCAGCACTTCCTGCGCGTACCGGTTCAGCCGTACCAGCATCCGTACCTGGTGCCACGGCACGTCCTGCCGCTGGTCGGCGGCCAGCGCGTCCGCGTTGTACGGGTGCCCGGCGCGGGACAGCGGCAGTGCCGCCACCGCCTCCGTCAGCCTGCGGCAGGTCTGCTCGGCCGCCTCCGGCAGCACCTCACCGGCCGGCCGGTCCGCGGTGGCGGGCAGCAGCGGCACCTCCGAGGCGAGTACGGCCAGCGCGTCGGCGACGGCGTGGAAGCGGGAGGAGCCCAGGGCCTGGAGCGCCGCGGAGTGGGCGCGGGTACGGGCGAGGGTGAGCTGCCGGTCCAGCAGCGCACCGGCCCGCGCGGCCCCGGCCGCCAGCGCCTCGTCGGCCGGAGCGGCTTCCGTCTTTTGCAGCGTCGGTGCGGTGCCGGAAGGGGAGACGGGCACAGGTACGGGGACGGATACGGACGAGGGGACGGGTACCGGGCCGGGGCCGGGTGCCGGGCCGGAGCCCGAGACGTAACCAGGGCGTTGGGTGGTCGGCGTACCGCTTGCCGACGCACCGCCCGCCGGGGAGCCGCGGCCCGTACGTCCGGCCGGGCCGCTCCCCGCCGTCCGCCCGCCCCGGCCGGTGAGCCGCTGGAGGGCGCCCATCAGCCGCTCCAGGCGCACCCCGCACGCGTCCTCGCGGGCGAGGGTGGCCGACAGCCAGCCCAGTTCGCTCTGGAGGTGGTCCGCCCAGCTCTCCTCCACCAAAGGGCGGTAGGTGTGCAGGACGCCGCTGATACGGCGGGCCGCGCGGCGGAGCTGGCGGACCGCCTCGCCCGCCCCGTCCGCATCCGGGCCGCTCTCCCGGTGGAGCCGCAGGCTGCGCAGGAACTCCGTGGACTGGCGTTGCAGATAGCCGGCCAGTACCTCGCCCGCCGTCGCGTCCGCCATCACAGCCGCAGTCGTGCCGGCCGTCATGTCCGCCGTCGCCACGTCTCCGGGCGACAGGCTCCCTGCCGTAACGTTTCCTGGCACCACGACACCCCCGACCGTCCCATCCGTCCCATCCGTCCTGTCCGGCCCATCCGTCCCCATCCCCCTAGCCGACTCATTCGCCCCAGCAGACCCAGCAGACCCAGCAGATCCAGCAGGCCCAGCAGCCGCGTCCGCGACCGGCCGCGGATACCCCGCGCGAAGCGAGGAGGAGATCTCATGTCGCTGGGCCACGCCTGCGCCTCCGGGCGTCTATGAGCATTTCCTGTACGTTGCGCAGCGGCGTACCGTCCGCGTCCGTTGCGTGCCGGGTCCAGTTGCCGTCCGGGCCCAGGTGCCAGGAGGACGTGGAGTCCGACGTGCCCGCCTCCAGCAGCCGGTTGAGGGTGGCGCGGTGCGCGGGGTCCGTCACCCGTACGAGCGCCTCGATGCGCCGGTCCAGATTCCGGTGCATCATGTCGGCGCTGCCGAGCCACACCTCCGGCTCGCCACCGTTCCCGAACGCGAAGACCCGGGAGTGTTCGAGGAAGCGCCCCAGGACGCTGCGTACGCGGATGTTCTCGCTCAGGCCGATGACGCCCGGCCGCAGCGCGCAGATTCCGCGTACCCATACGTCCACGGGGACGCCCGCCTGCGACGCCCGGTACAGCGCGTCGATGACCGCCTCGTCGACCATCGAGTTGACCTTGATGCGTACATAGGCGTGCCGCCCGGCCCGGTGGTGCGCGATCTCCTTGGCGATCCGCTGGACCAGCCCGTCCCGCAGCGATTTGGGCGCCACCAGCAGCCGCCGGTAGGTCTCCCGCCGCGAGTAGCCGCTGAGCCGGTTGAACAGGTCGGAGAGGTCCGCGCCGACCTGGGGGTCGGCCGTCAGGAGTCCCAGGTCCTCGTACAGCCGGGCAGTCTTGGGGTGGTAGTTCCCCGTCCCGACGTGCGAGTAGCGGCGCAGCGTCTCGCCTTCCTGGCGGACGACGAGCGACAGTTTGCAGTGCGTCTTGAGGCCCACCAGTCCGTACACGACATGGCAGCCCGCCTCCTCCAGTTTCCGGGCCCACTTGATGTTGGCCTGTTCGTCGAAGCGCGCCTTGATCTCGACCAGGACGAGCACCTGCTTGCCGGACTCCGCGGCGTCTATGAGCGCGTCGACGATCGGTGAGTCGCCGGATGTGCGGTACAGCGTCTGCTTGATCGCCAGGACGTGCGGGTCGGCCGCGGCCTGCTCCAGGAACGCCTGCACCGAGGTCGAGAAGGAGTCGTACGGGTGGTGCAGCAGCACGTCGCGGGCGCGCAGCGCGGCGAAGATGTCCGGCGCGGACGCCGACTCCACCTCGGCCAGGTGCCGGTGGGTGCCGGCCACGAACTTCGGGTACTTCAGCTCGGGCCGGTCCAGCGCGCCGATGCCGAACAGCCCGGTCAGGTCCAGCGGGCCGGGCAGCGGGTAGACCTCGGAGTCGGAGACCTTCAACTCCTGTACGAGCAGGTCCAGTACGGCCGGGTCGATGGACTCCTCGACCTCCAGGCGGACCGGCGGCCCGAAGCGGCGCCGCATCAGTTCCTTCTCCAGCGCCTGGAGCAGGTTCTCCGCGTCGTCCTCCTCGACCTCCAGGTCCTCGTTGCGGGTGACCCGGAACATGTGGTGGGCCCGCACCTCCATCCCGGGGAACAGCTCCTCCAGGTGGGCGGCGATCACGTCCTCGATGGGCACGTACCGCTGCGGTGACGCCTCAAGGAAGCGCGAGAGCAGCGGCGGAACCTTCACACGTGCGAAGTGGTCATGTCCGCTGACCGGGTTGCGCACGACCACGGCCAGGTTCAGCGACAGGCCGGAGATGTACGGGAAGGGGTGCGCGGGGTCCACGGCGAGCGGGGTGAGGACCGGGAAGATCTGCTGCCGGAAGAGGGTGAAGAGCCGGGCCTGCTCCGTTTCGGTGAGGTCGGGCCAGCGGATGAGGTGGATGCCCTGGTCGGCCAGCTCGGGTGCGACGTCCTGCTGGAAGCAGGCGGCGTGCCGGGCCATGAGCTCGCGCGAGCGGGTCCAGATCAGGTCCAGCACCTCGCGGGGCTGGAGGCCCGAGGCGGAGCGGGTGGCGACGCCGGTCGCGATACGGCGTTTGAGGCCGGCGACCCGGACCATGAAGAACTCGTCCAGATTGCTGGCGAAGATCGCCAGGAAGTTGGCCCGTTCGAGGAGCGGGGTCGCCGGGTCCTCGGCCAGCTCCAGCACCCGCTCGTTGAACGCCAGCCAGCTCCGCTCGCGGTCCAGGAAACGCCCGCTGGGCAGCTCCTCGCCGTCGAGTCCCGGGACACCCTCGTCCTCGTACGCGTCCGGGTCGGCGTCCAGGTCCGGCTCCAGCTCGGGGACCGGGACGACCATGGCGTGCGGGCGGTGCGCGGCGAGGGAGCCCAGGGAGGGCTGAGGGGCGGGCAGCGGCGGGAGGGGCGCCGCCCGGTCGGTCACGGCCGTCAGGCCGGTCGACGGATCGGTCGACGGATCGGTCGACGGATCAGCCATCGGGTCAGTGGAAGTGTCAGCCGTCGGATCGGCCGACGGGGCCGTCGCCCGGTCGGCCACCCGGCCCGTCGCCCGGTCGGCCGCCGAGCCGTCCCGGCCTGGCGCTTCGCGCGCCGGTGCCTTCCGTGCCGCCTTCTGCGCCTGCGCCTTCTGTGTCTGTGCCTTCTGCGCCGGCGCCTTCCGTTCCGCCGCCTCTGGCGCCGCTTCCGGCGTCGGCTCCGGCTGGGGCGCCGGCGAAGGCGGAGCGGGCATCCTCCCGGACCGGTCCGGGGCCTGGGGCTGGGCCTGGGCGCGGGGCTGCTGGGTCATGGCCTTATTCTTCCGCGCCCGGACGATTACAGGCGCGTCGGAAACAGGTGGAGCGGAGCGGAGCCATCGGTCGGAGGCGGCGGGTGGCACAGCGGGCTGCATTCAGCGATGCTCGCAAGCGCCGCTGAATCGCCGGTAACGCGGACATGACGGCAAGGCAAGCGCGAAGCTACCCGCAAGGGTCCACCTGGCGGCGCATCACCCGGAAGGCCGCCGGTACCAGCAGCGCGGGCTCTTCCCTCACGACGCCCGGCCCGTCCCACGCCGACGGCCCGTACGACTCATCCGACCCGCACGTCCCGCACGATTCACGCGACGGTTCCGTCCCGGCCGCCGACGGGCTCGCACCCCACGGAACCGCCACCCCCAGACCCGCCGACCTTCGAACCACCAACCCCGGACCCGCCGCCCCGCCGGTGCAGCCGCGCCGGCCGGGGTTCGGCGCTCGGCGCGATCAGACCGGGGACGTCCGGGTCCCGCAGATAGGCGAGCAGCAGCTCCTCCAGCGACGGTTCGGCCGTCTGCCACGGGCCCGCGACCGGCCCTCGGCGCCGCACGAGCGCACTGGCCTGACGCCCCGTCACCGAAGAGGCGACAACCGTGTGCGCGGCGAACTCCGGCGGCAGACCGGTGCCCCGGTGCGGCCCCGTCAGCAGCGAGTGCGCCCCGATCACGTCCTCGACCTCGCCGGCCACCCGGATGTGCCCGCCGGCGACCAGCAGCAGGTAGTCACAGACGCCGTCCAGTTCGTCGAGCAGGTGCGAGGACAGGACGACGGTGGTGCCGTACTCGGCGGTCTGCGCCAGGAGCAGGCCCAGGACCTCATGCCGTACGAGCGGGTCGAGGCCGGCCAACGGCTCGTCCAGCAGCACCAGTTCCGCGCGCTTGCCGAGGACGAGGGAGAGCGCGACGCGGGTCCGCTGACCGCCGGAGAGCGTGCCGACGCGGGAGCCGAACGGCACACCCCCCTCCCGTACGATCCGCTCCGCGAGGGCCTGGTCCCAGCGGCCCGGATTCAGCTCCCGGCCCATACGCAGCGTCTCGGCGACGGTCAGCCGCGGATACAGCGGCCGGCCCTGGGCGAGGTGGGCGACGCGCGGCCGTACCTGCGGGGAGCCGGCGGCGGCACCCAGGACTTCGACGGTCCCCTCGGTGGGCCGGGTCAGTCCGCCGACGAGCGAGAGCAGGGTGGTCTTGCCCGCGCCGTTGGCCCCGACGAGCGCGCAGACGCGGCCGGCCGGCAGCCGGAAGGTGCAGTCGCGCAGCGCCCAGCCGCGGCGATGGCGGTATTTCTTCCCGAGGCCGACCGCCTCTATCGCGGTGTGCCCCGAGACCCGGCTGGCCAGCTCGTTCGCCCGGCGTATCACCCTGGCCCCACTTCTCCTCTCCCCCGCACCTTCCACTAGTCAAGTAGTGGAAGGGTGGGCGACGCCCATCACACCTGTCAACTCTCCGCCACCGCACCACCGGCGCGTCATCGCTGCTCACGGCAGCAGTACGGAAAGCGTGACCACCGCTCCCTCGGCACACGAAGTGATCTCCAGCCCGTCCGTCAGCCGCTGGGCGGTCCACAGCCCCCAGCCGCTGGTGCTGTCCAGGGGCGGGGCGCACGAGGGGATGACGGAGGCGTCGAACCCCGGCCCGTGGTCGGAGACCCGGCAGCGCACCAGTCCGTCCTCCTGGTAGAGGCGCAGATGGCCGCCGCCGCCCGCGTGGCGGATGGCGTTGTCGACCACCTCGTTGACACTCAGGAGCAGCCCACCGCGGCGGCGGCCGGAAAGGCCCCACCGGGCCGCGTACTCCCCGATCCTGGCCCGCAGCCTCGGCGGATCGACGGCGGTGAACAGTGCGGCGAAAGAGGATTCGAGAAAGAATTCCTCAGGGAACTCATTGGCGGTCGAGCCCATGTTTCATTCGCCTTCCACCGTCAATTGCGGGATGTCGAGCGCCCCCATGAGCAGAAATGTGTGGGCATGGATTCCGCCGCACCGGATGTCGACATGCCTGCTGGGTTCCATGTACGCGGCCAGACGCAGCAGGGCTCTCGCGCAATAGACGTCCAGGAAGGACAGCTCCGTCAGATCCAGGACGATACGTCTGGCGCCGGACGCGGCGATGCCGCGCAGAATTACGTTGAACTGCTCGCGGGTCGACAGATCCGCGTCACCGATCAGCTTCAGCCCGTACGTCTCATCGGAACCGGCCCCAGGCCCAGAATCAGACCCAGGACCGGAACCAGAACCAGACCAAGGACCGTAACCGGAACCGCCGTCACGGCCGTCGTCGAGGCCGTCGCCTTCACCTTTGCCGCCGCCGCTCCCGTTCTCCGCCACGGCCAGCAGGCTCCCGGGCCGCTCCATCAGTACGGTCGGGTGCCCGGCCGCGGCCCGGTCGAGCACCTCCTCGTCGAACCACGCACGGTCGTACGTACAGATCTCGGTGTAGCGGGAATCGGCGAACAGGTAGTGGCAGCCCGACGTCTCCCGCCACATGACGCGCTCGATGTCCGCCCCGAAGGACGGCACCCACGCCATGTCGATGGCGCTGCGCACCGCCCCGTACCCGTCCCGCTGCGCCCGCTCGATCTCACGGTGCAGCCCGGCCATCTGCCGCTCGACCGAGAGCGGGTGCGGAAGCCACATCTGGTCCATGGTCAGCAGCAGCAACTGCCCCCGCTCCAGCGCGGACTCCACCGGCGGGCCGTAGGCGAGAAGCTGCGCCAGTACGGTGGATTCCGCCAGCGCGGGATCGGGGAAGAGCAGCACGCGCTCGCCCTTGGTGATCCCGGTCTGCGTGAACGCGCCGAGGGTGGACCAGCGCGACTCCTCGTCGGCGTAGCTCGCGAAGGCGTGGTCCCCCGGCCGCAGTCGCTCTACCGGCACGATGCGTGCGTGCTCCTCTGCGTGGAGAGCCACCGCAGTCCCCTACTTCCCTGCACTTCCCCTGCCAGGGCCGGCCCACGAGCCGGGAACCGGCAACCGGACATCGGAAGCGCAGGAACCCAGTGGGCGGCACCCGGAGACTAACGGCTCCCGGAGGCCGTCGGCCCCGATGAAAGGAAACAGTCACGTACGAGTCCGGCCCCGACCGCTACCGTCCCATTCCGCCCTCCACACGCCCACCTCTGACCGAACTGTCAGCTCTCGGTCCGGTACATCAGATCGGTCTCGTGCGTGACGAACCCCAGCCGCTCGTAGACGCTGACGGCGGGCCCGTTGTCGGCATCGACGTACAGCATCGCCGTCGGCAGTCCCTGGCCCGCCAGGTGCCGCAGCCCGATCGTGGTCAGCGCCTTGCCGAGCCCGCCGCCCTGCGCCTCCGGGCCGACCCCGACCACGTACACCTCGCCGAGCCCCTCCTCCTGGTGCACCTTGGTCCAGTGGAAGCCGACGATCCGCCCGTCGCGCTCGGCGAGGAAGAAGCCCTTGGGGTCGAACCACGCCGCCGCCTTGCGGTCGTCCAGGTCCCGCTGGGTGAGCGAGCCCTGCTCGGGGTGGTGGGCGAAGGCCGCCGCGTTCACCGCGAGCCAGGCCGCGTCGTCCGTGCCCGGCTGGAAGGTCCGTACGGAGACTCCGGCCGGCAGTACGGGCTCCGCCAGGTCCAGGCCGCTCAGCGGGCGCCGCATCTGCCGCAGCTCGCGGAAGAGCGTCAGGCCCAGGGTCTGGGCGAGGTGGCGGGCGGCCGGGTGCCCGCCGTGCGCCCACACCCGCAGCCGGCGCCCGGACTGCGTCAGCAGCTCATGGCCCAGCGCGCGGCCGTGCCCCCGGCCACGGCGACCGGGCCGTACGACCAGCTCGGCGGCCGGCGCCTCCACCGGATCGGTGTCCTCCAACTGCCCGTACGCGACCAGCTCGGCCGCTTCCGTGCCCGCGGCCGTCCCCGTACCAGCACCCGTACCCGCATCGGTGCCCGCGTCAGGGCCCGCATCCGTGTCCAGGCCCGCGGCCGGGGCGTACACCAGCACATGCCGTACGCCCTCCCGCCGGCCGCCGCCGAGCTGCAACCGCCCCTGCTCGGACACCGCCGGCTGCCCGTCCGCCCGCGCGGCCTCCTCGATCAGCTCCAGCACGGCCCGCGCCACCTCGGGCGTCAGCTCGTCGGCCACCTGAATCCTGCGGCCTGTCCGGCCCATCTCCTGCGCAGCGTCAGTCATGCCCGAAGCGTACGACCCCGCCCCCGCCACCCGGCCCCCACGGCCCGGCCCCCACGGACACCGGGTCGGCCCCATCGGCCCCGCCGACCCCGCCGACCCCGTCCGGCCTTCAGAAAGCACACACCGACTCGTAACCCGGCACCCCCTGTCGCGCTACGCGCGTTGACCGTAGGCTGCCGTGCGCCCGGACGTCCGCGTCCGGGCATTCCGCTGTCCTAGAAGGGGAACATCAGATGTCAGCGACACCTCAACGGCGCCGCTCCACGCGCCGGTTGTCGGCCGCCGCCGCCGTGCTGGCCGCCGCCGTCGGGGTCACGGCCGCGGCGATACCGGCCGGTGCCCAGGAAGCGCACGGCGCGCGGCAGGCGCAGGGTACGTACGGGGACGACGGGCGGCACGGCCCGTACAGCGAGCACGGCGAACCCGGCGAGCACGACACATACGGCAAGCACGACGGACACGGCAGGCACGGCAAGCACCCGCGCCACTCGCGCATCGTCGACGTTCAGTTGCTCTCCTTCAACGACTTCCACGGCAACCTGGAGCCCCCGCAGGGCTCCTCCGGCACCGTCCAGGAGACCCAGCCCGACGGCAGCACCAAGAAGGTCGAGGCCGGCGGTGTGGAGTACCTGGCCGGCTCGCTGCGTACGGCGCGCAAGGGGCACCCGTACTCGGTGACCGCCGCGGCCGGGGACCTGGTCGGGGCCAGCCCGCTGCTGTCCGGTCTCTTCCACGACGAGCCGACCGTCGAAGCCATGAACAAGCTCGGCCTGGACGTGACCTCGGTCGGCAACCACGAGTTCGACGAGGGCCGCGCGGAGCTGACCCGACTCCAGAGGGGCGGCTGCCACCCCAAGGACGGCTGCTACGAGAAGACGGGAAGCAAGGGGAAGACACCCAAGAGGTTCCGCGGCGCCGACTTCCCCTACCTCGCCGCCAACGTCACCGACGAGAAGACCGGCCGCCCCATCCTCAAGCCGTACACCGTATGGCGGCACAAGGGCGTGAAGATCGGCTTCATCGGTGTCACCCTCGAAGGCACCCCGAACGTCGTCAGCGCCAACGGCGTCAAGGGCCTGAAGTTCCACAACGAGGTCGAGACGATCAACAAGTACGCCAAGGTGCTGGACCGGCAGGGCGTGAAATCGATCGTCGCGCTGATCCACGAGGGCGGCATGCCCGCCTCGAACTCCTACGACTACGACTGCGACAGCCCCGGCGCCGGGGCCGGGGCCGGCATCTCGGGCCCGATCGTCGACATCGCCAAGAAGGTCACGCCGAAGGTCGACGCGCTGGTCACCGGCCACACCCACCAGGCGTACGCGTGCACGATCCCGGACCCGTCCGGCACCCCGCGCACCGTCACCTCCGCCGCCTCCTTCGGCAAGCTCTACACGGAGACGACCCTCACGTACGACCGCCGGACCAAGGACATCGTCCGTACGAGCGTCCGCGCGCCGCAGGCCCGCAACCACGTCGTCAACCGGACCCAGCCCAAGGCCGCGGACATGACCGCGCTGATCAAGCGCTGGAACGCGCTGGCCGCGCCGGTCGCCGGCAAGCCCGTCGGCCACATCTCCGCCGACATCGCGGGCCGCGGCTCCGAGGCCCCCGAGTCGCCGCTCGGTGACGTCCTCACCGACGCGCAGTTGGAGGCGACCGCCGGGGACGGGAAAGGCGGCGCGCAGCTCGCCCTGATGAACCCCGGCGGCATCCGCTCCGACCTGGCCTTCAAGGCGTCGGGCGGGGAGGGTGACGGCGTGGTGACGTACGGCGAGGCGTTCACCGTACAGCCGTTCACGAACATGATGAACGTCGTCGACCTCACCGGCGCCCAGCTCCTCACGGCGCTCCAGCAGCAGGTCAGCGGCCCGAACGAGGCGTCGCCGAAGATCCTCCAGGTCTCCAGGGGCCTCACGTACACCCTGGACATGACCAAGACCGGCGCCGCGCGCGTCGTGAAGGACTCGGTCAAGCTGAACGGGACCACCATCGACCCGGCCAAGACCTACCGGGTCGCCATGAACGAGTTCCTGGCGGGCGGCGGTGACGGCTTCACCGTCCTGAAGGAGGGCCGCAACAAGTACGTCGGCCCCTCCGACCTGGACGCCTTCACGGCCTACCTGACCGCGCACTCCTCGGCGAGCGCTCCGCTGGCCCCGCCGAAGGCGGACCGCATCACCGTCGTGAAGTAACTTCCGCCCCGGGTGTAACCCGTGTAACCCGTATCCGTGCGGAGCGGGGCGAGGCGGTGGCGCAAGACAGCGCCACCACACCCCCGCTTCGCGCGGAATGCCCGGCGTGCCGTCCGGCTGGACGGCACAATGCCGGCATGACGATGACCAAGCCCCGTATGCGCCTCGCCGCCGTCGCCCTCACGGCCGGCCTGCTCGGCGCCGGCGCCCCCGTCGCGTACGCGTCCCTGGACGACGACTCCGAACCGGCCATCGCTTCCGCGAAACCCGCCGCGGAGGGCAGCCCGTACATCGAGACCAGCCTGATGTTCGGCACCGCCCGCCCCAACGGCGGCCCCCCGGTCACCGACAAACAGTTCCGCGCCTTCGTCGACACCTACGTCACGCCGCGCTTCCCCAGCGGCCTCACGGTCCAGGACGGCTACGGCCAGTACCGCGACACCCACGGCAAGATCGAGCGCGAGCGCTCGTACGAGCTGATCCTGCTCTACCCGACCTCCCAGTCCCGCCCCGCCGGTACGAAGATCGAAGCCATCCGCAAGGAATACATGAAGCGGTACGCTCAGGAATCCGTGGCCCGCATCGACGACCGCACCCGCGTCGACTTCTGAGCCCCGCCGCCGGCTTTCACCCGCGCAATCAAGCCGCGCAGTCCTTCCGGGGTGGCGGTCAGCACCACGCCGGGAACGTCGCTTTCCCGGAGGAGCAGCGAGCCGCCGCCCCGATCGGCCACGCCTATGCAGGAGTTGCCCTCGCTGCAATAGGACGACTGCTGCCAACTGAGCTGAGACATGTTCAACCCCTCAAGCTTTTAGCGATACCGCGAATGAAGTCACGCGACTGCTCCTCATCGAGCGCCGCACTTTCCATCCTCGTAAGTAGATTGCGGTACTTGCTCAACTGGGCCTCGTCATCAAGCAACACGGTCCCGTGAGACTGATCGAGCTGTACGGTGTCGAGCTGAGGCACCGGGCCGTCCACGTAGCAGACGGATTGGCCAGAACCCGGATATGCACCTGCATCGAAGGGGATCACCAGGATCGTCACATGCTCCCGCTCTCCCATCTCCAGCAAGTGTTCGAGCTGCGCACGAGTCACCTGGGGGCCGCCGAACTTCATACGCAAGGCGGCCTCATGGATGATCGCATCGCACGGCAAAGGGTCATGGCGGTAGAGAACCACTTGGCGCTTGATACGAAACGACACCCGGTGCTCGACCTCCGGTGGCGTCAGTGGTGTTACCGCATGCCGGAAAACCTCTCTCGCGTGATCCGCGGTCTGCAACAACCCGGGAATGTGGGACGTGTGCGCAATGCGCAACCGTGCCGCATGATGCTCAAGTTCCGCCAGGGCCAACAGACCGGCGGGGAGCAACTCCCGGTATTCCTCCCACCAACCGCGCTTTCGCTCACCCGCAATCGCGATGAGCGCGTCGATGAACGCATCGTCAGTACATGAGTAGTTGTGCGCCAGGGCCCTCAGTCGGTCTGCGCTCACCCCGAACCGGCTGGCTTCGATATTGCTGATTTGCGTCTGCCCGACACCGAGCCGCCGACTGGCCTCGGTCACGGACAGCCCAGCTTGCTCGCGGAGCTTGCGCAGTTCGGCTCCCAACCTTGCCTGGCGCGCTGTGGGACTACTCCTCAAGGGCATTCATCGCCTCTCTCGTCCCGCCGTCACCCACATGAGTGCTTGTCTCATAGATCTGGCGAAGAGCGCTACATACATTAAGCCACTAGCCCTACCGTGTGAGCCACATCACCAAGTCACCGTTCCGGCAGGAGACTTCCATGGCCACCGTATCGCCGTCCCAGCCCTGGGCGTACACGCTGCAACTTCCCCGGGACGCCGGGGCACCGAAGATCGCGCGGGCCGTCGCGCGGGAGACGCTCCGCCACTACGGAATGGGGGAACTCATCGAGACGGCCGAACTGTTGGTGAGCGAGCTGGTCACCAACGCGTACCTGCACAGCGACGGGCCGTCGTCGCTGCGCATCCGCCGTATGGAGGCCGACCGGCTGCGGATCAGCGTGTGGGACACCAACCCGGTGATCCCGCCGCCGTTCGCCGGCCCCGCGCAGAGCGAACTGACGGTCGGCCTGTTCGGCGCGCCCAGCACCACCGCGCCCTACGCCGAGGGCGGGCGCGGCCTGCTCCTCGTACGGCTCTGCGCCGTCAACTGGGGCGGATACCCGCTCGCGGAGGGACTGTTCGGCATGGCCGGGAAGCTGCTGTGGGTCGAGGTGGCGGCGACGGACACCGCGTTCGACATCGCGGCCTGACGCGCGGGGACAGAACAGGCAGGCACTACCGCCCCACCGGCCGGCCCGCCGCCACGAAACACACGTCCGAACGGATGAACTTGTCCGCACCGCGCTTAGAACGAACATACGGCAAGGAACATACGTATTCGAACGAGGCGGCGCAGCGGATCACGTCAGCATCGATCTCGCCCGCCGCCGGGGCGCGTACGTACGCCCATGACTCACACAGCCGATGAGGGCGCCCGTGTTCCCGCGCTGCGCGCCACACGGCGATCACGCCTGGAAACGGAGAGCCGGCCGTGGCGGAAAACGAAGCGAACAGAAGGATGGCGCTGTCCATCTACAACAGCATCTTCAATGCGGTGACGGGGACGAGCGACACCGGCCAGTCGGGCTACGACCCCAAGAAAACCTATCTGACCATGGAACCTTCCGGCCGGCTGATCGACCCGAAGGACTATGCAAATCCCTGGACGCCGGGCAACAAGACAGGGAACAAAGGGGCCGCCTACAACATCGCCCAGCTCGCCTACGAAGTCCATGAAATGAGCCCCGCCACCAGCATTTCGAGCGTCCGGGCCGTCGATGTCTATCAGCAGATTCTGCGGGCCAACACCAGCGATCCCGAGCTGGACGATTCGGCGAAGCAGCGGATCCAGGAGGCGCAGGCCGTCCTGAAGCGGGAGGTCACGGTCACCGACGACGAGACCGGCAAGCCTGTGCAGAAGACCGTGGAAACGGTGATGAGCCGTGAGTACACGAAACTTCGGCAGAAGTACTACTCGGCCCGCCTCTCATACATGATGGCGTACCTCAAGGCTCAGGAGACGGACAGCGGCAGGCAGAACTGGCCGCTGCTCGGTCCGACCCTGCGGGGCCCGGTCACCGGCACGTACGACGATTGGCGGGCCGCCCATGCCAATGAGGTCGAGTCCGCGATCGCCGTGCTCGCGACCAACGGGAACAAGCAGGTCGCCCTCGCTTTCGCGGCGGCCAAGAAACTGTTCGACGGCTACGGTGTGGACCTGACCGGTACGCCGGAACTGACGTACCGCAGCGCCGTGTACCCGACCGGCTGGACCTCGGCGGAACTGGCCGAGGACTGGCCCACGGCGACCGTGACCCAGGGCTCCCAGGAGACGTCGAGCAGCGAGGAAGCGCACAGCTACGCCGCCAGTGCCGGCATCAAGAACGGGATTTGGGGCTGGGGCGGCGGGGTCGAGGGCGGCGGTTCCAAATACCAGTCGCACCTGAGCGAGGAGACCAAGAACCTCAAGGTTTCCTTCCAGTACTGCCTGTGCACGATCTCCCGTCCCTGGCTCGACGGCACGCTGTTCAGTACGCCGCACTGGAAGACCAGCCAGTACGACCCCGGAACGATCTCGACCGGAAAGCGTGACCAGAGCGGCACCGCACTGCCCATGCTGCCGGTCTCCTTTCTGTGTCTGCGTAACGTCAGCATCACGGCGGACTGGCACAAGTCGGATTCCGAGAACGCCAACCGGGCCGCGAAGTTCGACAGCGAGGTGACCTGGGGGCCGTTCAAGCTGGCCGGTTACAGCCAGAACGACGAATCCCGCAGCCATCACATGCGCGCCGACTGGGACGGCAGCACGCTGACGCAGAAGGGCCTGCAAATCGTCGGCTGGCTGCACAGCATCGTGCCGTACTGCCCGCCCACCAGTTAGCCCCCATTCACCGATGCGCCCACACCATCACGGCAGGAGAAAACCCGTGCGCACCACCCGACCAGCTCCCTCAGGCACCCGCGGGACCAACCGGTCAGCACCTTCACGCACCCGCCGCCGCAACCGTCTGACCGTCGCCGCCGCGACCGGCGTCGCGCTGTCCGCGCTCACGGCCGCCGCCCTCCCCGGTGACGTGAACCGGCCACCCTCCCAGGAATCCCGAAACGGGCGGGCGGCCGGAAAGCCCACGTTCGGCAAGCACTATTACGTCTCCCTCGGCGACAGCTTCATCTCCGGCGAGGGAGGGCGGTGGGCCGGAAACGTCGCCATCAAGGAAGACAACACGACCAACCTCTACGGCACCGACCGGGCTTCTTACAAGTGCCGTAACGACGGGACCCACTGCCGGCACGACCCGCTGCGGGTGTACGAGTCGTACGTCAATCCCCTCACCGGAAAGAACAACGGGTGTCATCGCTCCGATGTCGCCGAGATCAACAGCGCGGGATTCAGCCACCCCAAGAACCTGGCCTGCTCGGGCGCCCAGACGCGTCACCTCCTTCAGGACTACTTCAAAGGCGAGGACGTCCAGCTAAAGCAGTTGGAGAACTTCGTCAAAGACGGAGAACACAAGGTACGCCTGGTGCAGATCTCGATCGGCGGGAACGACGTGGGGTTCTCCGGCATCATCGAGCAGTGCATCAAGGGCTTCCTCAAGCCCGTGGGCAGTACGCACTGCAGCAAGGACGAGGCACTGACCAGCAGGGCCCGAAAGGCGTTGGCCGATCTGCCGCAGGCGGTCCATCACGTCGCGTCCCGGGTGAAGGAGATCACGGGCAATCCGCGCAACAAGCAGTCGGGTTACCGGATCGCCCTCCAGTCCTACCCCTCACCATTGCCGGATGCGGCCCGCTACCGCACGAAGAGGGAGGGCTACAACCGTTACCACCCCAACGGCTGCCCGTTCTTCAACGACGACACGGACTGGGCCCGTGCTCACCTCCTCAAGCCCCTGTCGGAGCAGATCCGCAAAGCGGCACGTGCGGCAGCGGTCGACTTCCTCGACCTGAGCAACGCCTTCACGGGCCACGAGGTGTGTGCGGAAGGCACCGTCCAGGCAGTACAGGCGGACTCCCGGTACGGCATGGACGAGAAAAAGGCCGAGTGGATGCGTTACCTGAGCGTCGGATACGAGGGGGCGCCGCTGCCGTACAGCCAGGGCCAGCAGGACGAGTCCTTCCACCCGAACGCCTTCGGCCAGGAGGCGCTGGGCGTGTGCCTGAAGAAGTTCTACAAGGTGATCGACGACAGCCAGGTTCCGCTCGAACGGCGCTGTCTGAACAGCGGCCGGGAAATCAAGACCATGGAGATCAGGACCATGTGATTCACCCCGTGCCGAACCAGGTCTCCGCCAGAGAGTCGAGGGTGGGGCGGGGCGGCGCGGGGAGCTCCCGCAGGTAACGCGGAAAATTCCCGTGCACATGGAGCAAGGCGTACGCGAGGAGTTCGCGGGGCCCGAAGGTGTGCCCGTAAGCGGCGGCGACCCGGGAGAACAGACGAGGATCGCCCCGCGAGACATACAGCCCCACAGCCACGAAATCGTACGCCGCATGACCCGTCATCGCCGGCTCGAAGTCGACCAGACCGGTCAGCCGCCAGTCGTCGTGCGGGGTGACCAACAGATGCTCCCGCATGAACTCCGTGTGCAAAAGCACGCGCGGCGGATCAGCCGGCAACGGCACAGAGTTGAGAAAACCGGGAATCTGATCGAGCCACTCGTCCCACAGCCCATGCCCGCGCTGCCGCTCGACAGCGGTGGAACGCTGAGCCGCCACAAACGCACCCCAGTCCCCGGGCCCCAGCACATCACCCAGCGGCTCGGGGTCCAGCGCATGCAGCGCGGCCAGCGTCTCCCCGGCCTCGGTGGCGATCCGATCCCGCTCACTCTCCGGTACACGGGACCAGGCCAGGGCCAGATCCTCCCCGCGCAGCCGCGACATCAGCACGTACCGCCAGTTGTTCTCATACGTACCCGCGTCGTACACACACGGCGTCGGCACGGGCAGCCTGCCCTCCAGATAGGACAGCACACGCGCCTCGGCCACGCCGTCCTCCGCACAGACCCCCGGAAAGAGCTTGAGGACCTGACGGGTCCCGACGGCATACACGGGCTGCGAGCCCACCGGGAAACGCCTCAGCGGCAGCCCACGAAGACCCAGACGTGCACAGAGGTCTTCCACACCCGGGCGCATCACCTCTTCAACGGGGACGACATCGTCCCACTGGGCGTCCGTGTCCACAGCAGGCAGCATGCGCGCCAACGTAGGCGCGCGTTCCCACCGCTCGCAACGCGTTTTCGCCCGACGCCCGCCCGAAGAAACGGTCCACAAACCTTTACCGAACGGTCAGCCGCTCCCTCAACGATCGCCACTACTTTTCCCGACGTCGACATCGAACCCGACCATCGAGAAAGGCACATGCGATGACCCCAAAGACAGACACGGCAACGACAGAAACACCCGGGGCGCCCGAGTCGAGCAGTCTCCACCCGACCGATATCAGTGCAAGCCGGCGAGATGTAGTCGTACCGGGCGGCACGCTGCACGCCGTACGACCGGGCAGCCACGGAACACTGCTGATCGTCGAGGCATACAACGAAGAATGAGCCGGGCCCCGGCCGTCCACGGCGGCTTGCGGTGACTCCTCTTCCCCAAGGGGACCGGGCCACGAGTTGACCCATCCGCCGCTACGAACGCGACCTCCGCGCCGTGCAATCAGGACTACTCGTCCGAAGCGCCTTTCGGCCAATCGGATGACAAACGTCCGTCGGTTACCGGCCCCGACCGATCGGCAGCATGCTGCGATGTCGAGGCACTTGAAAGAAACGTTCGGTTCTCAATACCACCTCACCAAGGTGGAATCCTACCCGGAGACAAGGGCACCGGAACGGTCATGGGGTACTTTGACGCCGGTCTCGCCGAGCTGAAATGGCCCGACCAGCAGCAGTTGAACGTAAGCATGGCGTCCTCCGAAGGTGGCTACAAAGTTCCAGGGGAAAATAGACGCGCATCATCGGCCGTCGACGCCAAGCGCATCGCCACGCGTTACGCGCAAATGCATGCAGCGTGGGGACTGCCAGGATCGAAAGTGCTGGTCAACGGAGTAGGAGACACATCCAAACTGGGCTGGATGGTTTCCTGGCGCAGGCGGCAAGGGAAGGTACTGTTGCCGATTCGACTGGACGTGCTCGTTGAACGGAGTGGGCGCATAACAGAGCTAATCGCTCGCAATATCAGCGACCCGCGACTACCGCCTGTACGCATCAATGAGAGCAAGGCGGTAGCTGCCGCATATGCACACTTCCATAAAACCAATGAGAGGGAAGCTCAAACCATCTTGCTGGCCCAACAGTATGGGCTGCGCTTTTCGTGGCGCCCGTGAATATGCGCGTGCAAGGTTACACCGTTCGCCCTCGCGAGTGGATACCGCGTCTCTCACTGGAGAAGCTAGGGCAAGTGCGCGACATTTCCATTCAGGAGGGCGAACTGCCCGACCTTTGATCTCGCAATCTCGCAACCAACCAGTCGAGATTTCAGCGTATATCAGGGACAGCGTTTCACTGCGCCAACAGCCAGGATGACAGGCCGGTTAGCGGCCGGCGGTATGTTCTTGAGTTCGCCCGGGTTGATACACACCTTAATGCCGGAATGGTCCCAGTTTTCGTACAGCCACGTGCACCTGTTGCAGTTGCTGTGAACCAGGTCGATGTCCCATTGCGGCAGGCGCCAGTCCTTAGCGGAACAGGGGTAGGTCCCTCTTAGCTAGCCACCGACGGCGTCTTTCGCGCCGGACAGCTCCACGCCTTGCGGTCGTTGCGGTGGCCGGGCAGCGGCCGGCCGACCGCGACGACGAGCCGGGTGCCGACGTCGATGACGACCTGGTGGCTGGTGGAGTACCGGTAGTTCTTGGGCTGCCCGGCGACGGTGTGGTCGCGGGCGGGGACCAGCGTGTCGTCCGCGATCAGCGCGGCGTCCTTGCAAAACCGCTTGCGATGCCGGAAGGCGAGCGCGGGCCCGAGGTGGTCGATGATGCGGCCGGCGGCCGACTTGAACATCCCGCACAGCGGCGCGCGTTGGCGCAAGGTCAGGTTCGCGTGCCCGTACGCGGCGGCCAGGAGCACGCGGTTCTCCAGCGGCAGACTCCAGGGCCGGCCCCTGCGCACCGTATTCGCGCCCTCACGCCGCAACGCAGTGATCAGCTTGCCGAACTGGTGCGGGCTCAGCCCGGGGAACGGGGCCATCCAGGAGGGCTCCGACGCCGTGATCACACCAGACACAGCAAGACCATCTCATCTGCGACCAGCAGTTACGGGACAACCCTTAGCTAACGTCATGTGCTGGCGCCGCCGCTTTTGTGACGCTCAGGAGGGTCATGCGCAGGGTCTCGGTTACTTGCTGCATGAGGGTATGGCTGTGTACGGCGTTGTCGTACTCGTTCTGGATCGCCAGGTGGCCGTCGAGGGTGAAGACGCAGATCTTGGGCGGCATGCCGACGGCCATGGCGTACACCTCGTCCCGTACGACCTCGACGTCCTCGGGAACGCGATGGGCGGGTATGCGGCCGATGTTGGAGACGGCGATGCTCGGCGGTGCGGACATGGCCCGTATCGCCTTTTCGTTGACGGCCTGGACGGACGCGAGGAGGAAGCTCTCCGGGTCGCGGCGTGCCAGGGATGCGGCGAGGTCGGCGGTGATGAGGCGGCCGATTTCGAGGGGGTCGGAGTCGGGGGCGACGTCCGCCAGGCTGCCCGTGCCGGAGGCGCAGTTGAGTGTCACGGAGGTGGAGAGCGGTTTCTCCAGCCGCCCACGCAGGTCGACGGCATGACCGCACAAGAGCGGCATGGGACCGGTGTCCCCAGGGAGGTGGGAACGGACGGCGATCAGCGCGGCACCGCAGACCAGCCCGTACAGCGAGGTGCCCGCCGCACGGGCGGACGCGACGAGCGCGGCGGTGGTGGCCGCGTCGAAATCGATCCGTACACGGGCGAACCGGCCACCCCCGTCACCGGCCGGCGAGTACGCGTCCGTGTCCGCCGCCGCCTCCCCTTCTGCGTCCGTGGGCAATGCCGGCGCCTCGAAGAGGCCGTAGCCGGCTGCCATCTGCTCGATCAGGGCGTTCAGTTCCGCCTCGTCGAAACCGGGCTCGGCGGCCAGGCGCTCGTCGATGGCCTCGGGCAATGCGGTCACCGCCGGCGCGTCGGACGACGGCGGGATGGCCCCCTCGACCAGGGACGTGTAGCGCTCCCACAGCTCGCTCAGCAGGGCGAACCCCGACCGGCCGTCCATCACGCCGTGATGGAAGACCAGTGTGATCCGTGTCAGCTCACCATCGGGGAAGACATAGGCGCGGAACAGACCCTGCTGCCAGTCGGGCGGGGTGTTCAGCAGCCGGTCGTAGGCGTCGTCACCGCCCGACAGCACCTCCAGCCGCGGCCGGAACCCCTCGACCAGACGGAAGTACGCGCCGGTGTCATCACCGTCACCGTCGCCGTCACCGCCCACGACTTCGCAGCGCAGCAACGGGTGGTGGTCGGCGAGGGCGCACAGGGCGCGTTCGAGCAGGGGTACGTCGATCCGGCCGCGCACGACCGAGCCGATGAAGGCCGGCATGTCGCGGACCGGCACGCTGCCGAACCGCGTACGGCCGAGGAAGTAGCGACTTTCGAAAGGGGAGAGGGGACGTTGGTGCCGTGTACTCATACCTGCCTCCGGAAGATCATCGACCCTGTCGGCCGGAGCACCGACTCTCCTCCGCCCCCGCCCCGTCATCACGCCGCTCAGAACCCGTCCCGGCGGTACACCCACCCCCACCTTCCCCTCACCGCCCTGCCCCACCCCACCTCGCCCCGCCTTCGCCGGTGAAGCCCTTCTCTACGGCCACCCCGCGAGGCACGGCGCCCGTAGGACTTTCAGTCAGACATCCCCTCCCCCGATTGGCGGAGGTGTTCTCGACTTTCGGGTGATGCCGCGCTGTGAGGCCGGGGCCTAGCGTCGAGGCATGGGAAATCAGGGGCGAGTGAGTGACCGGCGTCGGCGGGGGTGGGCGTATGCCGCCTTCGGATGGCTGGTGCTGAGTTTCGTGTGGCACGCGTGGATGGCGGTGGACTACCGCCGTGCGATGGGACCGGACAGCGACGCTCCGGTGTGGGTGTTCCTCGCCTACGACGGGCTGGTCACGCTGATGTCGGCGGTGGGTGCCGTTCTGGTACTGGCGACGGTACGGGCGTGGGGTGACCGGATACCGGGGTGGATGGTGCGGGTGCCGCTGTGGTTCGGGGCGGGGCTGCTGGTCGTACGAGGGGTGCCCGGTCTCATCGAGAACATCACGACGGTGACCGGCATAACCCCGCACGGGCTCCTCGGCCAGGCAACGGAGTTGGCCGGCGCCTGGGGAACGGCCTTCTGGACGAGCTTGGCCATCAACACCTACTTCTTCATAGGCGCGGTGGTGATGGTGCCGGTGGCGGTCGCATACGAACGCGCGGTCAAGTCCCGTCAAAGTGGTTCAGAAGCCCGGCTGTCAGGGCTTCAGCACCACGTCCAAACCTGACGACTGGCACCACGCGGTGGGCACACACGGACGAAGCCACGGGGCAGTTGCACTAGGCAGGACTCATAAAGGGGGAGTGCGTCATGGGCGGCCGGAGCAGCGTCCGTACATGGAAGGGCCGACGATTCGGTAATGAAGCGTCTCCGATGGCTGCCTCCGCTGCCTCCGCTGCTTGCGCGCGGCACGATGGTCGCGATCGCCGTGGGGTTCTTGGCCATCCTGTCCCTGGGCACGCCGCAGCGCCCGCGGCCGGAGGCAGCGGCGGAGCGGATGGCAGGGCTGCATCCGGACCAGCACCCTTCTGGGACACCTTCTATTCGACCTCGAAGCGGCAACCGACCAGACCCATGTCATCAGCCGCAACCACGACCAGCAGGTACGCGGCTATCAGAGTCTCGTCACCCTGATGCAGCAAGGCGGAAGTTACTCCCCGCAGTTCCTGCACGACATGGCGGACGACATCCGCGCCGCCGAAGACAGGTCCAAGGGAGGCAACCCCGACGTCTGGGACCTCGACGGCGACTTCAGCGGCAAACACGACGACTGGTTCGCCAACGACCCCCTCGACGGCGTACTCAACCTCATGAGCCGCAACCCGGGCGCCGCCACCGCCTACCTCGACCCCGACAGCGACCCCAACCCCTTGGACGGCAAGCCCGAGAAGAACGACCGCCTCGACTATCTCCTCAACAAACGCGACTGGAAGGTGGTCGACACTGTCGCCTGGCACGGCGATCTCCAGTACGCGGGACCCGACATCGAGGACAGAGACAACCGAGCCGGCCTAGGCAGGGCACTCCAGGCAGCAGCCACCGGAATCGCTGCCGACAATACGGAACGCCACGCCTACGTTCCCCATACCGCAGCACACGACCGCATTTTTGATTACGCATTCGAATACGCCGCCAAGAAGGAGAACGACTTTCCACCCGCGCTGCGGGAACCAATGGCAGGCGTACTGGCCAATTACGGCGACAAGGTCCACCGGTCTACCAGTTCCCTCGACATCACGGACGACCCCCTGCCGCAGAAGAAGTTGCTGGAGGTAATGAAACAGGTCTCAAGGGACAAGAATGCCTATGGCATCCTCAACGAGGGCCTGGGTTACGAAACCCTCAGAGTGGTGTCCGATCCCGACCCGAAAGATGACCGAGCACCCCTCATCCGAGCGGGACGAACCATCGGATTCCTCGAAGAAGCCAGAACCCAGGCAATCGAGGCGGACAAGAAGGACCTTTCCGGGCAGAAAATGGGCACCTACCACATGCTAGGCGCACCGGTCACCTTGATTCCCGTATTGGGAGATGCTGCGCAGCGTGGAGTCGACTTCCTGACCACCGCCTGTATGTAAACCATGGCGAGAGGGAGGCCTCCGTCAGCATAATAGACGCCATCAACAGCGCGGCGATTAACGGAAATGACCACGCGCAGGGCATTTCCGGGAAGAAGAAGTCGGAATGAAACCCCTCCGGAAGGTGGCAGTTACTCTCCTGGCGGGTGCGGTCGTGTTTTTCAGCACGTCGGGCTGCTCCAGCACTGACGGCATGGACTATTCGATTCCTGATCGCATCTGCGGTTCACCCGTTGACGCCGCTCTCGTCTCCCCTCTCCTGCCGCCAGGCGAGAAATTCACCCAGCACTATCCAGGGGAAGACGACATGCACGGCAGCATACCCTGCACGATCGGAATCGATGAAAAGACCGCCCTGATGATCAGGAAGGAAACACACCCTGACAAAATTGACGCGCTGGCCACCGCGTCACTGAGCTACATGCATTTAAGGAATCCGCGAAGGGATTCGTTGAATCCAAATCTCGCCATTGCCGATAACGGCGGAGTGTCCACATCCAAGTGCAGAGCGGATAAAAAAGCTACCTACTTCACCCTGCGCGTAATCAGTTCGAAAATGCAACCAGAAGACGTGGACAAGCAGCGCGCTGATATCAAGCGATTCATCGAGGCATACGAACGGGTGGCGCGACTCGCCGCGAAATGTGCGAAGTAGCATTTTGCGGCGAGTCGGCTCTCAAGCGGGCCGCGCGGCGGGCAGTTGCGGGTAAGGCTGGGCCGGCGGGTGGGTGGTCAGCGGAAGTCGGGGGCGTGGTCGGTTGCCCATTGGGTGAAGGTGCGGGCGGGGTGGCCGGTGACGTGCTGGACGGTGTCGGTGATCAGGGGCTCGGTGCCGATGGTCGAGGCGAACATGTCCAGGAGGCGGAGGGCCACGTCCTTGGGGAAGTGGGCGCCGGCCATCGCTTCGGCGGCCTGTTCTGCGGGGATCTCCTCGAAGCGGATCTCGCGGCCGATGGCCCGGCCGATCTCGGCGACCTGCTCGGCCATGGTCAGCTTCGCCGGGCCGGTGACGACGTACGCCTGGTGGAGGTGTTCGCCGGTGGTGTCCAGGAGGGCTGCGGCGGCGACGGCCGCGAGGTCGGCCTCGTGGACGGGGGCGCCGTTGGCCTGCGGGTGAGCGTCGTGGACCACGCCGGTTTCGCGGATCTCCGGGGCCCACTTGAGGGCGTTGGTGGCGTACATTCCGCCGCGTACGAAGGTCCATTCCAGACCGGAGGACTGGACCGCCTGCTCCAAGCCCGCATGCATACGGGCGATGAAGTTGTCCTGGTCCTCGAAGCCGTCGGTGACGGCCATGGAGGAGTTCAGGACGATCCGGCGGACGCCGGACTTCACGGCGGCGTCGATCACGGCGTCGGCGGCCCGGTCGCCGCCCGCCGCCAGATTGAGGAAGACCGACTCAGCACCTTCCAGTGCCCTCGCCGCGCTCGCGGGGTCGGTCAGGTCCGCCCGTACGGTCTCGGCCCCGGCGGGCAGCCCGGCGCGTTCGGGGTCACGGGTCAGGGCTCGTACGGACGCGCCCCGGGCGAGGAGTTGGTCCACCAGGCTGCGGCCGATGTTGCCGGTTGCTCCGGTTACTACGATCACTGGTGCGCCCTTCCAGGATGTCGGTGACGGTGCGGAGGCAGTGCGGAAGCGGTGCGGAGGCAGTGGGGTGCCGCCGGTGTGTTGTGGGGCGTGGGCGGCCGTGAGGGCCGTACGCGGGGGAGGTTGGTGATTTTCACGTTGCTGCGGCCGGACAAGCCTCCCATACCTCACGTACCGCTGTTAAGACTTGCGTTCGAGTGCCATACGCATGGTGGGATGGAGTGATGCGACCCCCGACACGCATCCGTGCGTCCGCCTCCTCTCCCGACGACCGCGACCGGGGTCGCTTCGGGCCGGACACCACCGGGAACGGGTTCAGAGACGGGTCCAAAGACGGATCCAGGGACGGATCGGGGAGCGTGTCGGCGAATCCGTACGAGGCTCTCGCGGCGCTGGCGGACCCGGAACCCGAGCCGGGCACCGACGGCCGTACGGGCCGCTCACGGCGCCGTGACCCCCGGGACCCGCTGGGACTCGGTCTGCGCTCGGACGACGAGGAGGACGAGGCGGATGCGTGGCAGCCGCCCAACCACCGGCGGCGCAAGCGCGGAATCAGCCGGTTCGCCGGAGTGCCGCTCGTCGTCAAGATGCTGGTCGCCCTGCTGGTGTGCGCGGCGTTCCTCGCCCTCGGCGATCGCTTCGCCGTCCTGTACGCGCAGGACAAGGCCGCCGAGAAGCTCAAGGAAAGCCTGCATCTGAACGCCAAGCCGGAAGTCGACATCAAGGGCTTCCCCTTCCTCACGCAGGTGCTGGACAAGCGCCTGCGGCGGGTGGACATCACCGTGCCCGACCTGGCGGCGGACCGGGTGTCGCTGGCCAAGGTCGAGGCGACCGCGACCGACATCCGCATCCAGGGCGACCTGCCCTCCTCGGTCAAGGGCGCCACGATCGGCCAGGTGCGGGGCACCGTGCTGCTCGCCTTCGACGACATGAACCGCGAACTGGGCGCCTCACAGGTACGTTTCAGCGAGCTGGGGCCCAACGCCGTGCAGGCCGACGGCCGGCTCCCGATCGCCGGTCATGAGCTGCGCGTCCACGCCCAGGCGCATATCCGCCGGGCCGGGGACCGCGGGATCTCCACCGACATCAGCGCGATGCGCCTGGACATCGGCGACCTGGCCGTCTACCGCCCCGGCACCGGCAAGGAGGACGGCCTGCGGCTGACGCGCAAGGCCGCCGCCCAGGTCAGCCGGGAGGCGGCCAGGGTGAAGGAACTGCTGTCGGTCCCGGCGATCGCCCGCCGCATCGGTATCCCCCAGGAGTACATCGACCAGGCGCTGCACAACGAGCACAAGCTGCACGAGCTGACCGGGGCGCCGCGCTTCATCTCGCAGCTCATGCAGGTCAACCTTGTGGACGTCGTGGTGGACCACCCCTGGCTGCTGAAGAAGTTCGGCGTCGACCCCAAGTTCCTGGGCACGCTGGCCGGGCTGACCAAACCGCAGCTCGCGGACCAACTGTCGCTGTCCTTCCGGCTGCCCCCGACGCCCGGCGACGTACGGCTGCGTGACATCTCGGTGCAGCGGGACGGCATCCGCGTGGAGGTGTGGGGGGCCGGGCTGCCCATCGGGGGCTCGCTGAAGTAGTTGGGAAAAGTGGCCCGATGAAGTGGGCGGGGTGAGGGCAGGGAGTCGTACGGCTGCGAGTCGTACGGCTGCGAGTCGGCCCCACGGCCCCACGGCCTCATGGCCTCACGGGCGACTGCCCCGCCTCACCACCTCACGCCCCGCCCCCCGGCAGGTCCGGCGGAGGCGTGCTCGCGCCCGGGAGGGTGAGCAGGGCCTCGGTGCCGCCGCCCGGGGCGGCCCGCAGCCGTACGCCGCCGCCCGCCTGCTCCGCCGTACGCGCCACGATCGACAGGCCCAGACCGCTGCCGGGCAGGCTGCGCGCGGACGGGGAGCGCCAGAACCGTTCAAAGACGTGCGGCAGTTCCGCCGCCGGAATGCCGGGCCCGTGGTCCCGTACGGCCAGCTCGCCGCCCGCGAGCCGGACTTCCACGGCGCCTCCGGCCGGGCTGAACTTGACCGCGTTGTCCAGCAGGTTCACCACGGCCCGCTCCAGCGCCGCCGGCTCCCCGCGTACGTACCAGGGTTCGAGGTCGGCGGTGAAGGTCAGCGAGGGGCCGCGCAGCCGGGCCCGCTCCAGCGCCGCGGCCACGGCCTCGTGCAGGGCCACGACCCCCACCCCCGCGCCGTGGCCGGGCCCCGCCTCCGGCGTCCTGGACAGCTCCTGGAGGTCGCCGATGAGCGCCGCCAGCTCCCCCATCTGCGCCTTCACCGAGGCCAGCAGCGCCTGCTTGTCCGCGGCCGGGAGGTCCCGGCCCGACTGCTCGCTGCGTACCAGCAGGTCGATGTTGGTACGCAGCGAGGTCAGCGGCGTACGCAGCTCGTGCCCCGCGTCCGCGATCAACTGCCGCTGGAGGTCGCGGGAGGCGGCCAGCGCGGCGGTCATGGAGTTGAAGGACCGGGACAGACGGGCGATCTCGTCCTCGCCCTCGGTGGGGATGCGCAGGGTCAGGTCCTGGGTACGGGCGACGTGTTCGACGGCGCCGGTGAGCCGGTCCACGGGCTTCAGGCCCGCGCGGGCGACCCACAGGCCGGCGGTGGCCGCGCCCAGCACCCCGATCCCGGTGACGGCCAGCAGGACCAGCGCGAGCTGATTGAGGGGGTCGGTCACCGTCGACATGGGGGAGGCGATGGACAGGGCGACCTGGTTGCCCAGCGCGTCGGTGAGGGGGCCGTGGTACGGGCGGGTGAGGACCCGCATCTCCTTGCCGTCGGCGCCCCGGGTGGTGTGCGTGGTCTCGTCGGTCTGTCCCCTGGCGACCTGTACGTCCGAACCCTGCGCGGGGATACGGATCTTCTCCCACGAGGTGCAGACCGTGCCGTCGGCCGTCACGATCTGGATCGTGTAGGGGGTGGGCAGTTGCAGCCGGGCGTTCTCCGGCAGGGGGCTGTTGCACTTGGCGCCCAGGGCCTGCACGTACTCGGCACGGATCTCCTTGGCCTGCTGGCTCAGCGTCGCGTCGAGCTGCTCGGTGAGCCGGTCGCGGGTGACCACCCAGCAGGCGGCGGCCGAGGCGGCCACGGCGAACGCCACGGCGACGGCGGTGAGCAGGGCCAGGCGGGAGCGCAGCGGGAGCCGCCGGTAGCGGTGCGCGATCCGCTGTCTCAGGCCGGGGCGCGGGGGCGGGGGCGGGGCGGCAGTGCCGTGAACCGGTGCCGTACCGCCCGAGGCCGGTGCCGTACCGCCCGGGGCTGGTGCCTCCCCGCCCGGGACCGGCGCCTGGCCACCCGGGGCCGGCGCTTCGCCGCCCGGGCCCGGGGCGGCAGCGCCCGTAACCGGCGCATCGTTCATTCCGTGCCGCCCTCGGCCCGCAGGACGTAGCCGACACCGCGCACCGTGTGCACCAGCCGCGGCTCGCCGCCCGCCTCCGTCTTGCGGCGCAGATACATCACGTACACGTCCAGGGAGTTGGAGGTCGGTTCGAAGTCGAAACCCCAGACCGCCTTGAGGATCTGCTCACGGGTGAGCACCTGGCGGGGGTGCGCCAGGAACATCTCCAGCAGCGTGAACTCCGTACGCGTCAGCTCCACCGGCCGGCCGCCCCGCGTGACCTCCCGCGTCGACAGGTCCATCCGCAGGTCCGCGAAGGTCAGCAGCTCGCCCTCCTCGGGCCGCGGACCGGCCGCCGCCGCGTAGGAGCTGCGGCGCAGCAGGGCGCGGATACGGGCCAGCAGCTCGTCCAGCTCGAAGGGCTTGACGAGGTAGTCGTCGGCGCCCGCGTCCAGGCCGGTCACCCGGTCGCCGACCGTGTCGCGTGCGGTCAGCATCAGGATCGGTACGGTCACTCCCCGCGCACGCAGCCGCCGGGCGGCGGTCAGCCCGTCCATCCGCGGCATCAGGACGTCCAGCACGATCAGCTCGGGATCGTAGGAGGTGACCTTCTCGACCGCGTCCAGCCCGTCGACGGCCTGCTCGGTGCCGTAGCCCTCGAAGGCGAGCGAGCGCTGCAGCGCCTCGCGGACGGCCGGCTCGTCGTCGACGATCAGGATGCGGGCGGGCTGGTCACCGTGCTCGGCGGGGCTCATCTTGATGGCTACCTCGGGGTGGGACGGGACGGCTGACAGGGTGATTCTCGGCTTCGCGCACCGGATGCGCACGCCGGGTCCGTCCCCTGTACGGATATCCGGTGTACGGGTATCCGTACAGCCGCTCGGCTTCAGCCCCGGGCACGGGCGCCGGCACGTACGGCGCGGGCGCGGCCTGCCGGTTTTCCGGTCGCACGGTCCCGGCGCGGGGCCACGGTACGGACGAGCCGGGCCGTACGGGCGAGCTCCACGGGCCGGCCGGCTTGCGTGGGCCGGTCGGCCTGATCGGACCAGGCGGCCTGCGCGGACCGGGCGTCTTCCGCAGGCCGTGCGCTGCCGACATGTCCGGCCCGGGTGACATCGGCCAGGGCGAGGGCGAGGGTCAGCGCCAGGGCGAGATCCAGGTCCGCCGGTCCCGTACGGTCCGTACCGTGCTCGACGGAGAGCACACCCGCGCTGCGCCGCTCGCCGCCCGCGCTCCAGGCGACGGCGGCGGCCAGAGCCCGGCGGACGCGGTTGACCGGGACGGTGATCTTGTGGGCCATGACGGCCTCCTAGGGCAGAGGACATGCAAAGGACATGGGGCATGCGGTACGGCGTAATCGGTGCACCGTGATCGGTACGCCTGGATCGGTACGCCTGGATCGGTACGGGCGCGGCCGGCCGTGCGGTGGTGGCCGGCGTTGGGCGTCAGTTGCCGCTGCCGCCCGCGCGCAGGCTGTCCAGGTCGGCCTTGACGGTGTTGACGGGAATGGCGAAGCCGAGCCCGACACTGCCCGCCGCGCCCCCATTGGCCGCACTGGGCGCGTAGATGGCGGAGTTGATGCCGACGACCTGCCCCCGCATGTTGATCAGCGCACCACCGGAGTTGCCCGGGTTGAGCGAGGCATCGGTCTGAATGGCCTTGTACGAGGTCTTCGACTCCCCCGTGTCACCGTTGTACTGGTTGCCACCGAACTCGAACGGCCACTGCATACCGCCCCGCTGCCGCCGCTGCTGCCGCTCCTCGTCCTTGGGCACCGTCACCTTGCGGTCGAGGGCGGAGACGATGCCGCTGGTCACCGACCCCGTCAGGCCCTCCGGTGAGCCGATCGCCACCACCGGGTCACCGACCGCGAGCTTGTCGGAGTCGCCGAGCGCGGCGGGGGTCAGCCCCTTGGCACCCTGGATCTTGATGAGGGCCAGGTCCTTGTCGGGGTCGGTGCCGACGACCTTCGCCGTCTTGCTGCTGCCGTCGCTGAGCCGTACGGAGACGGTGTCCGCCCCGGCGACCACATGGTTGTTGGTGACGACCTCGCCGTCGGCGCTGACGATCACGCCCGAGCCGGTGGACCGGCCGTTCGCCGTACTCGCCGAGATCTCCACGATGGACGGGCTGACTGCCTTGGCCACCGCCGAGACCCCGCTGCCGCTGGTGGCGCCCGCGTTGACGACCGGGGTCGCGGCGCTGCTCTTGTCGCCGATGGTGGTCCCGGCGATCAGTGCCGCACTGCCACCGCCTATGAGCCCCGAGGCCAGGGCGACGGCGGCGAGCAGGGCGACCGGCCGGCGGGCACGGCGGCGCGGTCCACCAGGTTCGCCGGAGCCACCAAGTCCGCCGGAGCCACCAAGTCCGCCGGATCCGGGCTCCTGCGGCGGTACGGCCCCGAATCCCGCGTACGGGCCGCCGGCTCCCCCGCTCCCGTCGGCCGCGACGGGCGGGGAAGGCGCGTACGGAGGCGGCGGCGGGACGTCCGCCCGGTCGCCCGTAACGTATGCGTTCTGACCTGCCCGCGAAGAATGATCGATTTGCGGGTTCTGCGAAACTTGCGGTGTCTGCGAGGTTTCGTCGCCGCTTCGGCGGTGGTTGTCGGCCATGTCTCGACTCTGCGGGCCCATCATGAGAACTACCTGAGAACGCCCTGAGAGGTCCGACAGAAGCAGGTATGCCCGGTATAAAGACGCAGGGCTGACGAGGCGCCGTGCCGCGTGCCCGTCAGCTTCCGCAGCCGCGTGCCCGTCAGCTTCCGCAGCCGCAGGACCTGCGGATCACCAGCCGCGACGGGAACTGCCGCAGCCGCTCGCGCCGCGAACCGACCACCCGCAGCGCGTCGTCCAGCACCAGGTCGACCGCCGCCCGCGCCATCGCCTCGCGGTCCGAGGCGACCGTCGTCAGCGGCGGGTCCGTCAGCGCCGCTTCCTTCACGTCGTCGAAGCCCGCGACCGCAAGCTCGCCCGGTACGTCGATGCGCAGCTCCCGCGCCGCCCGCAGCACCCCGATCGCCTGGTCGTCCGTCGCGCACATGATGGCCGGTGGCCGGTCGGGGCCGGACAGCAGCTTCAACGCGACCTGGTAGGCGTCGTAGCGGTTGTACGGGGCCTGGAAGAGCCGCCCCTCCAGGGACTTGCCGGCCTCCTGCATCGCCCGGCGCCAGCCCTCCACGTGATCGGCCACCGGGTCGCCGATCGTGGGGGTGGTCTCCGTACCGCCGAGGCAGGCCACGTAGTCGTGGCCGTGTTCCAGGAGGTGGCGGGTGGCGAGCTGGGCGCCGCCGATGTCGTCCGTCATCACGGCGAACTCGTCGATCGCCTCAGGCCGCTCGTGCATCAGCACGACCCGCGCGTCCCAGGCATCGATCTCGGCCGCCGCCCGCTCGCTGGGGCCCTGGCTGATCAGGATCAGGCCCGCCACCCGCATGCCCAGGAAGGCGCGCAGGTAGTGAAGTTCACGCTCGTCCAGATAGTCGGAGTTGCCGACGAGCACCATCTTGCCGCGCTCGGCGGCGGCCCGTTCGACCGCATGGGCCATCTCGCCGAAGAAGGGCTGCCGGGCATCGGGAACGATCAGACCTATCAGGTCGGTACGGCGGGACGCCATCGCCTGCGCGACCCGGTCCGGCCGGTAGCCCAGCTCTTTGATCGCGGCGAGTACCCGCTCGCGCGTGGCCGGGGCGACCGGCCGGGGTCCGTTGTTGATGACGTAACTCACGACAGCGGTCGACGTACCCGCCCGCCTTGCCACATCATCCCGCGTCACCTTGGCCACGCGCGGCAGTCTACGCGGGTGGAGCCGCGCGGTGTCCGGTCAATTCTCCCCGTATCAGGGAGCGGTCCGGGACGTCACGTAGGGGGCGCGCCGGAGCCGCACTTCCCTCCGGCCCGCGGTCCGCGCTCCCCTACCGGCCCCTACCGGTCCACCGGCCGTACGGCGGCGGTCCGGGCCGCGATCCGGGTCGCGGCCCCGGTCCCGCTGCGGGCATCGCCGTTGGACGCGGTCATGGACGCGGCCCGTGCCCCGCTCACGGCACCCGCCGCGGCGGCCGGCCGGTCCGCCGCGACGCCGCCTTCGGTGCTCCGCTCCCGTCGCGCACGCTGCCCGCCATGAGCCGCCCGCTCAGCCCGCTCAGCCCGTTCAGACCGTTCAGCCCGCTCGGTCCGGTTTACCTGGTTTGCCCCATCCACCCTTTCCGTTCGCCCAGCCGCTTTGCCGGACGGCCCAGAGGCCCCCGACGCCCCGGGCGCCCCCGAAGCCCCCGCCTTCGTCGCCTTCTCCGCCATCGCCTCGGCCTTCTCCGGGCTGACGAACCGGTATCCGACGTTCCGTACGGTCCCGATCAGCGACTCGTACTCCGGCCCGAGCTTGGCCCGCAGCCGCCGGACGTGCACGTCGACCGTGCGCGTACCGCCGAAGTAGTCGTAGCCCCAGACCTCCTGGAGGAGTTGGGCCCGGGTGAAGACCCGGCCCGGGTGCTGCGCCAGGTACTTCAGCAGCTCGAACTCCTTGAAGGTCAGGTCCAGGACCCGCCCCTTGAGCTTGGCGCTGTACGTCGCCTCGTCCACCGACAGGTCACCGTTGCGGATCTCCATCGGGCTGTCGTCGGTGGTCAGATGGCGGCGCCCGGTGGCCAGCCGCAGCCGGGCCTCGACCTCGGCCGGGCCCGCGGTGTCCAGCAGTACGTCGTCCACGCCCCAGTCCGCCGTGACGGCGGCCAGCCCGCCTTCGGTGACGACCAGGAGGAGCGGACAGCCGGGCCCGGTGGACCGCAGGAGCTGGCACAGCGACCGTACGTGCGGCAGGTCGCGCCGGCCGTCGATCAGTATGACGTCGGCCCCGGGGGTGTCCACCAGGGCCGGTCCCTCGGCGGGGGCGACGCGCACGCTGTGCAGCAGCAGGCCGAGCGCGGGCAGCACCTCCGTCGACGGCTGGAGTGCGTTGGTCAGGAGCAGCAGCGAGCTCACCGCCGACCACCCGCCCGGTCCCGGCCCCCGGTCGTACGGGGGCCGCCGGGTCCGCCGGGCCGGCCCCGCCGGTCCCGTCCGGTCCGCCGGTCCTGCTCGTTCTGCACGCTTCGCTCGCCCATTGCGTCGGTTCCTCCTCGGTCCCTGCGAAGGGGGCACCTCCCGGGCGCCGGCCCGGGGGAGTATGCGGCACTGCTTCGTACGCTCACTCTGATCACTCTGCGCCCTGGAGCGCGCGTGCGCTCATCCGCGCACGACCGCGGCTGAAAGCACAAAAGGACCCGGGGCAACGCTGCCCGGATCCTTCTTGCCCAGCAGAATAGCCCACATGACTTCCCCGTCCGAGGACGCCTTTGCACGATCGCGTGTTCCGTCGATCACTTCGGGTGATTTCCGAGCGTCTTTGTTGACGGACGACGGCGTACGGATCGAGGCGTCGTATGTACCCGCGCCGCGGCCCCGGACGGACCGCGCCAAGGCTCCCGCCGACTCCCCCGCCGGCCCCGACGCCCCCGTGATCGTCCTCGCGCACGGCTTCACCGGCGCCCTCGACCGTCCCGCGCTGCGCCGTGCCGCGGCGGTCTTCGCCCAGCGTACGGCCGTGATCACGTTCTCCTTCCGGGGGCACGGCCGGTCCGGCGGACGGTCCACCGTCGGCGACCGCGAGGTCCTGGACCTGGCGGCGGCCGTCCGCTGGGCCCGGGCGCTGGGCCACCGCCGCGTCGCCACCGTCGGCTTCTCCATGGGCGGCTCGGTGGTCCTGCGCCATGCCGCTCTGTACGGCCTGTACGGCGCGGCGGACGAGGGGGAGCGCGAGGGGCGCATTGATGCGCACCCCGACACGGTCGTGTCGGTCAGTGCTCCCGCCCGGTGGTTCTACCGGGGGACCACCCCATGCGCAGGCTCCACTGGGTGGTGACCCGGCCCTCGGGCCGCCTGGTCTCCCGCCTCGGCCTGCGCACCCGTATCCACCCAGAGGACTGGGACCCGGTGCCGCTCCCGCCCGTCGCCGCCGTCCCGCGCATCGCCCCGACCCCGCTGCTGATCGTGCACGGCGACCGGGACCCGTACTTCCCCGTGGACCACCCCCGGATGCTGATGTCCGCCGCCGACCCGGCGACCACGGAGCTGTGGCTGGAACGCGGCTTCGGCCACGCCGAGAACGCGGCCGGTGCGCCCCTGCTGCACCGCATCACTGACTGGATCATGGACCGGACCGCGGCCCGGCACACCTGACGCGCTACGGATCAGGTGTGCCGGGCCGCGGAAGCGCGTCGGCGGAAGACGACGGGCTCACTCCGTCTCGGCCACCGCCTCCGCGAACTGTGCCGCGTACAGCCGCGCGTAGGCGCCGCCCGCCGCCAGCAGCGCGTCGTGGCTGCCCTGTTCCACGATCGAGCCGGACTCCATCACCAGGATGACGTCCGCGTCGCGGATCGTGGACAGCCGGTGGGCGATCACGAAGCTCGTACGGCCGGTCCTGAGCTGGGCCATGGCGTGCTGGATCAGCACCTCGGTACGGGTGTCGACCGAGCTGGTGGCCTCGTCCAGGACCAGGATCGCCGGTTCGGCCAGGAACGCCCGCGCGATGGTGATGAGCTGCTTCTCGCCGACGGAGACATTGCCGCCCTCGTCGTCGATGACGGTGTCGTAGCCGTCGGGGAGGGTGCGCACGAAGCGGTCGACGTGGGTGGCCTTCGCCGCCTCGACGATCTTGTCGAGCGAGGTGCCCTCGGGAGCGCCGTACGCAATGTTCTCGGCGATCGTGCCGCCGAAGAGCCAGGTGTCCTGGAGCACCATGCCGATGTTGGCGCGCAGCTCCTCGCGGGTCATCTGCGCGATGTCCACGCCGTCCAGGGTGATCCGGCCGCCGCCCACCTCGTAGAAGCGCATCAGGAGGTTGACCAGCGTGGTCTTGCCGGCGCCCGTCGGGCCGACGATCGCGACCGTCTGGCCGGGCCGTACCGACAGCGACAGGTTCTCGATGAGCGGCTTGTCGGCCTGGTAGCTGAAGGACACCTCCTCGAACTCGACCCGGCCCCTGACGTGCTCGGGCCGTACGGGCTCGGCCGCCTCCGGCGCCTGCTCCGGGGCGTCCAGCAGCTCGAAGACCCGCTCGGCCGAGGCGACACCGGACTGGACCAGGTTGGCCATGGAGGCGACCTGGGTCAGCGGCTGGCTGAACTGCCGGGAGTACTGGATGAACGCCTGCACGTCACCGATGGACAGCGCGCCGGAGGCCACCCGCAGGCCGCCGACCACCGCGACCAGCACGTAGTTGAGGTTGCCGATGAACATCATCGCGGGCTGGATGATTCCGGAGATGAACTGCGCCTTGAAGCCCGCCTGGTAGAGCGCCTCGTTCTGCTCGCGGAAGAGGGCGGCGGACTCCTTCTGCCGGCCGAAGACCTTCACCAGCGCATGGCCGGTGTACATCTCCTCGATGTGCGCGTTGAGTTTGCCGGTGGTCTTCCACTGCTGGACGAACTGCGGCTGCGCCCGCTTGCCGACCTTGGTGGCCACCACCACCGAGACCGGCACGGTGACCAGCGCGACCAGTGCCAGCAGCGGCGAGATCCAGAACATCATCACCAGCACGCCCAGGATCGTCAGCAGCGAGGTGACGATCTGGCTCAGGGTCTGCTGGAGGGTCTGCTGGATGTTGTCGATGTCATTGGTGGCGCGGGAGAGGACCTCGCCGCGCGGCTGCTTGTCGAAGTAGCTCAGCGGCAGCCGGGAGAGCTTGTGCTCCACCCGCTCGCGCAGGCGGAAGACGGCCCGCTGGACGACGAAGGTGGCGATCCGGGCCTGGACGAAGCCGAAGACCGAGGCGCCGACGTAGATCAGCGTCACCCACAGCAGCACCACGCCGACCGCGCCGAAGTCGATGCCCTGTCCGGGCACGACGGGCATCGTGCCGAGCATGTCGGCCAGCCCGTCCTGGCCCCGGTCCCGCAGGTGCGCCACGGCCTGGGCCTTGGTGATCCCCTCGGGAAGCCGCCGGCCGACGATGCCGGCCATGATCAGGTCGGTGGCGTGGCCCAGGACCTTGGGGCCGATGACGCTCAGCGCCACGCTCAGCGCGCCGAGCGCCAGCGCGACCGCCATGATGCCGCGCTCGGGCCGCATCTCGCGCAGCAGCCGCTTGCCGGAGCCCTTGAAGTCCATGGACTTCTCGGTCGGCTGGCCGCCCATCATGCGCGCGGGTCCGGCGGCGGGCGCGGGTCCGCGCCTCTGGGGGGCCGGGCTGCTCACGCCGCCTCCTGTTCGGTGAGCTGGGACAGGACGATCTCCCGGTACGTCTCGTTGTCCGCCATCAGTTCGGTGTGGGTACCGGTGCCCACGACCCGGCCCTCGTCCAGGACGACGATCCGGTCGGCGCCCCGGATGGTGGAGACCCGCTGCGCGACGATCACGACGGTCGCCTCCCGGGTCTCCTGGGCCAGCGCGGCCCGCAGCGCCGCGTCGGTGGCGTAGTCCAGCGCGGAGAAGGAGTCGTCGAAGAGGTAGATCTCGGGCTTGCGCACCAGCGCGCGGGCGATGGCCAGCCGCTGCCGCTGACCGCCGGAGACATTGCCGCCGCCCTGGGCGATGGGCGCCGCCAGGCCGCCTTCCAGCTTCTCGACGAAGTCGCGTGCCTGGGCGGTCTCCAGGGCGTGCCACAGCTCCTCGTCGGTGGCGTCCGGATTGCCGTAGCGCAGATTGGACGCCACGGTCCCGGAGAAGAGGTACGGCTTTTGCGGTACGAGGCCGACGGCGGTGGACAGCGTCTGCGGGTCCAGCCCGCGTACGTCCTCGCCGTCCACCAGCACCGCGCCCTCCGTCGCGTCGAACAGACGCGGAACCAGCCCCAGAAGGGTGGACTTGCCGCTGCCGGTGGAGCCGATGACGGCGGTGGTCTCGCCGGGCCGGGCGATCAGGGAGACGTCCTTGAGGACCGGCTCCTCGGCGCCGGGGAAGCGGAAGCCCACGCCCCGCAGCTCCAGTTCGCCGTGCCGGCGCAGCGCGGTGACCGGCCGCTGTGGCGGGGTGACGCTGGTGTCCGTGGCCAGCACTTCCTGGATGCGCTCGGCGCACACCTCGGCGCGCGGCAGCATCATGACCATGAACGTCGCCATCATGATCGACATGAAGATGTACATGAGGTAGCTGAGGAAGGCGGTCAGCGCGCCGATCTGCATGTCACCGCTGTCGATGCGGTGCCCGGCGAACCAGACCACGGCCACGCTGGAGAGGTTCACGATCAGCATGACCAGCGGGAACATCATCGACATCAGCCGCCCGGCCCGCACGGATATCTCGAACAGGTCGGTGTTGGCGGCGGCGAACCGCTCCTGCTCGTGCCGGTCACGGACGAAGGCGCGGATGACGCGGATACCGCTGATCTGCTCGCGCAGCACGCGGTTGACGGTGTCGATGCGCTGCTGCACACCGCGGAACAGCGGGCGCATCCTCCGTACGATCAGCGACACCAGGACCGCCAGGACCGGGACGACGACCAGGAGCAGGCCGGACAGCGGCACGTCCTGGTTGAGCGCCATCACCACACCGCCGACACACATGATCGGCGCCGCGACCATCATCGTGAACGTCATCAGCACCAGCATCTGGACCTGCTGGACGTCGTTGGTGGTGCGGGTGATCAGGGAAGGTGCGCCGAAGGTCCCCACCTCGCGGGCGGAGAAGGACTGGACACGGTCGAACACGGCGGCCCGGACGTCCCGTCCCAGGGCCATCGCGGTCCGCGCGCCGTAGAAGACGGCGCCGATCGCGCAGAGGATCTGCAGCAGGGTGACGGCGACCATCAGGCCGCCCAGGGTCAGGATGTAGCCGGTGTCCCCCTTGACCACACCGTCGTCGATGATGTCGGCGTTGAGAGTGGGCAGGTAGAGGGTGGCCAGCGTCTGTATGAGCTGAAGCAGGACGATCAAGGATATAGAGCGCCTATGGGGCCGCAGATGCGCCCGCGCGAGTCGGACCAACACACATCGAGCCTATGCGAGTGCTTGTCCGCGGCAATCGAATTAGTGCCCGGACGCGGGGCACCCGGAAAGGCTTTGCCGGAACTTGCCCGGGGCAGGGCGGTCGGGCCCGTACGCCATCATGGAGGCGGCAGCGACGGAGACACCGCACCACCAGCCGTCCCGGCCGCATGTCACCGATCACCCCACGATCCATCCCGACCACACCACGACCACCCCACGACGACGACCACGACGCACACCACGTCGCTCACGATGAAGAGGCCGCCGTGACATCAACTGGCACCGTGCGCTACTGGGCCGCGGCCAAGGCCGCCGCCGGCACGGCCGAGGAGCCGTACGCGGCGGCGACGCTCGCCGAAGCGCTGGACGCGGCGCGCGACCGGCACCGCGCCAACCCCGAGTTCGCGCGCGTCCTGACGCGCTGTTCGTTCCTGGTGGACGGCGATCCGGTCGGCACCCGCGACCACGCGGCGGTGCCCCTGGCCGAGGGCGGCACCGTCGAGGTCCTGCCGCCGTTCGCGGGAGGGTGAGGGCGACACATGAGCGAGAATCAGCCGCAGAACCAGCCGCACCATCCGTACGGCCCCTACGAGCCGTACGAGTCCTACGACTCCTACGCGCCCCGTGAGCCGTACGCGCCTCACGAGCGGGCGCCGGAGCAGCCGTACGGACAGCAGCCGGGCCACGGACAGCAGCCGGGCCCCGGGCAGCAGCCCTACGGCTCGTACGGACAGCAGGGGCACCCGCAGCAGAATCCCACCGTCTGGCCCGCGGCGGCGGGGCAGCACAGCCGGCCGGAGCCGTCCGACCGGTCCTCCTACGGGCACGACGCGTACGGCCACGACACCGGCGGCCACTCCTCCCAGGGGCGCGACGCCTACGCGCAGGGCGGCGCCGGACAGGCCGGGCAGGACGACCCGCAGACGCAGATCTGGAGCGCCCCGACGTGGGAGACCGGCTACCAGATGCCGGTGGTCCCGGGCCCGGCCGAGGAGACCGCGTACCTGCCGCGGCAGGACGGGACGCACGGGGGGCACGGCGGTCGTGGGAGCCTCGGCGCGCACGGAGCGGCGCACGGCACACCCGGAGCACAGGGTTCGCAGGCGGGCCAGGGCTCGTACGGCGGGCAGAGTGCGCAGGCAGGCCAGGGCTCGTACGGCGGGCAGGGGTCGCAAGCAGGCCAGGGCTCGTACGGCGGGCAGGGGTCGCAAGCAGGCCAGGGTTCGTACGGAGGGCAGGGGTCGTTCGGGTCGTCCGGCGCCCGCCACGGGTCGTCCGGGCCGCAGTCGACCGGCTCCCCCCGTACGCCCCACAGCATGCCGCCCGAGCAGCCCTACGCCCGGCGCACCCCCGGCAGCGGCGGCCCCTCCGTGCCCGCCCCGGCACCCGCCCCCGACCTGGCGGGGCTGGCGCCCAACCAGCGGGCCCGCGCCGAGGGCCGCTCGCCCGTCATCCCGCCCGGCCTGAAGCCCGCCGCGCTCACCGCCGCCCTGGCCCTGCTGCTGGCGGTGACCGCGCCGCTGCCCCGCCCGGTGCTCTGCGTACCGGTCGTGCTGCTCCAGGCCGTCACGGCCGCGGGGTGGTTCCGGCTCAACGGCATGTGGCCCGCCCGCCAGGGCATCGCGCTGGCCTTCCTCGCGGGCCTGGCCACCGACGCCGGGCTGCTGGCCGCCGACCGCGACCAGGCGCCGGTGGTGGCCCTGGGCACGCTCGGCGTCTGGTGCCTGTTCGTCCTGGTCCTCCAGCTCCGCAACCGCAGCAGCGCGGACGAGCGGATGTACGCGCTGACCGCCGGGCTCACCTCCACCGCGCTGGTGGTCCTGGCCTCGGGCCAGTTGTCCGCCACCTCGGACGCGGTGGTGGTCGGCGCCGCCGCGGTCGCGGTCACCACGCTCGCCCGCGCGCTGCCGCTGCCCTCCGTCGTCTCCGTCCTCGTGGCGCTGCTGGGCGGCGCGGGGGCGGGCATCGCGGCCGGCCAGATGACCGGAATGGGCGCCTCGGGCGCGCTGCTGGGCCTGGCGGCCGGCGGCTGTGCGCTGATCGGTCTGCGGGTGGCCAGTTACGACTACCCCTCCCGCTTCGTCCACATGACGGCCGGCGTCGCCCTCCCCCTCACCCTCGCCGCGCCCGCCGTGTACGTCCTGGGCCGCGCCCTGGCCTGAGCTGGCCCGCCCCGGCGTCCGCCCCCGTTCCACCCCCGCCCCGACGGTTCGAGCCGCCGGGGCGGGGCATATGCGCCGGAACCTATTAGGCTCACAACCAATCAGGCAGGCCGGGGGTCTGTCCGGAGAGAAGCCGGTCGGGAAACCGGCCCGTCGCCTGGGGGTAGGGGTTCGATGCGCGCACTACGAGTGCTGCTGGTCATAGCGGTCATACTCGGCGGCCTGTTCGTGGCCGCCGACCGTATCGCGGTGAACATCGCCGAGGACAAGGCCGCGGACAAGATCCGCGTCAGCCAGGGGCTCAGCGGGTCCCCGGACGTGTCGATCAAGGGCTTCCCGTTCCTGACGCAGGTCGCGAGCCGGTCGCTGGACGAGGTGGACGCCGACCTCGGCGGCATCGAGGCCAGCGCGGACGGCCAGCGGCTGAGGCTGACGGAGCTGACGGCGCAGTTCCGCGACGTGAAGCTGACCAGCGACTACTCCTCCATCGAGAGCGCCGCCAGCGCGACCGGCACCGCCCGGATCTCCTACGCGGACCTGACGAAGGCCGCGGGCGGCGGCGTACGGGTCGGCTACGCGGGCAAGAAGAACGGCACCGGCCAGGTCAAGATCTCCCCGAACATCGGCGGCCTGCCGCTGCTGGACTCCCTGGAGGTCACCGGCTCGGTCAGCATCGTGGGCGGTGACACCGTACGGCTGCGCGCGGACAGGCTCCCGGCGCTGTGCCAGAGCATCCCGAGCTGTGAGGAACGGGTCCGCAAGCGCACCGACCACGACTGGAAGCTGAGCAGGCTGCCCGGCAACCTCAAGCTCTCGAAGATCGAGTCGACCCCGGACGGCGTCTCGATCTCCGCCACCGGCACCGACGTCAAGGTCACCGGCTGACGCGTGATGCGGCCGGCCCGGTCCGTCCCGTACAGGCCGGGCCCGTACGCCTCGCTCCCCGTACGTCTTGCTCCCCTTACGCCTCAAGCCCGTGTGCGGGCTCCTCCTCCCTCCCTTCCTTGCCTCCCTCCCCTTGCGCTCCGCCGCCCGTCCATCCGCTGAGACGGCACCGTCCGCCCTCCAGACCCCGGCGTGACGTCCGCATACGCACCGGCCCCGGCCGCCTCCGCGCACCTCCGCCCATCCGGCACTCATCCCACATATCGGTCGCTTACGTCTCATCATCCGACACACCGGTGACACACCCCGCCGCCCCTCCCTACGATCGGTGCCATGAAGCGACAGGCGGATCTCACCAAGCGGCGGGCAGTCGACCTCTGCCGGGTCGCCGCCATGCTCTGTCGTACCGCCTGACGGGCTCCTCAACGCCCGCCTCCGCTCGGCCCGTTGAGGCGTGAGGCCCACCCGGCCCGGCTTCGCAGAGCCCGCAGACCGCCACAGCTCCACGTGCCACCCCGTACGTCCGTACATCCCGTACCGCCGTACGTCCCGTACATCCGCACATCGCATCCGCACACCCGCACAGCCCCGCGCCACCCACCGCGGGCCCGCAGCCTCCCCGCGCACCGCCCGGAGACGGCCCGCACCCCGGCGTACACGTGCAGCACCCTCCCCCACGGCCCCGGACGGGCATGGGGGCCCCATCGCCCCGGAGGAGACGAACATGAGCCGCAGTGACGTCCTGGTGGACGCCGACTGGGTCGAGGCCCACATCGACGACCCCAAGGTGGTCATCGTCGAGGTCGACGAGGACACCTCGGCCTACGACAAGAACCACATCAAGAACGCCGTCCGCATCGACTGGAAGCAGGACCTCCAGGACCCGGTGCGCCGCGACTTCGTCGACCAGGCCGGCTTCGAGAAGCTGCTCTCCGAGAAGGGCATCGCCAACGACGACACGGTCGTCCTCTACGGCGGCAACAACAACTGGTTCGCGTCCTACGCGTACTGGTACTTCAAGCTCTACGGCCACCAGAGCGTCAAGCTGCTGGACGGCGGGCGCAAGAAGTGGGAGCTGGACTCGCGCGACCTGGTCGACGCCGTCCCCACCCGCCCCCGTACCGACTACAAGGCCAAGCCGCAGGACACCTCCATCCGCGCCTTCCGCGACGACGTCATCGCCGCGATCGGCAACCTGAACCTGGTGGACGTCCGCTCCCCCGACGAGTTCAGCGGCAAGCTGCTCGCCCCGGCGCACCTCCCGCAGGAGCAGTCGCAGCGCCCCGGCCACGTGCCCAGCGCCCGCAACATCCCCTGGTCCAAGAACGCCAACGACGACGGCACCTTCAAGTCGGACCAGGACCTCAAGGCCCTCTACGAGACGGAGTCCGTGGACCTGTCCAAGGACACCATCGCCTACTGCCGCATCGGCGAGCGCTCGGCGCTGACCTGGTTCGTGCTGCACGAGCTGCTCGGCCAGCCGAACGTGAAGAACTACGACGGCTCCTGGACCGAGTACGGCTCGCTCGTCGGCGTCCCGATCGAGCTCGGCGCCGCGAAGTAGTCCCGGCCCGGCTCATCCCAGCCCCACCAGCCCCTACCACTTGAGGAAGTACCCACATGTGTGGAGCACAGGCCGGCGGTCCGGACGCTTCGACCGCCAAGCCCGGTGAGACGACCATCCAGGGCAGCGTGACCCGCGACGGCCAGCCCGTCGCCGGCTACGTACGCCTCCTGGACAGCACCGGCGAATTCACCGCGGAGGTCCCCACCTCGGCGACCGGACAGTTCCGCTTCTACGCGGCCGAGGGCACCTGGACGCTGCGCGCGCTGGTCCCCGGCGCCTCGGCGGACCGTACCGTCGTCGCCCAGCGCGGCGGCCTGGCGGAGGTCGCCATCACCGTCTGACGCCCTGCGCCGCCGTGCCGCGGCCGCGCCGCACGCCGGCGCCGCCGCGGCACGGCGCCCTCACCGGCCGGCGGGCCGCACCCCAGGGGTTTGGACACCTTCGGACGGGGGTGCGGCCCGCCGCGCTTCTCACCCACCGCGGGCGGATTTACGGTGGAACCATGCACGCGCACCAGCGCCCGTCCGCACAGCGCCGGCACCGCCGGTACTTCGTGATGATGGGCGTCTGCATCACCCTGTTCGTCCTGGCGTGGGGCGTCGTACGGCTCTGGTCGGTGCCGGTGGCGGTGGGGATGTGCGTGGTCGCCATGGTCATCCCGCCCTGCGCGGCGATCGTCGGCAACCGCAGGGAGCCGGACGAACGCTGGTGGGACGAGTCCGGCGACCCCGAGTCGGACCGCTGGTGGCGCGAGATCGACGACCACCGCCCGCGCTGACGCGCACCTGCCTGCGGACACCCGCACCTACGCCTGTACGTATGGGCGTAGGTACACGTGTTCCTCAGTAGACCAGCGCCTGCACCTCGTCCGCCATGGCCTCACTGACGAACACCTGCGCGCCGGCGATCCGCGCGCCCTCGATCAGGTCCTTCTCCTCGATGTCCCGGCGCGCCGCGCACTGCGTGCACACCGTGATCGTCCCGCCGCCGGCCGTGATCCCCTCGATCAGGTCGGGCAGCGGCGCCGCGTGCGGCAGTGTGAACTCCGCCGCCCGGCCCGGCAGCGCGAACCACGTCGACTCCCCGGTCAGCCAGAGCGAGACCTCCACGCCGCTGGCGACGGCCACCGCCGCCACCGTGAACGCCTGCGAGCACCGTTCGGGCGCGTCCGCGCCCGCCGTCACCTTGATCACGAGCTTCTTCGCCATGCCCGCACTCTAGGCCGACCGGGCCCAGATCCTGCCCGGCGGGCCAAAACGGCGCCGGAAGCGTACGCGGCGGACCTCACAGCGCCGCCCGTACCGCCGACGACTAGACTCGCTCCCGGTCCGTAACACCTCACTCCGTCCGAGGAGCGCGCTCGTGCTTGAGGCAGTCTTCACCACCCTGCTTGTCCTGGTCGCCGTGGGCGTCGTCGCCTTCGCCGGTCTGACCTGGAAGAAGCTGTACCAGGGCCAGCGCTAGTCCTCACTCTCCGCCACCAACAGATCGCCTGAGCCATGATCGAGATCCCGTCCGACCTGAACCCGTCCCTCGTGCCCCTGGCCTTCCTCCTCGGCAACTGGGAGGGCGCGGGTGTCTACGACTTCCCCGGCACCGAGAAGTGCAACTTCGGCCAGGAGGTCACCTTCACCCACGACGGCCGTGACTTCCTCGAATACACCTCCCGCAGTTGGGTCCTGGACGCCGAGGGCAAGAAGGTCCGCCCGCTGGAGACCGAGTCCGGCTACTGGCGTATCGACAAGGACCGCAAGGTCGAGGTCGTGATGATCCGCGACCAGGGCGTCGTGGAGATCTGGTACGGCGAGCTGGCCGACCAGAAGCCGCAGATCGACCTGGCCACCGACGCCGTCGCGCGCACCGCCGCCGCCGGCCCGTACAGCGGCGGCAAGCGGCTGTACGGCTACGTCAACAGCGACCTGATGTGGGTCGGCGAGAAGGCGACCCCCGAGGTGCCGCTGCGCCCGTACATGTCCGCGCACCTGAAGAAGGTCGTCGACCCCCGCGAGTGGGCCAAGGACCTCAAGGACCTCCCGGACGACGGCATCGCCTTCTTCAGGTGAGCTTCTCCGGGCCCCGTCAGGCCCCGTGCGCATGAGCCGGTGGGTCCGGCCGGCGGATGCGGGGCCTGATGGGCCGTACGCACCGGGCGCTCGTACTCCTACACTGGCGGTGTGGTGAGCACCGACTGGCAGAGCGACCTCCGCAAGCGCGGCTACCGACTTACCCCGCAGCGCCAGCTCGTCCTGGAGGCTGTGGACAAACTGGAGCACGCCACCCCCGACGCCATCCTCACCGAGGTGCGCAAGACCGCCGGCGGGGTCAACATCTCCACCGTCTACCGGACGCTGGAGCTGCTGGAGGAGCTGGGGCTGGTCAGCCACGCCCACCTCGGGCACGGCGCCCCCACGTACCACCTCGCCGACCGGCACCACCACATCCACCTGGTGTGCCGGGACTGTACGGACGTCATCGAGGCCGACCTCTCGGTGGCCGCGCCCTTCACGGCGACGCTGCGCGAGACGTTCGGCTTCGACACGGACCTGAAGCACTTCGCGATCTTCGGGCGCTGCGGCCCATGCACCTCTCGGGCGGCAGCCGCCGAGTCGTAGGCTGCATGTCATGAAGAGCCCCCTGCTGTCGCTGCCCGGTGCCGTCCCCGCCGAGGCTCCCGACGAAGGCGTCGCCGGCCATTACGGCGATCTCTTCCGGGAGCAGCGCGCGCTCGCCGACGGCTCCGGATTCGTGGACCTCTCGCACCGCGGCGTGGTCACCGTCACCGGTGAAGAGCGCCTGTCCTGGCTGCACCTGCTGATCACCCAGCACGTCACCGACCTCGCGCCCGGCCACGCCACCGAGGCGCTGATCCTCTCCGCCAACGGCCACATCGAGCACGCCCTGTACCTCGTCGACGACGGGACCACGACCTGGCTGCACACCGAGCCGGGCACACAGGAGGCGCTGATCGCCTACCTGGAGAGCATGAAGTTCTTCTACCGCGTCGAGGTTGCCGACCGCACCGCCGACTTCGCCGTGGTCCACCTCCCGGCCGGCTCCATCACCGAGATCCCTGAGGACGTCGTCGTACGGGAGACCGCCCACGGCCGCGACCTGTTCCTGCCCCGCGAACGCCTGGAGTCCTTCGCGGCGGCGGCCGGCCCGGCCATCGGCGTACTGGCCCTGGAAGCACTGCGCGTGGAGGCCCACCGCCCGCGCCTGGGCCTGGAGACCGACCACCGTACGATCCCCCACGAGCTGGGCTGGATCGGCACCGCCGTCCACCTGCAAAAGGGCTGCTACCGCGGCCAGGAGACGGTGGCCCGGGTCCACAACCTGGGGAAGCCGCCGCGCCGCCTGGTCTTCCTCCACCTGGACGGCAGCGAGGTCCACCTGCCCCCGCACGGCACGCCGCTGCGCCTGGCCGCCGACGGCGAGGAAGGCCGCCAGCTCGGCTTCGTGACGACCTCGGCCCGCCACCACGAGCTGGGCCCCATCGCCCTGGCCCTGGTCAAGCGCAACATTCCTATCGACGCGCCGCTGATCGCGGGCACGACGGCGGCGGCCCAGGAAGTCGTCGTCGAGCCGTAGGGGGCCGTAGGGGGCTTCGGGCGAGGGACTTCGGACGGGGGCTTCGGAAGGGGCTTCGGACTGGGGCTCCGGAGGGGGCTTCGGCCGTGGGGATCTTTGTTCGGCCGGTCAGATCTCCAGCAGGACCGTGAACGGGCCGTCGTTGGTCAGCGAGACCTTCATGTCCGCGCCGAAGCGGCCCGTCTCCACCCGGGCGCCCAGGGCCCGGAGCTGGGCGACCACCTCGTCCACCAAAGGCTCGGCGACCGGGCCGGGGGCCGCCGCGTTCCAGGTGGGGCGGCGGCCCTTGCGGGCGTCACCGTAGAGAGTGAACTGGCTGATGACCAGCAGCGGTGCGCCGGTGTCCGAGCAGGACTTCTCACCGTCCAGGATGCGTACGGACCACAGTTTGCGGGCGAGCTGGGCGGCCTTGGCCGGGGTGTCCTCGTGCGTGACCCCGACCAGCACGCACAGCCCCTCACCCACGATCTCGCCGGTGATCTCCCCGCCCACCTCGACGCGTGCGCCGTCGACCCTCTGCACCACTGCTCGCATACGGGCCATCATGCCCTGCGCCGCAGCGGCGCGGCCGGGCGCCTTACCACTGGGGCCGTTCGGGTGCCATGGCTCTGCGCGCCGGCCACGCACAGTGGCACCATGCGTGCACGCGGTGCGTTTCGCGGACAACCCGCCGTCGAATCCGCACCGGACGAGGGGACGGAACGATTCATGAGCACTGCCGGATCCGGGACGCCTGGTCCCGTACCCACCGCCCGCACGACCCGTACGCCCGGGACGGCCCACGGTCCCGGAACACCCCATGCCCCGGGAGCGCCCTACGGCCCCGGAACGCCGCACGGTCACGGAACACCCCATACGCCGTGTGGGCCCGGGGCGGTCCACAGCTCCGGGACACCGCACACCCCCGGCCCGGGCGCGCGGGTGCCCGGACCGGCCCGCACGGCGGCCACGGCCGCGCCCACGGCCCTGCCGCCGACCACGCCCACGCCCACGGTCCATCACACCCCCACCCCCACTCCCACGCCTACGCCTACGGTCCACTCCACGCCCGCCCCCACCGCCGCCGCCGGCCGGTCCGAGCCGACCCGTAACGAGGAGGGCCCCCTGTTCCAGGCGGGTTCGGCGCAGTACCAGCCGCTGCCGTACCGCAGCCGCTACCGCACCACCGCGCCCGCCGACCTGTGCGGGCTGGGCCTGCCCGAGCTGCGCTCGCTGCGCCGCGACTCCCAGCGTGAGGAGGCCGACCTGAGCTACGTACGGCGGCTGCTCCAGGGCCGTATCGACATCCTGCGGGCCGAGACCGCCCGCCGCTCCGCGCCGCTGGCGTCGCTGCTGGACCGGCTGCCGGAGATCCTGGCGGACCTGCCCTCGCGGCACCGCTCCTCGGCCCGGCACGTGACGCTGGGGACCCCGCACAGCGAGGAGTGCCGGCAACTGGCCGAGGAGATGCTCGGCGAGGTCCAGCTCTCGGACCTCACGGCCCGTACCGACCAGGAGCTCCAGGACGCCATGGGCCGGCTGATCCGCTATGAGCAGCAGGTTTCCCGGTGCCGGCAGTCCCTCCAGCGGACCGCGGACGATTGCAGCGCCGAGATCGCCCGAAGGTACCGTGAAGGTGAAGCACAAGTAGACGACCTGCTCTCCTGACCCTTCGGGCACAGTTCCGGGGGAGGACCGCAGGTCACCTCCCCCGGAAGGCCGACGATGACCTCCTCCCGCCCCGAGAGCCCCGCCGGGCCGTCCTCCTCCGGCACGGCGCCGTCCTCCGGCTCCGGCATATCCACCGGTGCCCACGGCGCCGGTGACGCCCCCGTCGTCGGTGACGCTCCCGCTCCCACGGCGCCCGTCCTCGCCGAGGTCATACGTTCCGGGTTCGTCGAGGGCCGGCACCGCGGGTCGCTGGTGATCCTGGCGGCGGACGGCAGCGTGCAGACGGCCCTCGGTGATGTCACGGCCCCCGTCTTCCCGCGCTCCACCAACAAGCCGATGCAGGCGTCGGCCGTCCTGCGGGCCGGTCTGGAGCTGGCGGGCGAGCGGCTGGCGCTGGCCGCGGCCAGCCACTCCGGCGAAAGCTTTCACCTGGACCTGGTGGAGAAGATGCTCGCCGAGTACGGCATCTCCCCCGACCTCCTCCAGACCCCGCCCGACCTCCCGCTGGACCCGGCCGAGGCGGAGCGTTACGTGGCGTCCGGGCGGGGCCGCGAGCGCATCACCATGAACTGCTCCGGCAAGCACGCCGCGATGCTCGCCGCCAGCGCCGCCAACGGCTGGCCGCTGGAGACCTACCTGGACCTGGACCACCCCCTCCAGCAGCTCGTCCTTGAAGAGGTGCGCGCCGCCAGCGGCGAGCGGGTGGACCACATCGGTACGGACGGCTGCGGCGCGCCCCTGATGGCGATCTCACTGACCGGCCTGGCCCGCGCCTTCCGCCACTTCGTCCTGGCCGGGCCGGGCACGCCCCAGCGGCGGGTCGCGGACGCCATGCGCGCCCACCCGGAGTACGTGGCCGGCACCCGCCGTCCCGACACCTGGCTGATGCGGGCCCTGCCCGGCACGCTGTCCAAGATGGGCGCGGAGGCCGTGCAGGCCGTGGCGCTGCCCGACGGCCGCGCGCTGGCCTTCAAGGTCGAGGACGGGGCGACCCGTACCCTCGGGCCGATACTGGGCCGCGCGCTGCGCATGATGGGCGTGGACGCGCCGGTCCTGACGCGGATCGAGGACACCCCGCTGCTGGGCGGCGCCGAGCGCGTGGGGGAGATCCGCGCGGCGTTCTGAGGGGTTTCCGAGGGGGCGGGGCGCGGTGGTACGCACACATGCGGAGAACGTACGCAGGGCGTCCGTACGTCCTGTGTACGGCCCTCTCACGGCGCCCCTTGAGGCGCCCTCCGAGGCGCGGAAAACCAGGCGACGTCACGACAGTGGCGTCGCTACCTTACGGGCATGAATCTCCAGATCCGTACGGTGGCTGAAGAGGACATACCCGACTGGTTGCAGGCGGTGATGACAGGATTCCTGCGACCGCCGGAGGTCTCCAAAGAAGACGTCGAGTACCGCACCGCGCACCACGACCCCGAGCGCACGCTGGGCGTCTTCGACGCCGGCCGCTGCGTCGCCACGTTCGAGAGCTTCCCGCAGGACCTGACGGTGCCCGGCGGCGCGCGCCTGCCCTCCGACGCCGTCACCCGCGTCACCGTCTCCCCCACCCACCGCCGCCGCGGCCTGCTGACCCGCATGATGGACAAGGACCTGCGGGCCGCCAAGGAACGCGGCGACGCCCTGGCCACGCTGATCGCCGCCGAGTACCCCATCTACGGGCGCTACGGCTTCGGTCCCGCGACCGGCTTCACCGAGTGGCGGATCGACGTGGCCCGCGCCCGGCTCGACCCGCGGTACGCGGTCCCCGAGGACGGCGGGCGGGTCGACCTCGCCGACGGTCAGCAGGTCCGCGATCTCGGGCCGAAGCTGTTCGACCGCTTCCGGGACATCGTGCCGGGTTCGGTCTCCCGTAACGAGACGTGGTGGAAGCGGTTCACCGGCCAGATACGGCTGCCCAGCCATCCCTGGACGGAGCCGTTCCACGCCGTGTACCGCTCGGCGTCCGGCGAGGTGCAGGGCATCGTGACCTACACGGTCGACGACAAGTGGGAAGCCAAGCTCCCGCAGAACACCGCCACCGTCCAGCAGTTGATAGCGACCACACCCGCCGCTGAGCGGGCGCTGTGGCACTTCGTGTGCTCCGTCGACTGGGTCACGTACGTCAAGACCGGGGTGCGCGCGCCCGACGACCTGCTCCCGCATCTGCTCGGCGACCCGCGCGCAGCCGTCGTCCACCAGACGGCCGACTACATGTGGCTGCGCCCGCTGGACATCCCCCGGATGCTTCAGGCCCGTACGTACCCGGTCGCCGGCTCCCTGGTCCTGGAGGTCATCGACAGCGCCGGACTGGCCGGGGGCCGCTTCCTGCTGGATGCCGGACCCGAGGGCGCCACCTGCACCCCCACCACCCGCCCGGCCGACATCGTCCTGCCCGTGAGCGAGCTGGCGCCGCTGTACATGGGGGACGAGTCCGCCTCGCGGCTGGCCGCCCTCGGCTCGATCGAGGCCGGGCGCCCCTCGGCCCTCGTCACCGCCGACACCCTTTTCGGTACGGGGCGCCGCCCCTGGTGCCCGGACATGTTCTGAGGCCGCGGCAGTCCGGACGCGTCCGGATCAGCCCGTAACGCCCCGGCCGGTCTCCGCCAGGATGGACGCAAGAACGACTCCGACCAGGATGGACGCATGAACGACTTCGACGCACCCACCGACGACATCGCTCTGCACCCCGCCCGCCCCGAGGAGTTGACCGCCGTCGCCGCGCTGCGGTGGCGGTGGTTACAGGAGAGCGGTGGGGCGCCGGTGACCACGCGGGAGGAGTTCGTACATCGTTTCGTGGCCTGGGCGCGGCAGAACACCTCCTCGCACCGCTGCGTGGTCATGACCCGCGGGGAGGCGGTCATCGGGATGGCCTGGCTGGCGATCACCGGGCGGGTGCCGCATCCGGGGGCGCTCGACCGGGCGTCCGGTGACGTCCAGTGCGTGTACGTCGTACCGGACGAGCGCGACGGCGGCCTCGGCGGCCGGCTGATCGGGGCCGTTCTGGGCCTCGCCCGGGACGCCGGGCTCGAACGGGTGACGGTCCACTCCAGTGACCGGGCGGTCCCGGCGTACGCCCGCCAAGGATTCACCCGGTCCCCGCGGCTGCTCCAGACCGTCCCGCTGCGGGCACAGGAGGTCGTGGCCACCCGCGACAGGACGCGCTGAAGGACTTCCCCGGCACGGTGCCCGGCGGTCATAAAGTGGCCGGGACAGCGCATACCACCACCAGAGCCGGAGGCCGGCGACCATGAGTGAAGCCAACACGCAGCCGCAGGGGCCCGAGTCGATCGAGCACGCGCACGACCCGGAGGTGCTCCAGCTCGCGGCCAAGGTGTTCGACCTGGCGCGGCACGGGGACACCGACACGATCGCCGCGTACGTGGACGCCGGCGTACCCGTCAACCTCACCAACGACAAGGGCGATTCGCTGGTGATGCTGGCGGCCTACCACGGCCACCTCGACACCGTCATGGCGCTGCTCCAGCGGGGCGCCGACGCCGACCGGCCCAACGACCGGGGGCAGACGCCGATCGCCGGGGCCGTCTTCAAGGGCGAGGACGAGATCGTACGGGCGCTGGTGGAGCACGGCGCGGACCCGGCGGGCGGGACGCCGTCGGCGATCGACACGGCGCGGATGTTCCAGAAGACGGAGCTGCTGAAGCTGTTCGGGGTGGAGTGACCCGGGCCGCGGCCGGACCGCGGCCGGGCCGCCACCGGACCGCCTTCGGTCTCTCCTCGATCCGCCCGTTGACATGAACTTTACTTGAGGTTTTAGCGTCGGGGCCGGAAGAGAGCACGCCCCATCCGCCTTCGGAAAGGCCCCGTCATGTCCGAGCAGCGCTTCACCCTGGCCGTGATCGTCGGCAGCACCCGGGAGGGCCGGTTCGCGCCCGTCGTCGCGAACTGGTTCGCCGGGCACGCCCGCCGCCGCGCCGGCATCACCGTCGACGTCATCGACCTCGACACCGTCCGCCCCTACGAACTCCGGCACGGCTCCGAGGAGATGGCGCTGTTCGCCAAGCGCGTCGGGGCGGCGGACGCGTTCGTCGTCATCACCCCCGAGTACAACCACTCCTTCCCCGCACCGCTGAAGCACGCCATCGACCTGCTGCACCAGGAGTGGCAGGCCAAGCCGGTGGGCTTCGTGTCCTACGGCGGGATCTCCGGCGGCCTGCGGGCCGTGGAGCAGCTCCGTACGGTCTTCGCCGAACTGCACGCGATGACGGTGCGCGAGACGGTCAGCTTCTCCATGGCCCACGGCCTCTTCGACGGCGAGGGGCGACTGCGCGAGCCCGCGGCGGCGGACCAGGCGGCCGACGCCCTCCTCGACCAGGTGACCTGGTGGGCGCTGGCGCTGAAGGAGGCGCGGCGGGTCCGGCCGTACGGCACCTGAGCGGACCGGCGTCCGGCGGACCGGAGCGGGCGTTTGCGCCTCCGGGCCCGCCGCCGGCGGCCCTCCGCTTCCGCGCCGGCCCTCCGGTCCCGGGCCGGCCCGCCGGCGGCTCACCGTCCGCAGGGCCGGCCCGCCCGGCTCCTCATCCCAGCAGTTCGATCAGGCCCGAGAGATCCTCCTCACCGTGCCCGTCCGCGATCCGCCGGTCCATCAGCTCCGCCAGCGGCTCCAGCAGCACGGTGCTGACGCCCTGATCCCGCTGCGTCTGGAGGATGTTGGCGAAACCGGTCCGCTGCATGGCCAAGTTGGACACCACATTGTCCTCGTACGCCTTGCGGGCGACCTGGTCCGCGTAGTTCGGCACCCCCGCCTCCAGCATCGCCCGCATCCAGGGCATCAGCAGCGACTCGGTGAACGCGGTGAGTTCGGTGCCCGCCGTACGGGCCAGGGCCAGCGCCTGGATCGCGCCCGACGCCAGCCCGTACAGGGCGGTGAGCAGGGCCAGGTCGTGCAGGGAGGCCGAGCCCGGGTCCGTACCGAGGTACACGGCCGAGCCCAGTACCTCCAGGTCCGCGCGCCACTCCTGGAACGCGGCCTCCTCGCCGCTGTAGAGGATGAACGCCTCGGGCGTGGCGATGCCCGGCGGGACGGCCATGATTCCGCCGTCCAGGTAGCGGATGCCGTGCTCCTTCGCCCACGCGGCGGTCTCCCGGGCCTGCTCGGGCGTGCCGTTGGTGAGGTTGACGACAGTACGGCCGGCCAGCTCCGCGGCGAGCGGGCGCAGCACGCTCTGCACGGTGTCGTGGTTCAGCAGGCAGACGACCACCAGCGGTCCGGCCGTCACCGCCTCGGCGGCGCTCGCTGCGCGCACCGCTCCCTTGGCCACCAGCGGCTCGGCCTTGGCGGCCGTACGGTTCCACACCGTCGTGGGCCGGCCGGCCGCCAGGAACGCCCCGGCCAGCGCCGCACCCATGTCGCCCAGCCCGATGACGGACACCGGCGTACGGTCCTCGCTCATGTTCATAACTCCCCTAATGAAGGCGGTATTTCGTTCTTCGGTGCGCGCGGTATCGATGCTCGTCGGTGACTTAGCATTCAACAAGTACCGACTAATAAGTCAGGTACGCACCTCCTGGTAAGTACCTGCGCCGGGGGATCGGGAATCGGTGAGTGGGGAGCGGAGCAGGCATGAGGACACGCAAGAGCCCGTACGAATGCGGTCTGGACGCGGCCGTCGACGTCATCGGCGGCAAATGGAAAGTCCTTCTGCTGTGGGCGCTGCAATCCGGCCCGCGGCGCTTCGGTGAACTCAAACGCGATGTGCCGGCCGTCAGCGAGAAGGTGCTCATCCAGCAGTTGCGGGAAATGGAGGAGGACCGCATCGTCCACCGGGAGGTCTACCACCAGGTCCCGCCGAAGGTGGAGTACTCGCTGACAGAGCTGGGCATGTCGCTGAGTGCGGCGCTGGAGCCGCTCGGGATGTGGGGTCGGGAGCACATGGCCGAGTTGGAGGCCACATACGACAGCCGTCACCCGCGGGCCTCCTGAGCACCACCCCCGCGCAGACGGACGCCTTCGGCCCGCTCGTCAGCCGGCGTCGGGCAGCCAGTTCCCGTGGAAGCCCACCGGCACCCGTACCGGCAGGTGGACGCGGGCCACCGGCTCGCCCGTGATGTCCCGCGCGGACAGGACGACCAGGTCCGTCGCTCCCCGGCCGGGCTCGAAGACGTACGTCATCAGCCAGCCGTCGTCCTCCTCGGCGTCCGGGCCGCGGGGGATGAACACCGCCTCGCCGACGTCGCCGTGGGGCGAGAACATCCGCACTTCGCTGGTCCCGCGCTCCAGGTCGTACTTCACCAGCCCCACGCCCAGCCGCTCGGCGGCGGGCCCGCCGGTACCGGTACGGGCGCCTGGCGCGGCGGGCCCGCCGGACGCCGTAGGGATGCCGGGCGCGGTAGGGATGCCGGGCGCGGTGGGGACGCCGGACACGGCCGGTCCGCCGCGGTCGGCCAGGTGCCCGCGGATCCGTGCCGAGCCGTAGCCGTCACCGGGCTCCAGCACCCCGTACCCGTACCGGTGGCCCCTGGTCATCCGGCGCGGGTCCACCCGGGGAAACTCCACCGGCCGGTCGTCCATCCGCTCCTGCCGCACCCGCCCCGCGACCAGGTCCACCGTCCAGCGCTCCAGGCTCGGCGGGTACTCGTCCTCCCCGACCCGGCCCTTGTCGAACAGCCGGTCGTACCGCACGAGATGGATCGTGATCCGGCTGCCGTCCGCCGACTCGTACGCGTTCATCGGATGGAAGACGAAACAGGGCCCGACCTCCAGCCAGCGCACGTCCCGCGCACCGCCCTTCCGCGGCAGCACGCCCAGCCGGGGCCGCCGCTCGGGATCCCAGGCGTACGGGAGGCCGCCCGCGCGCCCGGCCCGGTCCAGGCTGAAGACCACCGGCAGGTCGTACAGCAGCACATACCGCGCCGTGAGCGAGAAGTCGTGCATCATCGGGCGGCCGTCGACGGGGATGTCGACATACCGCCGTATCCGTCCGTTGGTCGCGGCGACCAGATACTGGACGTAGGGCCAGGCCCAGCAGTACGCCACACAGTGCAGCTCACCGGTGGCCGGGTCGGTCGTGGTGTGCGCGGCATAGCCGCCGGGGAGGGTGCCGGCGAAGTCGAAGGGGCCGACGGTGTTCAGCTCGTCGTCCAGCTCGTACGGCAGCGGCCCGCCCTCCACCAGCGCCAGGTTGCGGCCGACGAAGCGGGTGATGTGGGTGTTCGGCGCGAAGTCCATGTCCATGTGGCGCGGCCCGTGCAGGATCTTCTCGCCCAGCCGCCGGGCGACGGAGTCCGAACGGACCCAGCGGTTGCGGTACCACTGCGCGCGGCCGTCCCGCAGCCGTACACCGTGCACCATCCCCTCACCGCTGAACCACTGGTACGCCGCCGGGTCGGTCACCGCCAGCGGGTTGGGCCCGTTGCGCAGATAGCGCCCGTTCAGCCCGTCCGGGATCCGGCCGGTCACCGCCAGGTCGTACGCGGCGATCTCCTCCCGCACGGGGGCGAACAGCCCGCTCAGATACGGATTCGTCCCCGCACCGAGGTCTGCGCCCGGGTCCGGGGTCGGGCCCGGAGTCGGATTCGGGACGGGACCTGGGTCCGGATACGGGTCATACGTCATCGTCAGCCACCTCCCCGGCCGCCGCCGGCGGCGGGGCCCCGCTTACACCCTCCAGCGCGGACGCCCGCCCGTCGACCCCCGCACCCGCACCCGCACGTACGTCCATACGTCCGTGCGGTACGTCTGCGCTGTATGCCCGCGCCGGGCGCCGGGGGGCGAGGGAATCCTTTCGGCGGCACGCCCCCTCTCGGTCCCTTTCCCCACTTGGGCCTCGCTTCTACCGTGCTTACCCCCTGCCCCTCTTGGGGAGAAATCCGATTGCCCCGCATCCCGGCCGGTGATCCCCTGTGCGCATGAATCACGAAGCGATGGTTGCGGAATTCGATGAGCAGGTGCGCCGGAACGCGCGGCCCGACGGCCCCGGCGCGCACGTCGAGCGGGTGGGCGACGTCGTACGCCAGACCGGCCCGGACCCCGTCTGGAACGGCGTCCTGTGGTCCGGCTTCGACGGGACCGACGGGGAGGCGACGGACGCGGCCATCGCGGAGCAGGTGCGGTATTTCACCGCGCTCGGCCGGGAGTTCGAGTGGAAGCTGTACGCGTACGACCGGCCGGGCGACCTCGCCGAGCGGCTGGAGGCCGCCGGCTTCACCCCCGAGCAGCCGGAAACACTCATGATCGCGCGGATCAGCGACCTGTCCATCGGCACCGGTACCAGCACTGATGCCGGCACCGGGGCCGGGACCGGCGCCGAAACCCGGCCACCCGAGGGCATCACCCTGCGCCAGGTGACCGACGCCGCCGGTGTCGACCTGATGGCGGACGTCCACGACCAGGCGTTCGGCACGGACGGCACCCGCATCCGTCAGCAGCTCCTGGCCCAGCTCACCGAGCGGCCGGACACCGTCGTCGCCGTCATCGCGATGGCCGGTGACGTGCCGGTGAGTTCGGCGCGGATGGAGCTGCTGCCCGGCTCCGACTTCGCCGGGCTGTGGGGCGGCGGCACCGTATCCGAATGGCGCGGCCGGGGCATCTACCGCGCTCTGATCGACTACCGCGCCCGGATCGCCGCCGAACGCGGCTACCGCTACCTCCAGGTGGACGCCTCCAGCCAGAGCCGGCCGATCCTCGAACGCCTCGGCTTCGCCCCCCTGACGACCACCACCCCGTACCTCTACCGCCCGCGCCTTTCCTGATCCGGCTCGCCCACGGGTGATGCCTGGTCAGGCCGTGCCGTACCTGATGTAACGTTGGCGGCTCCAGCAGTGCACGTACCGAGGAGGTGAGACCCATTACCGCTGTACCGGACTGGGCGCTCTCCCCTCGCAGGCGTACGGCCGCTGCCGCCTAGACGCCTGGGCGCAGGCGACGACGAGAGCACCCTTCGGCTCCTCCCGAAAGGCACGAAGCTCTCATGACAGCCCCCGCCACCCCCTCTTTCCCCGCACGTCCCTCCCTCTCCTCCCTCTCCTCCCCCTCTACCCGCTTTCCCGCCGTCGTGTCACGGCTCCGGGCAGCCGGCTGCGTTTTCGCCGAGGAGGAGGCGGAGTTGCTCATCTCCACGGCGCGCACCCCGGCCGACCTGGCCGCCATGGTCGACCGGCGGGCCGCGGGCCTGCCCCTCGAACACGTCCTGGGCTGGGCCGACTTCTGCGGCCTGCGGATATCCGTGGACCCCGGCGTGTTCGTACCCCGGCGCCGTACGGAATTCCTCGTCCAGCAGGCCGCCGCCCTCGCCGGTCCGGGCGGCGGCGTCGTGGTCGACCTGTGCTGCGGCTCGGGGGCCCTGGGCGCGGCGCTCGGCGCGGCCCTGGACGACGTGGAACTGCACGCCGCCGACATCGACCCGGCGGCGGTACGCTGCGCCCGCCGCAACCTGGCCGCCGCCGGAGGCCACGTCTACGAGGGCGACCTCTTCGACCCGCTGCCCGCCACCCTGCGCGGCCGGGTCGACATCCTCCTGTCCAACGTGCCCTACGTACCCACCGCAGAGATCCCGCTCCTCCCGCCCGAGGCCCGGGTCCGTGAGGCGCGGGTGGCCCTCGACGGCGGTACGGACGGTCTGGACGTACTGCGCCGGGTCACCGGCGAGGCGGCACAGTGGCTGGCGCCGGGCGGCCACCTGCTCTTCGAAACGAGCGAGCGCCAGGCCCCCGAAGCCGTGGAGACCGCCTCCCGCAGCGGCCTGCTCCCCCGCGCCGTCACCGACGAGGACCTGTACGCCACCGTCGTCATCGCCACCCGCCCGCCCGTCCCGACTCCTTGACCCGATCTGGCCCGACCGAGACCAATTTCCGCAGGTCAGGCACTATGACACCACGCGCGCGCCACGAGACACTTGCGGTGGCGCCACCGTGGTGCCATAGTGGCGTCATGGACCTCACGCCCTACGTCGACAATCTCCGGCGCGAGCTGGCCGTCGCCGCGGACGCGGGCGGCGACGACGCCCGCGCGCTGACCGAGCGGCTGACCGCACCCCTGGAATCGGCCGCCCGACTGACGCTGCTCAACGCACTGTCCGCCGCCATGAGCGAGGTCACCCGCGACCTGGCGCCGGGCTCGGTCGACGTACGGCTGCGGGGGCTGGACCCCGAGTTCGTGGTGACGGCGCCGCCCGTCGACGGGGGCACCGCCGCGGAACCGCCCGCGCCCCTCGAACCGCTCAAGGCCCCGGTCCCGGCCGACGGCGACGAGGGCGGCACCGCCCGCGTCAACCTACGCCTGCCGGCCCACCTCAAGGCACGCGCCGAGGAGGCCGCGAGCCGCGAGGGCCTGTCGGTCAACGCGTGGCTGGTGCGGGCCGTGTCGGCCGCGGTCGACGGTGGCACCCGGCCGCGTACGGCGGAGAAGGCCCGGACCGTGGGACAGAGCTTCACGGGCTGGGTGCGCTGACCGCTCACCCCACATCACCTCGCCTCACCGGCACCACTTCACCCACGCCACGTCCCACCTGCGGGGACGTCTCCAAGACTCAAGAGGACGGGACAGCCATGCCTTCTTTCGACACTCCTGAAGCGATCTCGGTCACGGCGCGCGTGGAGGCCGGTTCCATCCAGTTCACCGCGGGCGACCGGGCCGACACGGTCGTCGAGGTGCGGCCCCGCGACCCGAAGCGGGACGTGGACGTACGGGCGGCCGACCAGACCGAGGTCACGTACGCGAACGGCGAACTGACCGTCAGGACGCCCAAAGGCCATCTGCTCGGCCTCGGCCGCACCGGCACCGTCGACGTGGCGGTCGAACTGCCCACGGGCTCGCACATCGACATGACCGGCGCCTGGGCCCAGGTGCTCGGCGAGGGCCGGCTCGGCGAGGTGCGCGTGAAGACCTCGTCCGGCGACGTCCGCCTCGATGCGACCGGCCCGCTGCATCTGACCGCGTCACACGGCTCGATCAGCGTGGACCGGGTCCAGGGGCCGGCCGAGATCACCACCAGCTCCGGCAGCCTGCGCGTCGGCCTGGCCGACGGCCCCGCCGTACTGAAGAACTCGCACGGCTCCACGACCGTCGGCGCCGTCACCGGCGAGCTACAGGCACGCGGCGCCAGCGGCGACATCGAGATCCGGCGCGCCGAGAGCTCGGTCACCGCCGCGACCGCCCACGGCACCCTGCGCGTCGGCGAAGTGGCGCGCGGCAAGGTCGCATTGGAGACCTCGTACGGCGCGATCGAGATCGGCGTGCGCGAGGGTACGGCCGCCTGGCTCGACGTCAGCTCGTCCTCCGGCCAGGTGCGCAACACGCTCACCGCCTCGGAGTCCCCGGAGGGCGCCGAGGACACCGTCGAGGTCCGCGCCCGCACCCGGTACGGCAACATCGACATCCGCCGCGCCAAGGTCTGAGCGCCCCTCCCACAACCGGCACCACCTCCCGGCGCCACCTCCTGTCCCCACCCACCACTCGCCCACCACACCCTTCGAACGGAGGGCCTCATGCCTACGTCTGTCATGCCCACGCCACGTCGCACCCACAGCAGTCACCCGTCGTCGGCCGCCATCTCCGCCGTCGGCCTGCGCAAGTCCTACGGCGACCGGACCGTCCTGGACGGCATCGACCTGAACATCCCGGCCGGGTCCGTCTTCGCGCTGCTCGGGCCGAACGGCGCCGGCAAGACCACCACCGTGAAGATCCTGTCCACACTCATCACCGCCGACGGCGGGCAGGCCCAGGTCGCGGGCCACGACATCGCCACGTCACCGGACGGGGTACGGGCCTCGATCGGCGTCACCGGTCAGTTCTCCGCCGTCGACGGACTGATCACCGGCGAGGAGAACATGCTCCTCATGGCGGACCTGCACCACCTGTCCAAGCGCCAGGGGCGGCGGGTCACCGCCGAGCTGCTGGAGCGGTTCGACCTCGTCGACGCCGCCGGGAAACCCGCCCAGAGCTACTCCGGCGGGATGAAACGCCGCCTGGACATCGCCATGACCCTCGTCGGCAACCCGCGGATCATCTTCCTCGACGAGCCGACGACCGGCCTCGACCCGCGCAGCCGCCACAACATGTGGCAGATCGTCCGCGGGCTGGTCTCCGACGGCGTCACCGTCTTCCTCACCACCCAGTACCTGGACGAGGCCGACGAACTCGCCGACCGTATCGCGGTGCTCAACGACGGCAGGATCGCGGCCCAGGGCACCGCGGAGGAGCTGAAGCGGATCGTCCCCGGCGGGCACGTACGGCTGCGGTTCGCCGACCCGTCCGCGTACCGGTCCGCCGTCTTCGCCCTGCCCGAGGTCACCACGGACGACGAAACGCTGACGCTGCAGATCCCCAGCGACGGCAGCCAGCGCGCACTGCGCGCCGTACTGGACCTGCTGGACTCCGCCGGCGTCGAGGCGGATGAGCTGACCGTGCACACCCCCGACCTCGACGACGTGTTCTTCGCCCTGACCGGCTCCACCGTCCCGAGCCGGTCCGGCCCGATCGACCGGCCCGGCCAGACCGCCCGGCCCGACCAGCCCAAGCAGGAAGGTAGGACCGTCCGATGAGCTCCCTCTCCCTCGCCGTACGCGACTCGTCCACGATGCTGCGCCGAAATCTGCTGCACGCCCGGCGCTACCCGTCCCTGACGCTGAATCTGCTGCTCACGCCGGTCGTGCTGCTGCTGCTCTTCGTCTACATCTTCGGCGATGTGATGAGCGCGGGCATCGCGGGCGGCGGGGCGGACCGGTCCGCGTACGTCGCCTACCTCGTCCCGGGCATCCTGCTGCTGACCATCGGCGGCACCACGATCGGCAGCGCGGTGTCCGTCGCCATGGACATGAACGAGGGCATCATCGCCCGCTTCCGTACGATGGCGATCCACCGCGGGTCGGTGCTCGTCGGGCACGTCATCGGCAGCGTGCTGCAGTGTGTGATGAGCGTCGTCCTGGTGGGGGCCGTCGCGGTGGCCATCGGGTTCCGGTCCACGGACGCCACCGCCCTGGAGTGGCTGCTGGCGCTGGGGCTGCTGGCGCTGGTCTCCCTGGCACTCACCTGGATCGCGGTCGGCATGGGCCTGTCCAGCCCGAACGCCGAGGCGGCGAGCAACAACGCCCTGCCGCTGATGATCCTCCCGTTCCTGTCCAGCGCCTTCGTGCCGGTCGACGCGATGCCGGGCTGGTTCCGGCCGATCGCCGAGTACCAGCCGTTCACCCCGGCCATCGAGACGCTGCGCGGCCTGCTGCTGGGCACGGAGATCGGCAACAACGGGTGGCTGGCCGTCGCCTGGTGCCTGGGGCTGGCCGCGCTCGGCTACTTCTGGTCCAAGTCGCTCTTCAACCGCGACCCGAAGTAGCGGAAGGAGAAGAGGGACAGGCCGGTCAGCAGCCCGAGCCCACCGCCCTCGGGGGCGGCGCGCGCCGACACCGCATCGGCCCGCGCCGCCCCGTCGGCGTTCTCTCTACGACTTACGCAAGCTACTGCTCCACCGCAGGGCACATGCCCTCCGCCGAGGGCTCGGCGATCTCCCGGACCTCGGCACTCACGGCGTGCCGGCTCTCCGGATGGATCTCCAGGAACCGCCGGACCCACTCCAGGGCCTCGGCCTTGTCCTTGGCCTGGATGATGGAGTATCCGCCGATGACCTCCTTGCTCTCGGTGAAGGGCCCGTCGGTGTAGCTGAGTTTGCCGCCGGACCAGGTCAGCCGGGCGCCGTCGGCGCTCGGCGCGAGCGCGGCCGTGTCCAGCATGACCCCCGCCTTGGTGATCTCCTCGTACAGCGCGCCCATACGCTCCTCGAACTCCGGGCCCGGCGCCTCGGCGGCAACGGCCCGCTCGTCCAGGTGAATCAGCGTCAAGAACCGCGGCATGAGAGCTCTCCCGTCTTAAGAGCGGGGCCTGTCCCCGCCTCTCACCCAAGCGACGAACGGCAGCGACCCGGATCGACACTCCTCCCAGACTTTTTTTCCGCGCCTATTCACCACACCACCGCCCGCCCCCAACCAGGCGTGCAAACAACTCGTTCACAACATTCCATTGACAACGTTCCACCCACTCGCCACCCTTGCTCCATGACCTCGTCGCCCAAACACCCCACCGACCCCGCGACCTTCACGCCCCCGCACCCGGAGCAGGCGCGTACCCACCGCGTCCATGCCTCGCTGTTCCGTATCGCCGAGCGGCACGCGGCCACCGACGACCAGCGCCGACGGCAGACCCACCCCTCCGTACTCGGCCCCCACGAAGCCGTCAGGCTGGTGTCCTTCCTGCTCAGCGGCGCCGCCCAACGCCACGAGGACGAGCCGGAGGTGGACCACGCCGACATCACCGCCGCGCTGACCCTCGTACCGCTGATGCGCGGGGAGATGGACGAACTGGAGGCCGGACTCCTCCAGATGGCGCGCGGTCGCGGCATGACCTGGCCGGAGATCGCCTTCGGCCTCGGCCTGCGCACCCCGCAGGCCGCCCGCCAGCGCTACGAACGACTGGCCGAGCGCACCACCCCCGACTCCGACCCCGACCCCGACCCCGAACAGGACGCTGACCAGCACCGGTAGGCGGCGCCCGGAACCACCGACCGGCCGGGCCCCGGCCGCACCGGCCAGGGCCGAAAGCCGCGTCCCCGGCTCATTCACCCGCCGCCGCTGTCAGGGAGATGTCCCAGAACTCGGCGTAGCGGCCACCGTGGCGCAGCAGCTCGTCGTGGCTGCCTTCCTCCACGATCCGGCCGCCGTCCAGGAAGACGACGCGGTCGGCGCGTCGTACGGTCCTCATCCGGTGCGCGACCATCACCACCGTCCGGCCCGCCATCAGGCGCTCGATGCCCTCGTGGACGGCCGCCTCGTTCACCGGGTCCAGCGCGGAGGTCACCTCGTCCAGCAGCACCACGGGCGCGTCCTTCAGCAGTGCCCGGGCGATCGAGACGCGCTGGCGCTCACCGCCCGACAGCAGTGCGCCGCCCTCACCGACGTTCGTCGCCCATCCGTCGGGCAGTCGCTCGATCACCTCGTCCAGCCTCGCCGCGGTGACCGCCGCCCGCACCTCGCCTTCGGTGGCGTCGGGGCGGCCGAGGCGTACGTTCTCCTCGATCGTGCCGTCGAAGAGATAGACGTGCTGGAAGACGATGGCGATCTGCGCCATCAGCCCCTCGGTGCTGATCGCGCGTACGTCCACACCGCCCATGCGCACCGCGCCCGCGTCCACGTCGTAGAACCGTGCGAGCAACTGCAGCAGTGTGCTCTTGCCCGAGCCCGACGGTCCGACCACGGCGAGCCGCTGTCCCTCCGGTACGGACAACGACACGTTGTCGATCACCGTACGGTCGCCGTGCCGGAAGGTGACGGCCTCGTACTCCAGGTCGTGGCCGACCGGGGGCCGGGCCGGACCGGGAGGTTCCGGCAGCGGCTCGGTGCGCAGCACCGTGTCGAGTCTGGCCAGCACGGAGCGCGCGCCGCGGAGTTTGCCGGCGATGTCCGTCAGCGACAGCAGTGGATCCGCGCAGCGGGCGGCCAGCACCAGGGCCGTCAGGACTTCCGCCACCCCGATGTGCCCGCCGAGGGCGAGGCCGGCACCCAGGACCAGCAGCCCGGTGAACACCGCCTGCACCGTGAGCGTCAGGCCCACCGCGCCGGGCAGTGCGCGAAGCGTGGAACGGCGGGAGGCGCGCTCGACCTGGCGCAGCGCGTCGTCGAGCAGCCGGAAGCGTTCGGCCGTCCGGCCGCCGGCCCGCAGCACCGGCTGGGCCTGGAGATATTCGATGACCCGCCCGGTGGCCTCGTCGTCGCGTACGGCGCGCTCCGCGTCACCCGCGGCCGTCGAGCGCCCCGTCCAGATCTGGATCGCGGCCACCGCCGGTACGGCGAGCAGCGCGGCCAGGCCCATCTGCCACTGGTAGGCGAGCAGCACGGCGACGATCGTCAGGGGCGTCACGCCGGCGTTGATGAACGGCGCCAGCAGGTGCGCGATCACACTCATCGCCTCCAGGACGCCGCGACCGGCCAGGACGGACACCTCCCCGACACGGCCGGCGCCGTACCAGCCGAGGGGCAGCCGGGCCAGGTGCTCCCCGAGCCGGTGGTACATACCGCGCAGCAGGGCGGTGCCGACCTGGAACCCGGACAGATCGCTGAGGTAGCGCAGCGCCGCGTAGAGCGCGAACGCGGCCCCGAACGCGGTCAGCCAGGGCCAGGCGTCTTCCGGCGTGCCCCCGAGCAGTGCCCGCAGCACGGGAACCAGCAGGGCGTAGGACAGCCCCTCGGCCACCGCGGTCGTCGTCATCAGGGCCACGGTGCGGCGCAGCGGGCGGGCGTGTTCACGTCCCAGCACGCGCAGCAGCATGCGGATCATCGGGCTTGGTCTCCTTGCCGTACGCGTACGTCACCAGGGAATTCCACGAAGACGTGGTCACTGAGCCGGTGGGGGATCGTCGCCTGCTGCGCACCGGTCACTCTCACTCCGCTCCCGGTGGCCACGGCCGTGACGTGGTGACCGGGCCGGATGCCGGCGTGCTTCAGGCGCAGCAGTGCCGAAGGCTCGTTCTGGAGCAGTTCGCCGATCCGTAGCACCCGTACGGCCGTCACCGCGCGCTCCGCGGTGGTCGCCGCGTCCGTCAAAGTGAGGACGGAGGCCGGCCCGGTGTCCCATTCCACCCCCGTGGGAATGGGACTGCCGTGCGGGCACATGGCGGGGTGGCCCAGGACCTCCGTCAGCCGGCTCTCCACCGCGTCGGAGATCACGTGCTGCCATCGGGACGCCTCGACATGGACGTCCTCCCACCGGAGGCCGATCACGTCCGCCAGGAGGCATTCGGCCAGGCGGTGCTTGCGCATCACCCGCGTGGCCCGCCGGCGGCCCGGCTCCGTCATCACCAGACGCCGGTCCTCGGCCACCCGTACCAGACCGTCGCGCTGCATCCGGGCCACGGTCTGTGAGACGGTCGGCCCGCTGTGCCGCACCCTTTCGGCGATCCGGGCCCGAAGGGGCACCACCCCCTCCTCCTCCAGCTCGAAGATGGTCCGCAGGTACATCTCCGTCGAATCGACCAGGCCCTTGCTTGTCACGGCCGCTCCTCCCGTTGCGGACCGGTCCCGTCAGCGGTCCCGTCACCGGTCCCGCCCGCAGTACCGTCAGCAGTCCCGTCAACGGTCTCCTCGGCAGTACCGTCAGCGGTCCCGTCGTCTGTCGCCGACCGGTGCGCCCGCCAGAACGCGGCGAACCTCCCGCCCAGGGCCAGCAGTTCGGCCGGCCGGCCGCGCTCGACGATCGACCCGTTGTCCAGCACCACCACGGTGTCGGCGTCCGCGATCGTCTCCAGGCGGTGGGCGATGACCACAATGGTCCGCTCGCCGTCCAGCGTCGCCAGCGCCCGGTGCACCGCCCGCTCGGTCTGCGGGTCGGCGAAGGCGGTCGCCTCGTCGAGCACGAGTACGGGTGTGTCGGCCAGCAGTGCCCGGGCGAGCGAGATCCGTTGCGCCTCACCGCCGGACAGTCCCGCGTCCTCGCCGATCACCGACTCGTATCCGCGGGGCAACTGAAGAATCCGGTCGTGGATGCCGGCCAGCCGGGCGGCGCGCACCACCTCCTCGCGGCCGGCGTGCGGGAGCGCCAGTGCGATGTTGTCGGCGACGGAGGCACGCAGCAGCCGGACGTCCTGGAAGACGAAGGAGACCTTCCGGTAGAGCTCCCGGCTGTCGATCTCACGCAGATCGACGCCGCCCAGGACGACCGAACCGTGGGTCGGGTCGAAGAACCGCGGCAGGAGCTGGACGAGGGTGGATTTCCCGCTTCCGGACGGTCCGACGACCGCGGTGACCGTTCCCGGTTCGAGGACCAGGTCGATCCCGCGCAGCACCTCGTGACCGGCTTCGTACACGAATCGCACGTCGCGCAGTTCCACCCGGTGGCCCTGTGGTACGAGCGGGTGCGCGGGCTCCGGCAGCGACTCCACCGCCAGTACGTCACGGATCCGGCGCACCGCGCGACCCGCGGCCTGCAGGTCGTCGAAGCCGTGCCCGAGGGCCGCCACCGGAGCGGTCAGTCCCAGTCCGAGCAGCAGGAAGGGCAGCAGGTCGGCCGGGGCCAGCTCACCGCTCGTGATCAGCGCCGCGCCACCGGTCAGCACGACCAGCAGGACGAACGGTGGCGAGAGCACCAGTTGCATCCCCGCGGCGATCCTGGAGATGCCGTGCACCCACCGGTGAAACGTTGCGACGAAATCGTCCGCGGCCGTCAGGAACTTACGGTGGGCGCGCCCGGATCGGCCGAACGCCTTGACCACCGAGATACCCTGCACGAACTCGACGACGGAGCTGGAGATCCGGCCCATCGCCGCGTCGAAGTCCTCCTGCTCGCGCGACCGGGCCGGCGTCATCATCAACGGCACCAGCGCCACCGCCAGCACGACCGGTGCCAGCGTGATCAGTGTCAGCCGCCAGTCGATGGTGAACAGGTAGACCATCGACACCAGCGGCACCACGAACGCGGAGACCAGCTCGCCGGGGGCGTGGGCGATGAACGGGTGTACGGCGCCCACGTCCTCCCCCACCACCTTGGCCAGCTCGCCGGTCCGGCGCCGGGAGAACCAGCCGATCGGCAGCCGTCCCAGCCGCTCCGCCAGTTGCCGGCGGAAGGACAACTGCACCCGGCCGTCAAGGATGTGCCCGACTCCGGACGCGGCGGCCGTGAAGAGCAGGCGGACGAACAGGCCGGCCGCACCCACGGCCACGACGGTCCAGACGTGGCCGCGATCGACCGGGCCGGGCGACAGCAGGGCACGGCCCAGTTCGACCACCGCCAACAGCGGCGCCAGACCCGCGAGCGCGCCGATGACTTGGAGGGTGACCACGGCGGCGAGGCTCCCCGCGTAAGGGCGCAGCAACGCCGCCAGGCGCGGTCCCGCCGGGCTCTGCCCCGCCGGGCCCCGTCCCGCCGCCGTTTCGGCATCCGGTGGTGGTGCGGACTGCTCCCTCGTCCTGGCAAGATCGGTGGTGGTCATCGCCCTCCCGTCTCCGTCGGTCTCGTCGCGACCAGGCCCCTGGTCGAGCCGTGGTCATGTCCCCTTCAGGGCCGGCCCACCGGCGGCGCCGAGCGGCAAGGCCGCCGCGTTCGTCACCGCCGGTGAAAGGCCGTCCACTACGACCTCACGTTCCGCGAGACCTCACGCGGCCAGGGCCCGGCGCAGCACAGCGCCGATCGCGGCGAGTTGCCGCTGTGAGACCTCGGCGGACTGGATCGCCATCGACCCGTGGAAAGTGCCGGGCCACTGGTGCAGCTCGACCGACACACCGGCCTGGAGCAGGCGCAGCGCGTACTCGATGCCCTCGTCGCGGTTCGGGTCGAATTCCGCGGTGGCGACGTACGCCGGCGGCAGGCCGGAGAGGTCTTCGGCGCGGGCCGGTGCGGCGTACGGCGTGGCCGGCTGCGAGCCCAGATAGTGGCGCAGCGCCGCGGCACGTACGGCGCGGGTGTTCCAGGGGGTGTCGGTGAAGTTTCTTGCCGACCACGTCTGCTGCCGGTCGTCGAGGATGGCCTCGTTGAGGAGCTGGAAGCAGATCGGCGGCCCCTGCTCGTCACGTGAGCGCAGCGTCACCGCCGCCGCGAGATTCGCGCCGGCGCTGTGACCTCCGACCGCGATCCGGCCCGGGTCGACGCCGAGTTCCGCCGCGTGCGCGTGCGCCCAGGTCAGTACGGCGTAGGCGTCGTCCAGCGCGGCCGGGAACGGGTTCTCGGGCGCCAGACGGTAGTCGACGCTGATCACGGCCGCGCCGGAGAGGCCGGCCAGCGGAGCGGCCCAGTGCTGTTCGGTGTCCAGGCTGCCGACGGTCCATCCGCCACCGTGCAGCCAGACGACGGCGCCTCGCGGCTGGTGCGGGCGGTAGACGCGCACCGCCACGTCCGGGTCGGCGGGCACCGTACGGTCCTCGACCTCCAGCCCTGTGGTGTCCGGCGCCGGCCGCGCGGCGGCCAGCTCGGCATAGATCTTCCGAGCGACGGCCGGGTCGGAAACGCCTTGTTTGGGGAGCAGCGGGATGAACGCTTCGAGTTCGGAATCCATGCGAGCCATCCTCACGGCGTCCCCTCCCGGGATCAGCCGCCAACTGTCGGGCATCGCGCACGGATCACGCACCGATCGGCGCCTGCCCGTCCCGCCGCGGCGACCTATGCTCCTGCCATGGAGGCACTGGCCGTACGGCTGTCGGGTCTGGATTCATACGTCGACGGCGCGATCCGCGTGATCGGGTTCTACGACACACTGATGCGCCGACGGGTGGATCTCCCGGCGCTCGCCCGGGCCTCGGCGGGCCTGGCCGAGTGCGTGGCCGGCATCCGGCTCCACGGCACGGGGCAGGCGATCCGCTTCTCGCCCGACGGCAAGGCGGCCTCCGCGCCCCCGCTCGCTGCGTCCACCACATCGCCGGTCATCCTCGACGAGGAGGAGATCGGCACGGTCTGGCTGGAACGCCCCGCCCCACCGAACCCTCTGGACGAAGTCCTGCTGGACCGGCTCGCCATCGCCGCCGCGGCGGTCGCCGAGCGGTACGGACCGGCCCGTACCACCATGGCCGACCCCGCCCTCGTCGAACTGGTGATAAGCGCCGACAGCGACGAGACGGCCCGGGCACGGGCGCTACGGCTCCTGGGGTTCACCCCCGACCTGCCCCTCCACGTCCTCGCCGTACGGTCACAGCTCCCGCTCGACCGGATCGGCTCCCTGCTGTGCCCCGCCCGCCCCGTCAAGGCGGCGTCCCTGGCCGACGTAGGCGTCGTCCTGGCCACCACCATCGACCCGGCCCGCCTTCCGGCCGACGTACGCGCGGGCATCGGCGCCGCCGAGAATCCGGCCCTGTCCTGGCAGCAGGCCCGCACCGCCCTCCGCTTCACCACCGCCCGCCGCCCGGTCGCCCACTACGGCGAGCTGGGAGCCCTGGCACTGCTCGCCCAGGTCCCCCCGGACTCCACGCGCGAGAACCCCGACGTGGCCGCCATCAGCCGCATCGCCGACAACCCCGAAGACCTGGAGACCCTGGACGCCTACTGCACCACCGGCTCCCTGCGCCGCGCCGCCGACCTCCTCCACCTGCACCACAGCAGCGTCGCCCGCCGCCTGGAACAGATCGCGAAAACCCTGGGCATCGCGCTCACCGAGCCCACCGGCCTGCTGCGCGCCACTCTCGCCCTCACCGCATGGCGCCTGACCGACCGCTCAACCACCCGTCCATAAAACCCAAGTGGCCAACGCGCCCCCCTCGCCGCGTCCCTGCCGTGACGCAGCGCCCCCTCCGCCACGGCAGACCCCCGCCCTCCTCAATCGAGGCAGAACTCGTTGCCCTCGACGTCCTCCATCCAGATGCACGACTCATAATCGTCATCCGCAGGCAGCAGCCGCACCCGTACCGCGCCGAGCGCCACCAGCCGCGCGCACTCGGCCTCAAGCGCGGCCAGGCGCTCTTCCCCCACGAGCCCGGTCCCGACCCGCACATCAAGATGCACCCGGTTCTTGACGACCTTCCCCTCGGGAACGCGCTGGAAGAACAGTCGCGGCCCCACACCCGAGGGATCAACGCAGGCCGCCGCCCCCTGATGCTCCGGCGACAGCGAACGATCGTATTCCTCCCAAGTAGCAAACCCCTCCGGCGGCGGCGGTATGACGTACCCCAGCACATCGCACCAGAACCGAGCGACGCGCTTGGGTTCCGCGCAGTCGAAGGTGACTTGGAACTGCTTGATCGAAGTCATCGGCCCACCATAGCCACGCAACCCGCCCACCGGAATCCCGTTACGTCATCACCGCGCAGAACCACCCCTCATCTGCCGTGATTGGCGTCGACAGAGTTGTCCGGTCTCATTCGAGTCCGGACAAGCGGTCTTCTTGGTCAGATGTGGAGTTCGGGCGGGAAGCCGGTCCAGCGCAGTTCTGCGGGCAGGTGCCGCATGTCGTTGTAGAACAGCACGGAGGACGGTTTGCCGGGTGCGTATCGGATGACGGTCAGGGCTGCGTTGCTGTGGTTGAGGCCCATCCAGCGCCACTCGGGTGCGTCGAGGGCGGCTCGGATCAGCCATCCGATGAGGAAATTGTGCGTGACGACCAGTTCATGGCGGGGGCGATCGCCCTCGACGGGGCCCGTGAATTCTGCGAGGGCCTCCCGGGCCAGTGCTGGACCGCGGTTGCGCTCCTCTTCCGGAACCTGAGCGAGGAAGCTGAGCATGGCGTCGGCCGAATCCGGCGGCAGCTCCTCCTTCGCAGGCAGGTGGGGGATGTAGTCGCCGGCCAGTTCCGACTGGTGCAACGGGACGGCGTCAAGTCGTGTGCTGATCAGCCGCGCCGTCTGCCGCGCCCGGGGCAGCGGCCCGTGGTGGATCACCGAAAGCGGGGCGTTTTGGAGCCGTTCACCGAGGAGTACGGCTTGGCGTCGGCCGCTCTCCGTCAGGGTCGTCTCATCTGCTGACGCTTCACCGTGCCGGGCGAGGTAGAGGTATCGAGCGACCGTGTCTGTCATGTCCCGGGTCTCCGTCGCCATCCGTGATCTTGTGTGTCAGGGATGGACGCTGAGCTCTGTGTGCACAGTTCCGTCGCGGCTGCACCGGCTCAGCTCTGCCTGGTCTCCGAGGCTGCCCGAACATCACACAGACAGGACATACCCGGCCGAACTGTCGGCGTGAGCGGTGGCCCGTGTCACTGTTGCTAGCAGGTGCTTGCAAAAGTTAGCGAGGGCGGGCAGGATCGGGGTATGGCATCGCTCAACGTCGGCAATCTCGGTGAGTTCCTGCGGGAGCAGCGGCGCAACGCGCAGTTGAGCCTGCGGCAGCTCGCCGATGCCGCCGGGGTGTCCAACCCGTACCTCAGTCAGATCGAGCGCGGTTTGCGCAAGCCGAGCGCGGAGATTCTGCAGCAGCTCGCCAAGGCGCTGCGGATTTCCGCCGAGACGCTGTACGTGCAGGCCGGGATCCTCGATGAGCGGCGGAACGTGGACGGGGTCGAGGTGCACACCGCGATCCTCACCGACCCGTCGCTGACGGCACAGCAGAAGCAGGTGCTGTTGCAGATCTACGAGTCCTTCCGCAAGGAGAACGGACACGTGGGCGGGGAGAAGGACTCCCAAGAGGCCGACGGCGAACCGCACGCCACCTGAGCAACCGATATGACGATTTCAGGAGGAACCAACGCCATGGCCATCACCGACGACCTCCGCAAGACGCTGACCGACCCCAAGCCGCTGTATTTCCTGGTGGGCACCGCCGACCTGGCCGCCGAGAAGCTCGGTGAGATGCCCGCGCTGGTGGAGAAGCTCCGCGCCGAGGCGCCCAGGCGCTTCGAGGCCGTACGCAACACCGACGTCAAGGAAGTGCAGGACCAGGTCACCCGGCAGGCCAAGCAGGCCCAGGAGAAGCTGACCGACCTGCTGTCCTCACTCGACACCGATCTGCGCAACATCAGCCAGCAGGCGCAGGAACTGGCGCTCCAGGGTGTCGGCCGGGTCGCCGAGTACACCGTCAAGGCGCAGGAGACCTACGGCGATCTGGCCGAGCGCGGCAAGGGTGCCGTGCGGAGCTGGCGCGGCGATGTGGCGGACGAGGTCGAGGAGCTCGCGGTCGCCATCGAGCCGGAGCCGGAGCCGCGGGTCAAGGAAGAGCCCAAGGCGGGTACGGGCGAGCCCACGGTGGCCGCGGTGCTCGCGGAGGAGGCGAACGCCGAGACCACGACCGAAGGCAACGGCGCGGGTGGCGCCAAGAAGACTCCGGCGCGCAAGACGGCGGCCAAGAAGAACACTCCGTCGGTTGAGAAGTGATCGCCGATGGTGGTCATCGGTGATCGCTGATGGTCGCTGAGTGCTCTTTCGCGGGGTGCGGATGCGGCTGAGCAGGGATCGTGGGGCGGGCCGGGCACGTGTCGCGTGCCCGGCCCGTTGTACGGGTACGGTGGAGCGGCGACGGACGCACCGAGTCGAACGGGTGGTGGAAGCGTGCTGATCTACGGGTTCCAGGACGTGCTGAGCTGGGTGCAACTGGCGTTGAACGTGTACGCCGCCGTCATGCTCGTCGACGCGGCCGTCCGGCGCGAGGACGCCTACCGCGCCGCGGACAAGCAGACCAAGGGCATGTGGCTGATCTTCCTGGCCGTCGCGACCGCTCTGCTGGCCCTGTTCCCGATGATGTCGTTCCTGCCGCTCATCGGTCTTGTCGCCGTCATCGTCTACACCGTCGACGTACGGCCCGCGATCAAGCAGGTCTCGGGCGGCGGCCGTGGTCCGCGCCGCGGGGGGTCCAGCTCGGACGGGCCGTACGGTCCGTACAACGGCGGGCGGTAGGGGGCCGGCAAGGTCCCGGGAGGGCGTCCGGGGTCGCGAACGGACGCGCCGATATGGGTTCGTGCGTACGGGTTCGTACGGACGCGTGCTGCCGGTCAGCACATGACGCGGCCCCGGTCCAGCAGCAGTACCGCGACGTCGTCCGTCAACTCGCCGCCGTTCAGGTCCCGTACCTCCGTGACCGCGGCGTCCAGCAGGTCCTCGCCGCGCAGTCCGGACGCCGCCTGACGGGCCACCAGCTCCGTCATGCCCTCCTGCCCGAGCCGCCGGTTGCCGTCCCCGACCCGGCCCTCGATCAGGCCGTCCGTATACATCATCAGGCTCCAGGCGCTGCCCAGTTCGAGCCGGTGGCGCGGCCAGCGGGCCTTGGGGAGCAGGCCCAGGGCCGGGCCGCCGCTCTCGTACGGCAGCAGCCGCGGCGGGTGGCCGGCGCGGGCCAGCAGCGGGGCGGGGTGGCCGGCCAGGCACAGCCCGGCGTGCCGGCCGTCCGGTGCGATGTCGACCGTGCACAGCGTCGCGAAGATCTCGTCGTCGGGGCGTTCGTTCTCCAGGACCTTCTGGAGGGTCGAGAGGAGTTCGTCACCGCAGAGCCCGGCGAAGGTCAAGGCGCGCCAGGCTATGCGCAGTTCGACGCCGAGCGCGGCCTCGTCGGGGCCGTGGCCGCAGACGTCGCCGATCATCGCGTGCACGGTGCCGTCGGAGGTCCGTACGGTGTCGTAGAAGTCGCCGCCGAGCAGCGCCCGGCTCCGGCCGGGGCGGTAACGGGCGGCGAAGCGCAGGTCGGAGCCGCCGAGCAGCGGCGTGGGCAGCAACCCGCGCTCCAGCCGGGCGTTCTCCTGGGCGCGCAGCCGTGACTCGGTGAGCTGGCGCTGTGCGAGGTCGGCCCGCTTGCGCTCCACGGCGTAGCGCACCGCCCGGCTGAGCACCGACCCGTCCAGCTCGTCGCGCAGGAGGTAGTCCTGCGCGCCGACCCGTACGGCCTCGGCGGCCCGTTCGGCGTCGGTCTCGGCGGTCAGCGCCAGTACGGCGTGCGCGGGGGCGAGCCGGAGCACCGCGCGCAGCGCGTCCAGTTCGTCGCGCCCCTCGCCGTCCTGCGCGCCCCCGTCCTCCGCCCGGTCGGTACGGCCCGTGGAGGGGGGCAGGTCGAGCAGGATGCAGTCCACGTCGTCGGTGAGCAGCCGCTCGGCCTCGGTGAGGTTGCGTGCCGTGCGGACGCGGACCCGGCGGCCCTCCCAGTCCCACATCTCGGGGACGGCGCTGGTGGGGTCCTCGCCTATGAGGAGCAGGGTCAGGCCCTGGCCGACGGTGCCGCTGCCGTTGCCGGTGACGGGGCCGTTGCCGGGGCCGGTATCGCCCGGGCCGGGACCCGTACCTGCCTCGGGGGCCGCCTCCTGGCTCTCCGTCCCGCCGTCCACGCCCTCGGCGGGCATGTCACGGACGGACAACCCGCCGGCGTCCGTACCGTGCACGCCGTCACATGCGCCGGCGTACGCGCCGTCGCCCTCCGTTGCGCCCGCGCACACGTCGTCCACCGGACGTGCCTGGTGCGGCAGCAAGGCCGTCCGCTGGTGCTGCGGTCCCGGTACGGGCATGCGTCTGCTTCCTTCCCTCCCCCCGAGGGTGTGGCGACGGCCGACCGGCGCGCCACCGCGCCCGGTCCCGCACCGCTCATGGGTCGAGCGGCGGCGCGCCACCAGGCACTGAGAGGCGACCATAGCGGTAGGCCGGAGCCGTACGGAATGACCGGCGGCAATCGGCCACGGTCATATGCCCGCCGGACCACGGCTTTTGACCGAGGGAGGACGGAAACCGGAATGACGAACATCACTGCGCACGGGCCACTCCGGCGTCCATTTCGACAACCGCTTCGGTGATCACGTCGACAACCGCCTCGGTGACCGCTTCAGTGACCGCCTCGGTCACCGTCCGCAACTGTCCGGAACCGATCGCCGCGCACGCCCGCCGCCCCGCCGCAGCCGGCCACGCGCCGTTACTTGTCCGGCCGTACGACCCCCAGGACCGGCATCGTGCCGGCGCCCGCCACCGTCACCTGCCGTCCGGGCCGCGGCGCGTGGATGATCTGCCCGTCGCCGATGTAGATCCCCACATGGCTCGCGTCCGCGTAGTAGATGATCAGGTCACCGGGGCGCATGTCCTTGATGTCCACGTGCGGCAACTGCCGCCATTGCTCCTGCGACGTACGCGGAATCGTCCGGCCGCCGAACTGCCACGCCCGCAGCGTCAGCCCCGAGCAGTCGAAGGTGTCCGGGCCTTCGGCGCCCCACACGTAGTCCTTGCCGATCTGCGCGGTGGCGAACGTGATGGCCTTCTTGCCCTGCGCCGACGCCTTGCCGCTGATCTCCTTCAGCACACCGGAATCCAGCCACTTCTGCTGTTCCTTGGACGCCTGTGCGTCCTCCAGCTTCTTCAGCCGGGCCTTTTCCTCGGCGGCGAGCTGGGATTCCAGTTTCTTGGCGGCGTCGATCTGCTTGCGGATGTCCTGCTGCGCCTTCTCCTTCTTCTTCCGGTTCTCCTCAAGCTGTTTCCAGCGGTCGGTGGCGTCCTTGGAATAGTCGTTCAAGTCGTTCTTCGTGGCGCCGAGTTGTGCGATGAGGTCTTTGGCGGCGTGCTGGCTCTTGTGGACGAGCGTGGCGTCGTCGAGAAACGCCTCGGGGTCGTTGTTCAGCATCAGCCGGGCCTCGGCGGGCATTCCGCCGCCCCGGTACTGGGCACTGGCCAGTTCCCCGGCCTGGCGCTGGAGCGCGTCCAGCTTCGCCTGGGTCGCGTCTATGGTGCGCCCGAGCTTGTCGATCTCTTTCTGCTGGCGCGCGACCTGCTCCTTGGCGGCGTTGTACGCCTCGGTGGCCTGCTCCGCCTTGCGGTACAGGTCCTCGATCTTCTTGTGGACCGCCTCAAGTTTCTTCTTCTGCTCCTCGTCCGGGGCGCCGCCCGTACCGCCCGCGCCCGCTCCCGGCCCCGGGTCCGCGTACGCCGCCGAGGCCGTACCCCCCACGACGCCCATCACGCACAACACCACCGCCGTGCACGCGGCGATCCCGCCCCGCATCCGACGCCGCGCGCCACGCCCTTCCCCCTGGCTCCCCACCTGCTGCCACCTCCGGTCGGTCCGCACCGATTCGCGTCATTCCCTCAGCCGCGGATGCTGCCATACCGATGGGTAATCCAACAGAGGTCACACCTGTTGCGATCCGCGCACATGTCGGCACAGATGCCGGTCCTGCCGCCGGGAACCGGGGCGGTACGCCACCCGTACGCCGCCGCCACGTCACCGGGCGCCCCGGCCGGCGTACCCGCGCGGACCCGCACGTGCCCGTACGGATGCCGTACGGACGCTCATGCCGCGCCCGCGCACCGCCCCGCATCCACCCCCATCGCACCCCGTCCCACGCCGACGGCCGTACGCACGCCCGTACGCACGCCCGTACGCACATCCGTCCACACATGCGCCGCACTCACCTGACGGCCGAGGTTCACCCTGCGTTCACCCTCCTCCATCGACCGCTTCACCTGATCTGCCTAATTTCAGCCGTACCGAGTGGCGCGCCACCGCCGTGGGGCAAGCGCAACCCGGCATAGCTGGACCTGACATTCAAGAACGTTCAAGAACATCCAAGAACATTCAAGGACACCTGAGGTGTCAGGTGCCGCAGCCGCCGCAGACACCGATGATCTGCGCCGATCACCACCCCCGCACGCCGGAGAAGCGGCGCGCCCCAGGAAGGAACTCTCGACAGTGAAGCTTCAGCGCAAGAACCGGGTTCGCGCCCTCGCCGTTGGCGCTCTCGCCGTCTCCGGTGCCCTGGCCCTGTCGGCGTGCGGCTCCGACGACACCAGCGGCGGTGGCGGCAACAGCGCCTCGTCGAAGTCCTCCAACATCAAGTGCGAGGGCAAGGGGAAGCTGCTCGCCTCGGGCTCCTCCGCGCAGAAGAACGCCATGGACGCCTGGGTGCAGAACTACTCGGGGCCTGCAAGGACACCGAGGTCAACTACCAGCCCACGGGCTCCGGTGCCGGCATCACCACCTTCCTCCAGGGCCAGACCGCCTTCGCGGGCTCCGACTCGGCGCTCAAGCCCGAGGAGGTCGAGAAGTCTAAGAAGATCTGCAAGGGCGGCCAGGCGGTCAACCTGCCGATGGTCGGCGGCCCGATCGCGGTCGGCTACAACGTCTCCGGCGTGGACGGCCTCGTCCTGGACGCCCCGACGCTGGCCAAGATCTTCGACTCGGAGATCACCAACTGGAACGACGCGGCGATCAAGAAGCTCAACCCCGACGCCAAGCTGCCGGACCTGAAGATCCAGGCGTTCCACCGCTCGGACGACTCCGGCACCACCGACAACTTCACCAAGTACCTCAAGGGCGCGGCCCCCGACGCCTGGAAGCACGAGCCCGCCAAGACCTGGGCGGGCAGGGGCGGCCAGGCGGCGGCCGGCTCGGCGGGTGTCTCCTCGCAGGTCAAGCAGACCAACGGGGCGATCTCCTACTTCGAGCTGTCCTTCGCGACGGCCGGCAAGATCCCGACGGTCAAGCTGAACACCGGCGCCAAGGACCCGGTCGAGGCCACCGTCGACAACGCCTCCAAGGCGATCTCCGAGGCCAAGCAGGTCGGCACCGGCAACGACCTGGCCCTCAAGCTCAACTACACCACCAAGGCCGACGGCGCCTACCCGATCACCCTGGTGACGTACGAGATCGCCTGCGACAAGGGCAACAAGGCCGAGACCCTGCCGGCCACCAAGTCCTTCCTGACCTACATCTCCAGCCAGGACGGCCAGGCGGCCCTGAAGGACCTGGGCTACGCCCCGCTGCCCACCGAGATCGCCGACAAGGTCCGCAAGACCGTCGCCACGCTCTCCTGACCCACCGGGCGGCGGCTCCGGGCCCGTACGGCGACGCGTACGACGCAGGCGCGATCCGCGCCCCGTACGCCCCGTACCCCCGGACCGCCGCCCATCCGGTGCACCGCCGCGCCAGGAGCCTCCGCCGGCTCCGCAGACCGGAGAAAGTCATGAACTCACCCTCCCCGATAGCAGACCCACCGCCGTCGCCACCGTCACCGACGCCCATGGCCCCGGACGAGAGGCCCTCCCCGATCTCCGGCAAGGCGGTCCGCCCCGGTGACCGGATCTTCCTCGGGCTCTCCCGCGGCTCCGGTGTCGCGCTCCTGGTGGTCATGGCCGCCATCGCGGCCTTCCTCACCTACCGCTCCGTGATCGCCATCTCCGGTGACCACGCGAGCTTCCTGACGTACTTGGAGTGGAACACCTCGGGCCCCGAGCCGAAGTTCGGCATCGCGGTCCTCGCCTTCGGCACCGTCGTCAGCTCGGTCATCGCGATGGTCATCGCGGTCCCGGTCGCGGTCGGCATCGCGCTGTTCATCTCGCACTACGCGCCCCGCAAGCTGGCCTCGCCGCTCGGGTACGTCATCGACCTGCTCGCCGCCGTGCCCAGCATCATCTTCGGCCTGTGGGGCGCGCTCTTCCTGGTGCCCCACCTCGGCGGCCTCTACCAATGGCTGGACGACTACTTCGGCTGGACCGGGATCCTCAGCTACGGCGGCGGCGCCGCCCGCTCCCTGTTCACCGTCGGCATCCTGCTGGCCATCATGATCCTGCCGATCGTGACCAGCGTCAGCCGCGAGGTCTTCCTCCAGGTCCCCAAGATGCACGAGGAGGCCGCGCTGGCCCTCGGCGCGACCCGCTGGGAAGTCATCCGGATGTCCGTACTGCCCTTCGGCCGTTCCGGTGTCATCAGCGCCTCCATGCTGGGGCTGGGCCGCGCGCTCGGCGAGACGATGGCGGTGGCCACCGTCCTGTCGCCGAACTTCCTGATCAGCCTCAGCCTGCTGGAGCCGGGCGGCGGAACCTTCGCCCAGAACATCGCCAGCAAGTTCAGCGAGGCGGACCAGTTCGGCCAGGACGCCCTGATCGCCTCCGGCCTCGTCCTGTTCGTGATCACGCTGCTCGTCAACGGCGCGGCCCGCCTGATCATCGCCCGCCGCAAGGAGTACTCGGGGGCCAATGCATGAGTAACACCGTTACAGAGCGCCGTACGGCCGCCGGCAGCGCCCCGCTCCCGGTCTCCCTCCAGCAGGCCCGGCTGCCCCGCTGGACCCCGGCCGCCCTCGCGCTGGCCGCCGTCGCGGCGGGCTGCGGCATCGGCCTGGCCGCCGGCCTGGACAGCAGGATCCAGTGGGGCCTGATCGCCACGCTGCTCTTCATCCTGGGTACGTTCCTCCTGGCCGCCAAGGTCGAGGGCGTCCGCCAGGCCAAGGACCGGCTGGCCACCAGCCTGGTCTGGGTCGCCTTCCTGCTCGCCGTCATCCCGCTGGTCTCCCTCATCTGGGAGACGATCGCCCGCGGCATCAAGGTCCTGGACGGCTATTTCCTGTCCCACTCGATGGGTACGCTGCCGGACGCGCTGCCCGGCGGCGGCATCTACCACGCGATCATCGGCACGCTGGAGCAGGTCGGCCTGGCCACCCTCATCGCCGCCCCGATCGGCCTGCTCACCGCGGTCTACCTCGTGGAGTACGGGGGCGGAAGGCTCGCCAAGGTCGTCACCTTCTTCGTCGACGTCATGACCGGCATCCCCTCGATCGTCGCCGGCCTGTTCATCCTCTCCGTATGGATCCTGATCCTGGGCTTCGGCCAGTCCGGCATCGCCGGCGCGATGGCCCTGGCGATCCTGATGATGCCGGTGGTCGTCCGCTCCACCGAGGAGATGCTCAAGCTCGTCCCCAACGAGCTGCGCGAGGCGTCGCTGGCCCTGGGCGTGCCCAAGTGGCGCACGATCCTCAAGGTCGTCCTGCCCACCGCGATCGGCGGCATCACCACCGGCGTGATGCTGGCCGTCGCCCGGATCACCGGTGAGACCGCCCCGGTGCTGCTCCTGGTCTGGGGCGCCAAGACGATCAACAACAACCCCTTCGAGGGCGCCCAGCAGTCGCTTCCCCTGTACGTGTTCCAGCAGTGGCAGCAGGGCTCCGACGCCTCGTACGACCGTGCGTGGGCCGCGGCGCTCGTCCTGATCGCCTTCGTCATGATCCTCAACCTGGTGGCCCGCGGCATCGCCCGCTGGAAGGCCCCCAAGACCGGCCGCTGACCGCGGTAGACGAAAGAAGTAGTGATCCCATGGCCAAGCGAATCGACGTCAGCGGCCTCTCCGCGTACTACGGCGGCCACAAGGCCATCGACGACATATCCATGACCGTCGAGCCGCGCTCGGTGACCGCCTTCATCGGCCCCTCCGGCTGCGGCAAGTCCACCTTCCTGCGCACCCTGAACCGGATGCACGAGGTCACCCCCGGCGGGCGCGTCGAGGGCAAGGTGATGCTGGACGACGAGAACCTGTACGGCTCCGGCGTCGACCCGGTCGCGGTGCGCCGCACCGTCGGCATGGTCTTCCAGCGCCCCAACCCCTTCCCCACCATGTCGATCTTCGACAATGTCGCGGCGGGCCTGCGGCTGAACGGCACGGTGAAGAAGAAGTCCGAGCTGAACGACGTCGTCGAGAAGTCCCTCAAGGGCGCCAACCTCTGGAACGAGGTCAAGGACCGCCTGAACAAGCCCGGCTCCGGCCTGTCCGGCGGCCAGCAGCAGCGGCTGTGCATCGCCCGCGCCATCGCCGTCCAGCCGCAGGTCCTGCTGATGGACGAGCCGTGCTCCGCGCTCGACCCGATCTCCACCCTGGCCATCGAGGACCTGATCGGCGAGCTGAAGTCGCGCTTCACGATCGTCATCGTCACCCACAACATGCAGCAGGCGGCGCGGGTCTCGGACCGTACGGCCTTCTTCAACCTGGCGGCCGTCGGGCAGCCGGGCAAGCTCGTGGAGATCGACGACACCGAGCGGATCTTCTCCAACCCCTCGGTCCAGGCCACGGAGGACTACATCTCCGGCCGCTTCGGCTAGCAGCCGCTCCGGCCGGCAGCCGCCCCGGCCGGCCGCCGCCCCGGGCCGGCTCCCGCAGTCCGGCCGGTCCGGCGGCCCACCCGGCGTCCTGAGGTGCTGCATGGCGGTGCCACCACAGGACGAAGGGCCCGCCCCACCTTCCCGGGGGGCGGGCCCTTCATGCCGTACGTACGGACCTCTTGAGCCGTACGGGCGAATCGCGCGCCGGCCGGCCGTACCTGTACCGGCCCGGCCGCCGGCCGAAGGCCAGGTGCCTAGCCGAAGACCAGATGCACGCCCCAGTAGGCGAGCGCGCCCACCAGCGCAGCGGCGGGCATCGTGATGAACCAGCCCATCACGATGTTCTTCGCCACGCCCCAGCGCACCGCCCGGGAGCCCTTGGTCGACCCCACGCCCATGATCGCGGAGGTGATGACATGCGTGGTCGAGATCGGCGCGTGGAACATGAACGACGCCGTGTACATGACCGACGCCGCCGTCGTCTCGGCCGCGAAGCCCTGCGGCGGGTCCAGCTCGATGATGCGCCGGCCGAGCGTGCGCATGATGCGCCAGCCGCCCGCGTACGTACCCAGCGAGAGGGTGATCGCACAGGCGAGCTTGACCCAGATCGGGATGGCGTCGTTCTTGTCCTCGACATCGGCGATGACCAGGGCCATCACCACGATGCCCATGGTCTTCTGCGCGTCCTGCAGACCGTGGCCGAGCGCCATGCCCGCCGCGGAGACCGTCTGGGCGATCCGGAACCCGCGCTTGGCCTTGTGCGGGTTGGACTTCCGGAACAGCCACAGGATGACGACCATCACCAGATAGCCCAGCACCAGGCCGATGACGGGCGAGATGAACATCGGCAGGACGACCTTCTCGACCACCCCGGACCAGATCACCTCGGTGCCGCCCGCCAGCGCGGCACCGACCATGCCGCCGAACAGGGCGTGCGAGGACGACGACGGCAGGCCGAAGTACCAGGTGACGAGGTTCCAGGCCACCGCGCCGAGCAGGGCCGCGAAGAGGATGCCCATCCCCTTGTTGCCCTCGGGCGTGGAGATCAGCCCCTCACTGACGGTCTTGGCGACCCCGCTGCCGAGGAAGGCGCCGGCGAGGTTCATCACCGCGGCCATCGCCAGTGCCGCCCGCGGGGTCAGCGCCCGCGTGGAGACCGAGGTCGCGATGGCGTTCGCGGAGTCGTGAAAGCCGTTCGTGTACGTGAAACCGAGCGCGACCGCGATGGTCACGACGAGCGCGAAGGTGTCCACCGGAGGTCAGGACTCCTTGACCGCGATGGTCTCGACCGTGTTGGCCACGTGCTCGAACGCGTCGGCCGCCTCTTCCAGGATGTCCACGACCTGCTTGAGCTTGAGCACCTCGATGGCGTCGTACTTGCCGTTGAAGAGGTGGGCCAGCAGCTTGCGGTGGATCTGGTCGGCCTGGTTCTCCAGACGGTTGACCTCGATCCAGTACTCGGTGAGGTTGGACATCGTCCGCAGGTTGGGCATGGCCTCGGCGGTCAGCTCCGCCGCCCGGGCCAGCACCTCGATCTGCTGCTCGACGCCCTTGGGCAGCTCCTCGATGCTGTAGAGGACGACGAGATCGACGGCCTCCTCCATGAAGTCCATGATGTCGTCGAGGGAGGACGCGAGGTTGTAGATGTCCTCGCGGTCGAACGGCGTGATGAAGGAGGAGTTGAGCTGGTGGAAGATCGCGTGTGTCGCGTCGTCCCCCGCGTGCTCCGCCGCCCGCATCCTCTCGGCGATCTCTGCCCGCGCGGAGGCGTCCGCCCCGAGCAGTTCCATCAGGAGCTTGGAGCCTGTGACGATGTTGTCCGCCGAGGCGGCGAACATGTCGTAGAAGCTCGTCTCCCTGGGGGTCAGACGAAAGCGCACGTGAAATCCTCGGGGTGCATCGGATTCGGTCGAGTTGATGCTAGGCGCATCATCCAGCCACAGCTAACCGGCATTCCTTCAGTGTCGCCCATCGGGCAGCATGCTCTGCACGGGGTACCGCCCGCGCGCCCCTCGCACGCGCCTGCACACCGCGAAATTCTGTACCATATACCCACCGGGGGTATACAGATCGCCTACACGCACGGGAGACGGCCATGACGACCACGGATGCCGGCACCAACGGCGGCACCGCAGCCGCTCCGGCTTGCCACAACAGCGCCCCCGCGCCCGGCGCGCAGGGCGACCCGGGCGTCGTGACCGACCACGACCTGGGCATTCACGGGTACGCCAAACAGAAGGACGCCCACATCAAGCGGCTGCGCCGGATCGAGGGCCAGATCCGCGGCCTCCAGCGCATGCTCGAAGAGGACGTCTACTGCATCGACATACTCACCCAGGTCTCGGCGAGTACCAAAGGACTTCAGTCCTTCGGCCTCCAGCTCCTGGAGGAGCACCTGCGGCACTGTGTCGCCGACGCCGCCCGCAAGGGCCCGGAGGCGATCGACGCCAAGGTCCAGGAGGCGACGAAGGCGATCGAACGGATGCTGCGCACCTGAGACGGGATGCTCGGCCGGGGTCCTGGGCCGGGTCCGGGCCGCGCCCCGTACGGGCGGCGCTCACCCCCGGCGGGCGGGCCCGGCTTCCGTCTGTACGCGCTCCGCGTCCACGTCCAGCACCTCGTCGATACGGTCCGAGCTGAGCCGATCCTCGCTCGCGGCAGCAGCCGCGATCATCAACTCACCAGCCAGGTCGATCTCGACGAGGGCTACGTGGTCCTGAACCGTGGAGTTGCGGTGCACGGCCACGTACAACACCTCCTTGTTCGAGCGTCTTCCCACTCTTCTGGTGGTTACGGCCCAGGGTAGATACGGGCACACATCCCGCGCATGGCACGGATGGACCATTTCCGCCAGTTCGCATGAGCCCCGGTCACGTGCCCGGCGCCCGTCGTCCGGCCGCCGCCCGCCGGGCCCTGCCGCACGGCCGCGGCCGGCCTCAGCCGCCGCCCGAGGCGATCTTCCCCGTATAGATGTCGCGGTCGTCCGGCAGCCCGACGGCGACCGGCGTCCCGAAGTCGTACAGCGTGGTCGTGGACGTCACCAGCGTCCCCTGGGAGGAGCCGTTGGCGAAGCGGAACCGCTGGCGGACCTTGCGCAGCCGTCCCGCATCGTCCAGATACGCATCGAACGGCACGACATCTGTGGTGAAGCCTTTCTCCGCCGCGGCCAGCGCGGAACGGGTGCCCGGCGAGGCCGCGCGGGCCGCCGCGCCGATGTCCGTGCTGCCGCGGTAGTGCCGCACCGGGACGCCGTCCAGCCGCTCCCGCCCCTCGTACGTCACCTCGCGCGCCCCGCGCAGCAGTTCGGCCGCCGCCAGCGGATCGGTCGCCCCGCCGGTGACGAGATTGCCGTCCGCGAGCGTGCCGGTGTCCACCCGCACCCACTTGTCGGGCGGCACCCCGGCCCCGCGGTTCTTCATGTAGAGGGCGCCGGGCGTCAGGATCTCGGTGATCGGACGGTGGCCCCCGCTGCCGGCGCCGGCCGGATCGGGCAGCACCACGCCCAGCCGCCCCGTGGTCGTCCGGTAGTCGTACGCACCCGCGCCCCGGATGGCGACCCGGGTGCCGCCGCTGGCCGTCTCCATCGCCGTACGGACCCTGGAGGACCCGGCCCGTACGAGCGCGTCGGCACTGCCCCGGACGTCCCGCACGGCGGACGAGCCGGGGACGGCCGACGGGGCCGGCGCCCGGTCCACCGACGCCTGCCGGGCGGCCCTCTGGTCCTCGGCCACCGCGCCGCTCGGGGAACAGCCCGTCGCCAGCGCCCCGACGGCCAGGCCCACCGCCAGACTCACCCCGCACGCCGCGGCGGCGACAGCGCCACCGCTCCGCTTGTCCTGCACCACCATCGCGTACGAGCCCCCTCGGCCGCTCGTGCCTGTGAAGTTCTCAGGCCCTGGCGGGCCTGGCCGCCCCGGTACCGGGCCCGGCCGCGGCCCGGGGGCCGAAGCCGCAGGCCCGCCCGCGGCGCCCGGCGCCCATGAGCCCTGCCGTTTGGCCCGAAGGTCTCCGGGGCGCTTCCGGATTGCTGAGGGTGGTGGTGGTCTGAGCCTCCTCGACCCGTTCCATCCGATCCACCCGTTCCGTTCAACGACCGTTCCTGGGGCCCGTCACGCCCGGACACCGAGGGCGCGTAGCGTGGCCGGGTGCACGACCGAGCCCGTAAAGATCCACTGCCGGAGCGCCCCGCGCCCCCGGAATCCGGCGCGGGAGCCGAGCCCGACGCCTCCCGGCAGGCCGCCCGGCCCCCCGCTCAGCCCGCCGCCCCGTCCGAACACCTGACGACCACCACCGAGCGCGGCTCCTTCTGCCTGGCCCGCTGCGTCTGCGGCTGGTCGGGCCCGGCCCGCCGCGCCCGCTCACAAGCCCGTACGGACGCCGAAGAGCACCGCGCCGGCTGACACCTCTCACCCCGCCCCCGGGAACCCCCCATGCCCACACGGCATCTGGGAAAGAGACAGCTACGTCCGGCACCCGGCACGCCCGGTGAGATCCCGAGGGGGACATCCCAGTGAAGCGGCGCACACTCCTGCAGGCCGGCGGCGGGCTCGCGGCGACCACGGTCGCCTGGGCCACGGCCTGCAGCGACCAGCCCGGCCACGCGAGTCCGGGCTCCGGGTCCGGCGCCGTGGGCACCAACTCCGCGCCCGCCCAGGGCCTGCGCCCGGCCGCGCCCGCCGCGTCCTGGGAAGCGCTGCGCAAGGGCCTGGACGGAAAGCTCGTACGCGCCGGTGACGCGGCGTACAAGACAGCTCGCCGCCTCTACAACACCCGCTACGACAACCTCAAACCAGCCGCCATCGCTTATGTCCGCAATCATTCCGACATATCCGAATGCCTGGCCTTCGCCCGCCGCTACGACACCCCCGTCACGATCCGCAACGGCGGCCACTCCTACGCGGGTTGGTCCAGCGGCAACGGCAAGCTCATCATCGACGTCTCCGCCCTGAACAAGGTCTCCGCGCCCTCCGGCGGCACCGTCCGCATAGGCGCCGGCGCCAAACTCATCGACGTCTACGAAGGGCTGGCCCCGCACGGCGTCACCGTGCCCGGCGGCTCCTGCCCCACCGTTGGGATATCCGGCCTGACCCTCGGCGGCGGCCATGGCGTGGCCTCCCGCGCGTACGGCCTGACCTGCGACAGCCTCGTCGGCGCCACGCTCGTCACCGCCGACGGCAAGACCCTCCAGTGCGACCGCTCGCACCACGCCGACCTCTTCTGGGCGCTGCGCGGCGCCGGCAACGGCAACTTCGGCGTCGTCACCGAACTGCGCTTCCGTACGCACCGGGCACCCCGCGCGGTACGGGCGTACATGACCTGGCCCTGGTCCAAGGCCGCCGCGGTGGTCCGCGCCTGGCAGGAGTGGGGCCCCACCCAGCCCGACGAGATCTGGTCCTCCCTCCACCTCGACGCCCGCCCCGGCGCCACCCCCACCGTCTCCGTCGCCGCCTTCTCCCTGGGCACGTACGGAGATCTGCAGAACGCCGTCGACCGGCTCGCCGACCGCCCGGGCGGCCCGGGCCCGGCGAAGTCGGTGAGCCTGAAGCCCTCCAGCTACCTGGACGCCATGGAGGCGTACGCGGGCTGCGCCACCAAGTCCACCGCGCAGTGCCACCTGCCCGGCTCCCTGCCGGGGCAGAACGGCTCCGGCCGGCTCGGCCGCGAGACCTACGCCGCGCGCTCCGACTTCTACGACCGCTCGCTCAGCCCGACCGGCATCCGCACCCTCATGGACCAGATCGAACGCGCGGGCCGCAAGGGCGTGGCGGGCAACGCCTCCCTGACCGCACTGGGCGGCGCGGTCAACCGCGTCCGGCCGGCCGACACCGCCTTCGTACACCGCCGTTCGCGTTTCCTGGCGCAGTACCTGGCGTCCTGGGGAGCGGGCGGGTCCGGAACGGCACAGTCCGCGTGGCTGGAATCCGTCCATGGGGCCATGCGCCGGTACGCCTCGGGAGCCGCCTACCAGAACTACGCCGACCCGGGGCTCAAGGACTGGAAGAAGGCGTACTACGGCCCGGCCGCCGACCGCCTGACCAAGGTCAAGCGGCAGTACGACCCGCAGCGCCTGTTCAGTACCTTCCCCCACGCTCTCTGAGCCCGGGCCCTGCGCCGTACCGGCTCAGGCGTCCGTACGCCGCGGCCCGGGCTCCACGACCCGGGCCGTGGTGTACTGCGGCGTCTGCGTCATCCGGGCCTCGGCCGTCCCCGACAGGCCGTCCAGGGCCTTGTGGATGGCGGCGAGCCGCCCCTTGGTGTCGGACGTCTCCACGAAGTTGCGGTAGTCGGCCTCGGAGTCCCAGTGGACGAGGTTGTAGACCCGGGTACCGTCGACGCTCGTCAAAAAGCGGGCCGAGCGGTACCCGGGGTAGAAGCGCACCCAGCGCTCCTGGATCTCGGCGAAGGCGTCCACGACCTCCTGCTGGGTGCGGGGGCCGTCGACGGTGTAGTCGATGACCGAGAAGAAACCGTGGTCGGTGCTCATGGGCGTACTCCTTTGGCTGTGACGCGGCCGAAGCCGTGGTACGCCCGGGACTCTCCTGCCTCAACCGCGGTTGAGGTCAAGTCCGCAGCAGAACCCGACCCGCCGGCCCGCGCTCAGGCCGCCAGATCGTTGTCGCCACCGTCCCGCCCGGCACGCCGCGACGGCACCGACGACCCACGCGCCCCCGCCTGTCCCGCGGCCCGCACCGAACCCGTACGGTCCGCATCGGCGTCCGCCACCCCCGCGGCCTGTACCAGGGCCCCGGCCCGCGACGCACCGACCGCCTTGGCCAGCGGCACCAGCAGCGCCTGGGCCGGCGGCGAGAGCAGCAGCGCCACGGCCGTACCCAGCGCGAACCCGCCGACCACGTCCGTCGGGTAGTGCACGCCCATATAGACCCGGCAGAACCCCTCGAACAGCGCCAGTGCGATCCCGATCAAGCCGTACTTCCGGTTCGCGACGAACAACCCGACCCCCACCGCCATGGTCAACGTGGCGTGGTCGCTCACGAACGAGAAGTCGCTCTTGCTGGGAATCAGCACCTCCAGCCCCGCGTGGGTCTTGAAGGGCCGTGGCCGTTCCACGAAGTTCCGGATGGGGATGTTGACGATCAGGGCGATCCCGGCCGCGATCGGCGCCCAGACCAGCCCGGCGACGGCCGCGGGCGCGCCGGGCCGCTTGCGCGCGGCCCACCAGGCGACCAGACACAGGATCGCGAGTCCGGCGATGATGCCGTACTCACCGATGTACTCCATGACGGTGTTGACCCAGTGCGGAGCGCCTTTCGCGAGGTCGTTGATGCCGTCGAGCACGTCCACGTCGGGGTTCGACCCGTCCAGTGCGAGTCCAGCCATCTGCCGCGGCCCCTTACCTTTCGCGCGCGCGAGCGCCGTATGTGCTGCCAACCCCCGTGGTCGTCGAGCGTTGCTGCCGTCTTCCCACGCCCAGGAAACGCGACGCCCCGGCAGGTCGTTCCGGTCTCCACCGGATGATCACCAGGACGTTATCGAAGCTTGACCCATCGCCCCAGTTCAGGGCCCTATATGGGGCCTATGTTCAGGCAGCCTTCCGGGCGGGGAGCGCTTTCGCGCCATCTTCCGTGACGCGGGTCGCACCGATGTAGTCCGGCGTGTCGATCTTGTCGAAACGGATCACCGCCCCCGTATACGGAGCGTTGATCATGTATCCACCGCCCACATAGATCCCCACATGATGGATCGAACGCGGATCATTCAGGTCATATGCGAAGAACACCAGATCCCCCGGCAGCAGCTCGTTCCGCTTGGGGTGCGGCCCGGCGTTCCACTGGTCGTTCGCCACCCGCGGCAGCTCGATCCCCACCGAGTGGTAAGCGGCCTTCGTCAGCCCCGAACAGTCGAAGCGCCCACCCTGCTCCGGCGTCCCGTCGCCGCCCCACAGATACTTCTTGCCGAGCTGCTCCTGCGCGAAGTAGATCGCCGCCGCAGCCTGCCGCGAGGGCTCCACCCGCCCCACCGGCGCCTCAAAACTCTTGGCCAGCGTAGTAATGACCCGCACATAATTCTGCGTCTCCCGAATCGCCGGCACCCCACCGGCCGCGATCACCCGATACGCCCCGGCGTTGTAGGCGGCCAACATGTTCTTCGTCGGGTCCCCCGGCACCTTCGCCACATACTTCGCCAGCTCACAGTCGTACGAGGCCGCCGACGGAATCGCGTCCGCCGGATCCCACACGTCCCGCTTGCCGTCCCCGTTCCCGTCGATCCCGTGCGTCTGCCACGTCCCCGGAATGAACTGCGCGATCCCCTGCGCCGCCGCCGGACTCTGCGCCCTCGGGTTCCACCCGCTCTCCTGATAGAGCTGCGCCGCCAGCAACGCCGGATTGATGGCAGGACACAGCGCCCCCCACTTCTGCACCAACGGCTGATACGAGGCCGGCACCGCCCCCTTCGCCAGCCCCACGGCCCGCCCGAGCGCCCCACCGCCTTGCCCCGCCAACGCCGCCGCGGCCACGTACGTCCCCACCACAAGCAGCGCGACGAACCCGAGCGCCAGCCCGGCCCCGATCCCACCCACCACCCATATTTTCCGCACCCCACAACCCTCCCCCATTCCGCCGCATTTCACCGCCCCTTCTCGGCAACCTCGAACCAGACCGCCTTCCCCACCCCCGGCACATGCCGGCACACCCCCCACTCATCGGCCCACGCCCCAACCAGCAGCAGCCCTCGCCCGCCCTCCTCATCCCCCGCCGCCCGCCCCCAGCACGGCACCCCGGGCGCCCCGTCCTGCACGAGCACCCGCAGGGTCCCCGGCCCCGTCCATTCCGCGTACAACGTCACAGGCGCCGAACACCCACTGCTGCGACAAGCCTTGACCGCGTTGGTCACCACCTCCGACGTCAACAACAACGCCGTATCAACCAGCCCCTCCCGCCCAGCAGCACAGAGCGCAGCCCGAACCGCCTCCCTGGCCGCCCGCACCCACCCCGGATCAGGCGGAAACACCAGCGAGAAATCACAAAGAGCAGACGCCCCGACCGCCGACCCGATGCTGGAACACATACGTGACCTCCCGAGATCACCGCGCCCCGGCCACCTGTGGGACCGGACGTCGCAGTTTCGACGGTAGGTGCATCGCGTTTAACTAGCGCAACCAAGAGCCGCAAGTTCGCCCCAACGAGTGGACCAACCCAGCGCTGTGCGGGCAGACTTCGCCCGACCCAGGAAAGGAGTCGCTGATGGGGCTGCGGAGCAACCCGAGCCAGCGGCAACGGCGGCTCGGCGAGGAGCTGCGTCAGCTCCGTGAAATCAGCGGCCTGTCTGCCACCGAAGCTGGAGCACATGCCTCGCTGGGCCGCGCGCATATGAGTCACATCGAAACAGGCCGAACAGCCATTCCCGAGGACAAACTACGCACCTTGGCCCGGGTTTACGGTTGCACTAGCGAGTCATACGTAGACGCGCTTGTGGCCATGAGCCAAGCGAATGGTCGTGGGTGGTGGTCGGAGTACCGCCATCCCCCGCACAGCCAGAGTGCCCGCGATCTCGCGGAGCTGGAGGCATCCGCCGTCGCGCACCTCTCCTTCCAGTGGATCCACGTGCCCGGCCTGCTCCAGACCACCGATTACATGCGGGTCCTGTTCCAAGGAGGCCAGCCCGACGAGGACGCCGAGACGATCGACCGTTACGTCGACTTCCGCCGTCGTCGGCAGGAGATTCTCACCGGGGAGTCGCCGCCTATCCTGCACGCGGTGATCCACGAGGCCGCTCTGCACATGGGATTTGTCGGCGCGGACGTCATGCGCCGCCAGATCGAGCACCTGGTGAACATGGCCCGGCTGCCGCACGTTCGTATCCAGATCCTCCCGTTCAAGGCTTCCGTCTACCCTGCCCGCGTCAGCACGCCCTTCTCCCTCCTGAAGTCCACCGTCCCTCTCCTGAACACCGTCTGCGTGGATCACCCCACGTCTTCGCTGTTCATCACTACACGGCCCCAAATCGCACAGTTCACCAAGGCTTTCGAGGCACTGCGCACGGTGTCCCTGCCGCCGATCGACCACCGCATCGAACCAGAGTTCCATACGAAGAAGGATTCACTCGCCCTGATTCAGCACGTTCTGTACACCTTGTGAAGGGAGCACCGTGTCAGTACCGAAGTGGCAGAAGTCGAGCTTCAGCGGGGCCGGGGGCAACCAGGACTGCATCGAGGTCAGCCGCGGGGACGGAGGGGTGTGGTTCCGGGAGAGTGATCGGCCGGAGGAGAACGGACGCGTCGGCTCCGCCGCATGGTCCAGCTTCCTTCGTCAGGTCAGGGACGGCGCGTACGACCGCGCCCGGTAGCAGAGGGAGCCCGCTTGGCGGGCATTGCTGAAGGACCGGTTGGAAGTCACAACCGGCGGCTCGGGGACGGCCGGGCGTGGGCGTATCGGGGACTCCCCGCAGGGCCGTGTGCAAGACGCAGGCTTCCTTTTACGGCGTACCAGCCACGCACACGGCCCGAGGAGAGGCCCCGGTGCGACCGCGCCCCACCCCACCCACCGACCGCACCGGGCTAAAGACCAAACAACCCGCACATGACCGACAAGGAAGCGCCGCAGGCATCGCGCCACACACAGCAACCACCCACCAACGAACCGCCGCCCACAAGCGCCGCGCCGCCACGGGCGGAAACCGGCGAAAGCGGATACGCCCGGACTGGACGGCATGGTGCCGTTCCGGGAGAGTGATCGGCATGAACCGACCCGATCCCAGCAAGCTCAACTGGCAGAAGGCCACGGACGACGAGAACGCAGAGGAGTACATCGAAGTCGCCTTCGGCGACCACGACGACGTCCACCTGCGCACGAACACCGACCCCGACACCATCGTCACCACCACCCAGGCCAAGTGGGACGCCTTCGTCCTCGGCGTACAAGCAGGCGAGTTCGATCACTTCGTCGGGCTCTGAGCCCGGCCGGCCCGATGGGCGTCCTGCACGCCCGCGCGCCCAGCTTTCGCGTCGGATCGCGCAAAGAAAGCCGCCAAGTCGACATCCCGAAGCCGATTTGTCGGCGAAGATGGTCCCGGCCCGTGCCGCGCACCGCGGCATGGGCATACAGACACCGGCAAGTTCCTACAAGGGGCGGTGAGTTCATACATGTTCATGGCAGCCGAAAAAGGCGACATCACCACCATCATCGGCGGAATCGCCCCGAACTGGGGCCCGTTCGGATCACTGGGCAACGAGGCCCGGGTGATGATCGAGGTGGTGATGGCGGTCGCGATCCTGCTCTGCCTCGGCATCGCGATCTGGGGCGCGGCCAAGCAGCGCATCGGGGCAACCGCGCTGCGTGACACGTTCAGCGCCGAGCAGGGCAAGGGCCTGATCGTCGCCGGCCTCACCGGCGTCTTCATCATCGGCTCGCTCGGAACGCTGTTCACCATCGTTTACGGGATGGCCGTCTAGCCGCTCGGACGCTCATACGCTCAGCCGCTCGCCCCCGTACGGCCTCATCTCCCTGTCCCATCCCCTCCCCTCCCTTCCCCTCACCGGCCCCCTCCCCTCACCGGCCCCAGCCCCCTCCGAGGCCCATGCTGATGCCCCCTCACCCCGGCCCGGCGCACCCCCGCACCCCTCACACCCCTCCTATCGCTCGCGCCGCTCACGCCACCCACGCCGCTCGCACCGCGGGCACCGCTCCCGCCCAGCATCTGAGGCCCCGTCGCCCTGACACGTACCCGTACCACCGCACGCCCGAGCCGCCGCCCGCACGGCTACGGTCATACACGGGCGGCGAAACGACGGCAGTGATGACGAAGTCGGCAGAGGGGGCACAGGAACGATGAGTCTCAACGATGACGACGGTTACGGGAGCGGCGGCTACGCGGGCGGCGGCCATGCGGGCGGCGACTACGGCCGTACGGACACGGGGCAGACCCGCACCCGGCTCCCCGACGGCGGGAGCCAGGCGTACGGCGGGGCACGCCGCTCCCGTACGGGCCTGTCCAGCCGGAACCTGATCACGGTCGTCGGCGTGGTCGTACTCCTGATCGCAGCCATCGCGTTCGCCAACCGCGGCGGCGGAACCGGCGGCGGGGACGGCGGCGCGAAGGGCGACGCGGACAAGGGCGCGCAGGCGCAGTCCACCGCGCCGACCGGCGAGAAGCCGGTCAAGGGCAAGGACGCCGGCATCGCCACCGGCTTCGCCAGGACCGAGCAGGGGGCACAGTCCGCGGCGGCGAACTACGTGGTGGCGCTGACGGGCGTCGGCATGTACGAGGCTGACAAGCGGCGGCAGATAATCGAGACCGTCTACGCGCCGTCCGTGGCGGCGGCACGCAAGCGCGACCTGGACAAGGTGTTCACCGACCCGGCGTTCCTCGGCAGGATCGGGCTCCAGCCCGACGGCACCGCGCCCAAGGGCGGCACCTTCGTCTCCAGGTCGAATCCCGTCGGCACCAAGATCGAAGCGTTCCAGGGCGACTCGGCCAAGGTGGCGGTCTGGTATTCGGCGCTGTTCGGGATCGCTGGTGGCAGCTCGAAGAACCCTGTGACGGAGAGCTGGTTCACCAACACGTTCGACCTGAAGTGGGTGGACGGGGACTGGAAGGTCGTCGACTTCACCGAGAAGAACGGGCCGGCCCCCATCGGGCAGGACCAAGCCGCCTCGTCGGCCGAGGAGATGTCCAAGGCCGTGGAAGGGTTCGGAGGCTTCACCTATGCCCGCTGACGGTCACCGACGTACCCTCTCGCTCATCTCCTTGGTGGCGGTCGTGCAGACCGCTGCCGTACTCGCGGCGTCACGTGCCTTCGCCGCACCGTCCCCCAAACCGTCCAAGGATCCCTGCGAGAATATCCGCGGCCCGGCCAAGGATTTCTGCCGCCCGGGCGACAGCGGCCCGGCCCCCAAACCCGGCGGCCTCTCCGACAGCCCCCTGGACCCCCTCCAGTCCCTCGCCAAGGGCTGTGCCGACGCCGCCGCCTGGATCATCAACAAGCTCTCGGGGGCCGTGAAGTCCACCTCACAGGTGGACTTCACCAACGGGGCGTTCCTGCGCCAGTACGCCGTCGTCTTCGCCGCCTCGACCGTGCTGACGCTCGTGCTGTGGCTGCTGGCCGTGGCCAAGCGGGCGGTGCGCGGGGTGCCGCTGACCGAGGCGATCAGCGAGGCGGTGGGGTTCCTGTGGCTGACGGTGCTCGCGTCCGCGTTCACCCCCCTCATCCTCTATACGGTCGTCTCGGCGGCCGACGGCGTCACCGAGATCATCGCCAAGGGCACCGGCGCACAGACCGACACGTTCTTCGGCGCGTTCGCCGAGGCCCTGAAGAAGGGCACCGACATCGGCGGCGGACCGATCATGCTCATCGTCGTGGCGCTGGTGTCCGTGCTGGCCGCCGGCGTGCTGTGGCTGGAGCTGGTGATCCGGGCCGCGCTGCTCTACGTGGGCGCGCTGCTCGGTACGGTCGTCTACGCCGGCCTGGTCGACAAGAACATGTGGGGACATGTCCGGCGCTGGGCCGGCATCATGATCGCCGTCATCATGGTCAAGCCCGTCATCGTGATCGTCCTGGGCATCGCGGGAGCGCTCTCCGCCGAGAACGGTCCCAACGCGTTCTCGGCCGTCGTCTCGGGCCTCGCCATCATCCTGCTCGCGATCTTCGCCAGTGCGGTGATCTACCGCTTCGTCCCCGGGTTCGGTGACGAGCTGGTCTCGGCCCGTACGAACAAGAAGCAGGCCACCGACGGCGCGCAGGCCGCCGCCGTGATCTCCTCGCCCGCCGCCCTGGTCTCGCAGGGCATCAAGACCCACAGCTCCCGTTCCTCCGGCGGCGGGGGCGCCGAGCACGGCGGTGCGGCGCCCCGGCCCGCGGGCGCCGTCTCCGGCGGGGTGGCCGCCCACGGCGGCCGTACGGGCAGCGGCGCACCGGGCGGCCCCACAGGCGGCACCACAGGCACCCCCACAGGCGGCGCCCAGGTCTCCGCCACCCCCGCCCCCGCCCCCGTACGCACCCCGGCCCCACGCCCCGCCCCGGCCCGCACGGCACCGCGCGCTCCGGCAAGTCCTCAGGAGGTGATGGGCGTTGACGACCCAGCCCCACCCGATCACACCCCGTCGCACCTATCTGATCGGCCGCGCCCGGCCCAACGCGATCGTCGGCAAGAACCGCGAGACGGGCGAGATCGCGCTGATCATCGCGGGGGCGGCCCTCGGCATGCTGTGCGGCCTGCTGGTGCCCGTACTGCCGCTGCGCATCCTGACCCTCACCGGCTTCCCGGTCCTGGGCATAGCCGCCGTCTACCTCCCCTACCGGGGCCGTACGTTCTACAAGTGGTTCGAGGTCAACCGCAGCTTCCGCCGCACCCTGCGCAAGGGCGCCACCTACCGCTCCGCCGCCGCCGAGGCCGGCACCCGCCTGGACGGCCGGGAGGTGGAGATCGGCCCGCCGCCCGGCATCGGCCGTATCACCTGGCTGACCGCGCCCTTCGGCCCCGACGAGATCGCGGTCCTGCTGCACGCCGACCGCCGTACGGTCACCGCCGCCATCGAGATCGAGGGCCCCGGCGTCGGCCTGCGCGACAGCGAGGACCAGGAGGCCCTCGTCGACCGCTTCGGCACGCTGCTCAAGCACGTCGCCAACGGCGACGGCTACGTCACCCGCCTCCAGATGCTCGCCCGTACGCTGCCCGCCGACCCCGACGCCCATGCCAAGGACGTCGCCCAGCGCGGCGACCCCGACTCCCCGCGCTGGCTCCAGGAGTCCTACGAGCAGCTCCAGTCGATGGTCTCCACCTCCTCCGAGCAGCACCGCGCCTACCTCGTCGCCTGCATGCACTACACCCGCGAGCTGGCCGCCGAGGCCCACACCATGGCGCGCGCGGCCCGTCTCCACCAGAGCGGCGGCCCCCTGCGCAGGAAGCTCGACCGGGACGCGGGCCTGGCCGTGGTCATGGCGCGTGAGCTGACCGACATCTGCGCCCGGCTCGCGGAGGCGGACATCCGCGTGCGGCAGCCGCTGGGGCAGGCACGGCTGTCCTCGCTGGTCCACTCCATGTACGACCCGGACCACCCCATCGACCACATCCAGGCGATGAGCCGGCGCAACGCCTGGCCGGCCGAGTTGGACGCGATGTCACCGACCTACCTCCAGGCCAAGACGCGGGAGTCGGCGACCCGCGCGCCCTGGTGCCACGCCACGGCCTGGATCAAGGAATGGCCGCTGACGCCCGTCGGCGTCAACTTCCTGGCACCGTTGCTGGTGCACACTCCCGACGTGATCCGTACGGTGGCGGTCTGCATGGACCTGGAACCGACCGAGGTGGCCATCGAACGGATGCTGACGGAGAAGACCAACGACGACGCCGAGGCCAGCCGCGCGGCCAAGATGAACCGGGTCGTGGACCCGCGCGACGTCGCCCACCACGGGCGGGTCGACCAGCGCGGCCACGATCTGGCGTCGGGCGCCGCGGGCGTCAACCTCGTCGGCTACATCACCGTCTCCTCCCGCTCCCCCGAGGCGCTGGCCCGCGACAAGCGCACCATCCGCGCCTCGGCCGGCAAGTCCTACCTCAAGCTGGAGTGGTGCGACCGCGAGCATCACCGGGCCTTCGTCAACACCCTGCCCTTCGCGACCGGAATCCGACGCTGAGCCGCTGGGAGGCGCGTACGTCATGGCCATCCTCGATCCGATCGCGGCGCTCACCGACGCCTTCACCAGCTTCCTGTTCGGGAAGGTGGAGACGACACGGCTGCCGGTACGGACCTCCACCGGCCAGGCGCAGGCCGTCTACCTGCCCACCGCGGCCCCGGGCCTCGGCGACTCCGGCGTGATCATCGGCCGCGAGGTCTACAGCGGCAAGGGCTACATCTACGACCCCTTCCAGTTGTACGGGCAGCAGCTCCCGGCGCCCCACTGGCTGGTGCTCGGGGAGTCCGGCAACGGCAAGTCGGCGCTGGAGAAGACGTACGTACTGCGCCAGTTGCGCTTCAAGGACCGGCAGGTGGTCGTCCTGGACGCACAGGGCGAGGACGGCGTCGGCGAGTGGAACCTGATCGCCCGGCAGCTCGGCATCACCCCCATCCGCCTGGACCCCACCTCCGCCATGAACGGCGGCATCCGCCTCAACCCCCTGGACCCGTCGATCACCACGACCGGCCAGCTCGCGCTGCTGCGTACGATCATCGAGGTGGCGATGGGCCACGGCCTGGACGAGCGGTCCGGCTTCGCGCTCAAGGTCGCCCACGCGTACGTCAACGAGACGATCACCAACCGCCAGCCCGTCCTGACCGACATCGTCGAACAGCTCCGCCACCCGGAGGAGGAGTCGGCGGAGGCGATGAACGTCGCCCTGGACGACGTACGGGCCTGGGGCCTGGACGTGGCGCTGGTGCTGGACCGGCTGGTCGACGGCGATCTGCGCGGCATGTTCGACGGCCCCACGACCGCCGGCATCGACCTGGACGCGCCGCTGATCGTCTTCGACCTCTCACACATCGACCGCAACTCGATCGCGATGCCGATCCTGATGGCGATCGTGGGGGTGTGGCTGGAGCACACCTGGATCCGGCCGGACCGCAAGAAGCGGATCTTCCTGGTCGAGGAGGCCTGGCACATCATCAACTCCCCGTTCGTGGCCCAGCTCTTCCAGCGGCTGCTGAAGTTCGGGCGGCGGCTGGGCCTGTCCTTCGTCGCGGTCGTCCACCACCTCAGCGACGTGGTGGACGGCGCGGCGGCCAAGGAGGCCGCCGCGATCCTGAAGATGGCCTCCACGCGGACGATCTACGCGCAGAAGACCGACGAGGCACGGGCCACCGGAGCAGTGCTGGGCCTGCCGCGCTGGGCGGTGGAGATCATCCCCACGCTGACCCCCGGTATCGCGGTATGGGACGTCAACGGCAACGTACAGGTCGTCAAACACCTGATCACCGAGGCCGAACGGCCGCTGGTCTACACCGACCGCGCGATGACGGAGACCTCCGCGAACCGTACGGACGAGGCGACGGCGATCGAGCGGGCGGCGGACGCGGAGGCGGCGCAGCGGGCCGAGGCGATCGCGATGCAGCGGGCTCTGCGGGGGGAGTCGAGCGAGACGGTGGCGTGAGGTGGGAAGGAAGGCGAACGGGGTGGAGCGTGGGCGGGGTGCATGACACCGGTGGGGCCGATGGGTTCGCAGAGCCGTACGGGCGCGGTGGTGGACGGGACGACGGATACGGATACGGACACGGACGCGGGCGAGGGGGCGGACGAGGCGGGCGGGGTCGGGGCATCCCCGACGCGCTCCTGGTCGGAGTGCTGGGTTTCCTGCTCGGGCTGACGGTCCTGGCCTGGACGGCGACGGGCCTGGCCGGTCTGTTCGCGCACGGCGCCTGGCCGGACGGCGTCACCTTCCCCCGCACGCCGCTGGCCCTGCGCAGCCTGATCGGGCAACCGCACGACCTGGCCGGGGCCTGGCCCGGCACACCCAAGGACCAGCTTTCCGGGTACGGGCTGTTCTGGGGCATCCTCATCAGCGAAGTGCTGGTGCTGCTCGTACTGACGATCTTCGTTCTGGGTACGGTCGCCCGCTACCGCGCCGTACGGGCCGCCCGGCGCGCGGGAACGGGGCGAGGGGCGAGACCGGGCCGAGGGGTGGGGTCACAGCGGGGATCGGGCCCGGCCCCGGCCGCGTACCCGGCTCCGGTCCCTGTCCAGGCCCCTGCCCCTGCCCCTGCCCCTGCCCCTGCCCCCGGCGGACATGAAACGGTCACTCCGGATCAATCGGCGACAACATCCAGGCAGAAACCGGCGAAACCAGCGGAACCGGCGGAACCAGTGAGATCGGCGAAACCAGCGGAACCGGTCTCGTACGAACGCCCCGTGCCCGAATCCGCGGCACACCTGACCGCCACACCCACGCCCGAACCCACCCCCCGCCGCCTCCACTTCGGCGCCGACCGGCAGCAGGCCACCGCCCTGGCCGCCGCGGCCATCGCCGCCGCCGAGGGTCCGCTCGTCGTCGCCACCACCGACCCCGGCCTGTGGGCCGAGACCAAGGACGCCCGCGCCAAGCTGGGCCCGCTGCTCACCTACGACCCCCTGCACCTCCTGGACACCCCGGCCCGGTTGCGCTGGTCCCCGGCCGCCGGCTGTACGGACCTGGGTACGGCCGCCGCCCGGGCCGCCGCGCTGCTCGCCCCCGTACGGCCCATGAGCACGCTCGACTCGGCCGTGGCGGACGCCGCCGAAACGCTCCTGCGCTGCTGGCTGCACGCCGCCGCCGTGGACGGCCGCCCCTTCCGGCAGCTCCACCGCTGGGCCCACGCGGGCGGCGCCGCGCACGAACCCGTACGCATCCTGCGGACGAACCCCAAGGCGTCGGCGGGTCAGGCCGGCGAGCTGGAGTCGGTGCTGACCGCCCATCCGGAACGCCGTGACCTGGCCAAGGAGTTGGTGGCACGATCACTTGCCGCGCTCTCCTCGATCCATATCCGAGACGCCTGCAATCCTCTTCGATCTGATGCGCTCATTCTCGAATCATTTATCGACGAAGGGGGAACGCTCTACGTGGTAGGGGAATCCGTTGAGGATCCGCGTACCACTCCGGGTGCGATGCCGCTGCTCACCGCACTCCTCTCCCACGTGGTCGAGCACGGCCGCCGCATGGCCGAACGGTCATCCGCCGGCCGGCTCGACCCACCACTGACCCTCGTGCTGGACGACATCGCCGCCCTCGCCCCGCTCCCCGCCCTGCCCGACCTGCTCGGCACGGGCGCCGCGCGCGGCCTGCCGGTCCTCGCGACGATGCGCTCACAGGAACAGGCCCGCGCCCGCTGGCCGCACCGCCCCCTGCCGGTCCGATAGGCCCTGCGGCTCCGATGAGCCTGCCGGCCCAACAGGACGGCACGGCCCCGACAGCGCCCGATAGGACAGCACGGCCCCTCAGGTCGGCCCGGCCCGGACCACGCCGGACCGGGCCGCCCGCCCTACGGCTTCCCGGACCCGTACAGCCGCAGGAAGGTCCGTACTCCCTGGGCGACCATCCCCGCCAGTTCCTCCGCCGGGATCTCCACGGCGCCCTGATAGGTCCGCTGGGTGACCTCCGCCCCGGTCAGCAGCGCCAGGTGCTTGGCCGCCAGCTCCTCCTCACCGGCCTCGATCCGCAGCAGACCACGGTCGGCCGCCTGCCGCAGATGGTCCGCCAGCACCCGCCGTACGGGCCGTGGGCCGGCCTCCTGCCATGCCTCCAGCACCTCCCGCGGCAGCCGCCCGGCCTCGGCGTTGATCACCCGTACGAGCGCGAAGTGGCCCTTGAACTCTTCCTGCGGGACCACGAACTCCCGGGCGAAGGCGATGAGATTGGGCTCCGGGTCGGTGAGCCGGCCGATGTGCCGTTCGATGAGCTCCCGGTGGAAGGCGGAGAGCGCCTGCGAGCTCTCCACCATCATGCTCCGGAAAAGCTGCTCCTTGTCCTTGAAGTGGTTGTAGATCGTGCGCTTGGAGACCCCGGCCTCGGCGGCGATCGCGTCCACGCTGGCCCGGGTGAACCCCTCGCGCGCGAACACCGTGCGCGCCGCGCTCATGATGGCGCGGCGCTTCTCCGCCAGCCCCCGCCGCACCGGCGCTCCGGCCGCATCCCCCACCGGCGCTCCGGCCGCGTCTCCTACCGGCGCTCCCGTCTGCGAACCCATCTCCGCTCCTCTCCGTCAAAAACTTGCACTACCCGGTTTACCTCATGCACTGCACCGTGTAGTTTACCTGTCATGCCAAAGGAATCCCCGCGGAACAGGCGGTCCGTTCCAGCCGTGACCCTCGTCGTCACCCTGCTGGGCTACCTGACCCTCCCCATGTCCATGTCCGGAACCACCGTCGCCCTGCCCCGTATCGGCGCCGACCTGGGCGCCTCCGGCCCGGCACTCCAGTGGGTGATCACCGGCTACTTCCTCAGCGCCGCCTCCTTCATGCTGGTGGCCGGATCACTGGGCGACCTCTTCGGCCGCCGCCGGGTCTTCACCGCCGGCGCCGCCCTGTGGTCCGCGGGCATGCTGGCCGGCGCGACCGCGCCGAACATCCTCGTACTCGACATCGCCCGCACCCTCAGCGGCGTCGGCGCCTCCGGCGTCATGGCCTGCGGCGGCGCCCTGCTGGCCGGCACCTTCCAAGGAGCCGCCCGCACCAGGGCGTTCGCGACGATGGGCACGATCGCCGGCGTGGGCCTCGCCCTCGGCCCGACCCTCTCCGGCGCACTCGTCGGGGCGCTGGGCTGGCGGATGACGTTCGGTGTCTTCGTCGCCGCGGGGCTGGTCCTGCTGGCCGGTACGACCCTGATGGCCGAATCGCGCGCCGAGCACCGCCCCCGCGTGGACCGCCCGGGGATCATCACCTTCATCAGCGGCCTGGCACTGGTCATGTACGGCCTCACCCAGGGCTCCAAGGCCGGCTGGACCAGCCCCCTGGTCCTGGCCCCGGTCCTGGTCGGTACGGCCCTGCTCACCCTCTTCGTACGGCATGAACGCCGCACCGATCACCCGGTCCTGGACCTGAGTCTGCTGCGCAACCGTCGCTTCATGGGCTGGTGCCTGGCCGCGCTCGGCATGAGCCTGGGCACCTCCGGTCTGCTGGTCTTCCTGCCCACCTACCTCCAGGGCGTCAACCACGCCTCGGCGCGGGACGCGGGCCTGACGATGCTGATGCTCACCGCGCCCGTCCTGGTCGTCCCGCCGCTCGCCGGCCGGCTCGTCAACCGCGGGCTTCCGGCCCGGCACCTCATCGTCGTCGCCCTGCTGCTGATGGCGGCCGGCAACGCCTGGCTCACCGTGCTGCACCCGGGCATCGGCCCCGTACAGCTCCTCGGACCGCTGCTGACCGCAGGCGCCGGCAACGGCCTGGCTGCCGGCATGATCGACGCCCAGGCCATGAACCTGGTCGAGGCCGAGCGGACCGGCATGGCGGCCGGCTTCCTCAACACCGTCAAGGGCGGCTCCAACGCCCTGCTGCTGACCGTCGTCGGCGCCGCGCTGACCGGACTGATCCAGGCGCGGGTGGGCGGCTCGGCCGAACTGGCCGCCCGGGTGGCCGCAGGCGAACTCGGCAGCACGCACGGGGCCTTCCTCGCCGCACAGTTCACCGGAGCCTGGCACACCCTCCTGTGGGCGGTGGCTGCCCTCCTGCTCACCGCGGCCCTCACCGTCCACCGTCTGCTCGACCCCTCCCGCAGCACGTCGACGGAGCGCCCGGCGCCGGGTACGACGGCGGGTACGGCAACGCGTACGACAGCGCGTCCGACGGCACCCTCGACCACCGCACCCCGGCACGCCACGGCCACATCACACCGCTGACCACACCTCTTCAACCACATAACTCCACCCCATACCCATCCCTACCGACCAACCAAGGAGACCCCATGTCCACCACCGCATCTCACGCCGCCCAGACCGCTGACGCCACGTCCGCCTCCGAAGCCCCCTACCGCCTCGCCGTCATCGTCGGCAGCACCCGCGAAGGCCGCTTCGGGCCGGTCGTCGCCAACTGGTTCGCCGAGGTGGCGGGCAAGCGTACGGACCTGGAGCTGGACGTCATCGACCTGGCCGACATCGAACTGCCCGCCGTCATCCCCGCCTTCGGCTCACAGCCCACGCCCGCCGTCGCCTCCCTGGGCGAACGCCTCTCCGCCGCCGACGCCTTCGTCGTCATAACCCCCGAGTACAACCACAGCTTTCCCGCGGGCCTGAAGCAGGCCATCGACCTGTTCCGCCAGGAGTGGCAGGCCAAGCCGGTGGGCTTCGTCTCGTACGGGGGCCTGGCGGGCGGCCTGCGCGCGGTCGAACAACTGCGGCTGGTCTTCGCCGAGCTGCACGCCGTGACCGTACGCGACACCGTGAGCTTCCACATGGCCTGGGAGCAGTTCGACGCGGCCGGCCAGCCGAAGGACCCCCAGGGCACCGGCACGGCCGCCACCGTCATGCTCGACCAGATCGCCTGGTGGGCCCAGGTCCTGCGAACCGGCCGCACGACCCGCCCGTACGGCGCCTGACCCAGCCCCCTTGCCTCGAAGGCCGACCCGTCCCCGGGTCGGCCTTCGTGCGTTCGGTGGCAGGCTCGGCGGGGCCTGTGCGTGCGGTCAGACGCCGGGGACAGACCTCAGCAGCAGACGGCCGGCGTCTCCACCCTGTTCCACCACGACGTCCATGACGGTGTCGTCGTCCATGCGCAGGACGAACTGCGGGTCCGCGTCGACGAGCGCCAGCAGCTCCTCCCGCGCCACCTGCCTGAGGGGCGGTGAGGCAACAGCCATCAGGGTGGCGCCGTCCACCGCCGTAGTGACCTCTACGGGAAGCCGCATCAGACGGGTGCGGGCATTGGCCCACCACTCCAGATGAGCGACGCCCTGGTAACGGTCCATGCACCGATGATATTCGGCGCACAAATGCAGAAAGCCCCGCACCATACGGTGCGGGGCTTCCCCTAAAAATTGTTCGGCGGCGTCCTACTCTCCCACAGGGTCCCCCCTGCAGTACCATCGGCGCTGAAAGGCTTAGCTTCCGGGTTCGGAATGTAACCGGGCGTTTCCCTAACGCTATGACCACCGAAACACTATGAAGATGAACTCCAGCCAGCACAGGCGAGTTCGTTACTTCAGAACCTACACAGTGGACGCGAGCAACTGAGGACAAGCCCTCGGCCTATTAGTACCAGTCAACTCCACACCTTACGGCGCTTCCATATCTGGCCTATCAACCCAGTCGTCTACTGGGAGCCTTAACCCCTCAAAGGAGGTGGGAGCCCTCATCTCGAAGCAGGCTTCCCGCTTAGATGCTTTCAGCGGTTATCCTTTCCGAACGTAGCCAACCAGCCATGCCCTTGGCAGAACAACTGGCACACCAGAGGTCCGTCCGTCCCGGTCCTCTCGTACTAGGGACAGCCCTTCTCAAGACTCCTACGCGCACAGCGGATAGGGACCGAACTGTCTCACGACGTTCTAAACCCAGCTCGCGTACCGCTTTAATGGGCGAACAGCCCAACCCTTGGGACCGACTCCAGCCCCAGGATGCGACGAGCCGACATCGAGGTGCCAAACCATCCCGTCGATATGGACTCTTGGGGAAGATCAGCCTGTTATCCCCGGGGTACCTTTTATCCGTTGAGCGACGGCGCTTCCACAAGCCACCGCCGGATCACTAGTCCCTACTTTCGTACCTGCTCGACCCGTCAGTCTCACAGTCAAGCTCCCTTGTGCACTTACACTCAACACCTGATTGCCAACCAGGCTGAGGGAACCTTTGGGCGCCTCCGTTACCCTTTAGGAGGCAACCGCCCCAGTTAAACTACCCACCAGACACTGTCCCTGATCCGGATCACGGACCCAGGTTAGACATCCAGCACGACCAGAGTGGTATTTCAACAACGACTCCCCCGCCACTGGCGTGACGAGATCACAGTCTCCCACCTATCCTACACAAGCCGAACCGAACACCAATATCAAGCTATAGTAAAGGTCCCGGGGTCTTTCCGTCCTGCTGCGCGAAACGAGCATCTTTACTCGTAGTGCAATTTCACCGGGCCTATGGTTGAGACAGTCGAGAAGTCGTTACGCCATTCGTGCAGGTCGGAACTTACCCGACAAGGAATTTCGCTACCTTAGGATGGTTATAGTTACCACCGCCGTTTACTGGCGCTTAAGTTCTCAGCTTCGCAACCCCGAAAGGTCACTAACCGGTCCCCTTAACGTTCCAGCACCGGGCAGGCGTCAGTCCGTATACATCGCCTTACGGCTTCGCACGGACCTGTGTTTTTAGTAAACAGTCGCTTCTCGCTGGTCTCTGCGGCCACCACCAGCTCAGGATGCAAGACCCCTCACCAGCAATGGCCCCCCTTCTCCCGAAGTTACGGGGGCATTTTGCCGAGTTCCTTAACCA